>CAZOYS010000007.1:0-31214 GCA_964584155.1 uncultured Lachnospiraceae bacterium
CTTCAAAAATCCAACCCCAACTTTCTAAAATGTCCTTGACAAGGGGTACGGTTTATTGGGATCTCTGGGGTTGCCGGGGCAGCAGGCGTCTGCAAGGGCGTCGTCTGCGAGCTGGGAGAGGTCCTCTTCCTTCATCTTGTCCAGCTTCTTGGGGATTCCGACGTCATCGGAAAGCTTCTGAACGGCATCGATGGCAGCCTGCTTGGCATCCTCTGCGGAAAGGGCATCTACATTGGGAACACCCATGGCCCGGGCAACTTCGCGGAGGCGGTCTCCGACACTGTCGCGGTTATAGTCCATGACGATGGGAAGCAGCATAGCGCAGGCTACGCCGTGAGGGGTGTCATAGTGAGCGGACAGGGTGTGGGCCATGGAGTGGTCAACGCCGAGACCCACATTGGAAAAGCCCATGCCGGCGATGTACTGGGCCATAGCCATGCCCTCGCGGCCTGAAGGCTTATTTTCAACGGCGTCGCGGAGATTTTCGGAAATCAGGCGGATGGCTTCGAGATGGAACATGTCCGTAAGCTCCCAGGCAGCCTTTGTCGTATAGCCTTCGATGGCGTGGGTGAGAGCGTCCATGCCGGTTGCAGCGGTAAGGCCCTTGGGCATGGAGGACATCATGTCGGGATCGACTACGGCGTAAGCGGGAATGTCGTGTTCATCGACGCAGACGAACTTGCGCTCGCGGTCGGGATCCGTGATGACATAATTGATCGTAACCTCGGCAGCGGTGCCGGCCGTCGTGGGAACAGCGATGGTCTTTACGGCGTGATTCTTCGTGGGCGCAACGCCTTCGAGAGAAAGGACATCAGCAAACTCGGGGTTTGCGATGATGATGCCGATGGCCTTGGCAGTGTCCATGGAAGAGCCGCCGCCGATGGCGATGATGGAGTCAGCGCCGGCTGCCTTGAAGGCCTCAACGCCGTCCTTGACGTTCTGAATCGTGGGATTGGGCTTGATTTCGGAATAGATGCTGTAGGAAATCTTTGCCTTGTCGAGAAGGTCCGTGACCTTTGCGGTAACGCCGAACTTGATGAGGTCGGGGTCAGAGCATACGAAGACCTTCGTGAAGCCCTCGCGCTCGGCGATTCCGGGAATTTCCTCTATGGCCCCCTTGCCATGGTAGGATACGGTGTTCAGGACGATTCTGTTTGCCATGTTTCGTTTTCCTCCTTTTATGTATGAATTGAAAACAGAAAGGAATACTTCTCCTCTCAACTGATTCAACTATATCAGTATTCGGGGTAGATTTGAAGGCTTGCTTTTTCAAGAAAAACTGTCCTCTCTTGCAAGACCCTGTTTTCAGGGGATGGGTCATAAGGGCAGGAAAAGAAAATTTGTCCCCCGTCAGAATGTGTTGTATCGGTCGAGGAGGAAGAAAATGGAAGTTCGTCCCCCGTCGAAGAGCTAATCGTGTGCCTAAAGAAGAAAAAATAGAATTTTGTCCCCCATTGGGACATTCCGTGAGGGTGGGCTAAGCAGGAAATGAAAGTTTATCCCCCCGTTGTGACGCTTCACAGAGGAGTGAAAAAATGTCGGATAAGGAAGAAATAAGGTCTTTGACAGGGGGAGCAGACGTGCATATCATGAAGAAAATGCATCTGCAGCAGGCGGGACACTTGCCTGTCCGGCTGCAAGGGAGAAGAATGAAACGCTCTGAAGGGGGTTACATTAGTCATGAATGAAAAGGTGAAAAAGCTGCTGGAGGGAAAAGGGGAGAATTACATCCTGCCTTTTTTTTGGCAGCACGGGGAAGATGAGACCACGCTGCGGGAATATATGGGGGTCATCCATGCGGCCAATATCGGGGCCGTCTGCATAGAGAGCCGGCCCCACCCGGACTTCCTCGGGGACAAGTGGTGGGCGGACATGGACGCCATCCTGGACGAGGCGGAAAAGCTTGGAATGAAGGTCTGGATTCTTGATGACAGCCACTTTCCGACGGGCTATGCCAACGGGGCCATGAAGGGCGCGGAGGATTCTCATGCGAGAAAAAGCATCGTGCGGCAGGAGATTCCGCTCACGGGGAACGGGGAGATGACGATTGATCTTGCGCCTTACCGCAGAGCCCGGCCCTGGCAGCCCACGGAAATCGAGAAGCACACGAGACAGGAAGGCATGACGGCCTATCCCGGGGACGCCATTGAGGCTATCGTTCTTGTGAGAGAAGGGGCGGCTGCAAGAGAGGACAGAATCCGCTTTTCTGAGAAAGAATTCGTTTTGTCGGATGAAACAGGCCAGTTGGGACAGGCAGCCAGCTGTGTTGGAAGAAATCTGTTGGAGGAAGCTGCTGCCGATGGAGATTTCATCGACCTTTCTGGGCAGAGGACAGCGGAGACGCTGAAATTCACGGTGCCGGCGGAGGGAAAGTGGCACCTCTATGTCGTAAACTCCACGCGAAACTACGGCATGCATCCGGACTACATCAATATGATGGATCCGGAGAGCGTGCGGGTCCTCATCGACACGGTGTATGAGCCGCACTATCAGCACTATAAGGACCGCTTCGGGACCACAATTGCCGGTTTCTTTTCCGACGAGCCGGAGCTGGGGAACGGGCACGCCTTCGAGCAGGGGAAGCACTTGAACGAGCTCGACGACCTGCCCTGGTCGCCCCTTCTCATGGACGCACTGACAGAAAAGTATGGGGACCGGGCTCGCGCAGGGCTCGCCCTCCTCTGGGAGCCGGGGGCCTGCCCGCTCACCGCCTCCTTCCGCCTGACCTTCATGGACGCGGTTTCCCGCCTCGTGGAGTCTGCCTTCTCACGGCAGATCGGGACCTGGTGCCGGAATCACGGCGTGCAGTATATAGGCCACGTCATAGAGGACAATAATCAGCACGCAAGGACCGGCACCTCGCTCGGCCACTACTTCCGCGGTCTTGCGGGTCAGGACATGGCCGGGGTTGACGACATCGGGGGTCAGGTGGAGCCCCAGGGGGATGAGGACCGGCCCGGACTCTTCGGCTCGCTCCGGCAGGGAAAATTCTTCCAGTATACCCTGGCCAAGCTCGCCTCTTCCGCTGCCTCCATCGAGCCCGCGAAGGCCGGCAATTCCATGTGCGAAATCTTCGGTGCCTACGGGTGGAGCGAGGGGGTCCGGCTTGAAAAGTACCTGACGGACCACTTCCTCGTCCGGGGAGTCAACCACTTCGTTCCCCACGCCTTCTCGCCCAAGGAATTCCCGGATCCGGACTGTCCGCCTCACTTCTACGCCCATGGCAACAATCCCCAGTACCGCCACTTCGGGGAACTTATGAAATATATGAACCGGGCCTCTATGCTCATGAGCGGAGGCCGTGCCGTCGTGCCCTCTGCTGTCCTTTATATGGGCGAGTCCGAGTGGATGTGCACGGACTTCGACGAGGTCCAGGAGGCAGCTGCGGAACTCACGCGGAAGCAGATTGACTTCGAGATCCTGCCGGCGGACGTCTTTGATGAGAATAATGATTATGCTAAGGCTGTGCTCTCCGCCGGAAGACTTGCTGTCGGAAATGCTTCCTACCGGGCCCTCATAGTGCCGCGGACGAAGTACATTTCAAAGATTGCGGCAGACGGCATCCTGAGGCTTCTTGACGCGGGCTTTCCGGTCTTCTTCGCCGGAGAAAAGCCGGAGCTCGTCGTTTCTGAGCAGGGGATTGAAAAGGCGGATTTTTCCGGAGCAGAAAGCGTCCCCATTGCCGGGCTGGCGGATGCCCTGCGGAAAGAAGAACTTTCCGATATTACCATCGCTCCTGCAAATACCTGGATCCGCTACCGCCACTATGTGACGGACGCCGACCTCTACATGTTCACGAACGAAGGGACGGAAAAGTATACAGGGAGGGTCACCCTGGGGCAGACCGGCACGGCCTATGCCTATAATGCCTGGGACAATACGCTCGAGACCGTCGACTATGTAAATGACGCGGAAGCCGGGACCATGACGCTTTCCTTCACACTCGAGCCCCTGAAGAGCCTCTTCATTTTTGTTGAACAGAGAACGACTTATAAACCCGGGACTACGCGGCCTCTTTCCGCCCGCCTCGAAGGACTGAATCAGCAGGAACTTTCAGAGGGGTGGGAGAGAAGCACCTGCCGGGCTATAGCTTATCCTGCCTTTGAGAAGCCGAAGACCATTGCGCTTCCGGACCGGCTGGCGGAAGAAGAACCGAAGTTTTCGGGCTTCGTCCGCTACGAAAGAAGCCTGTCACTGGACGAAATCCCGTCAGAGGCCCTTCTTGAAATCACGGACGCCTACGAGGGGGTCGAGCTCTTCGTAAACGGGCAAAGCCTGGGGATACGGATTGTGCCTTCCTACCTCTGGGACATCACGCCCGCCCTCAGAAAGGGTGAGAATACGCTTCGCATCGAAGTCGCAACGACCCTGGAGCGGGAGGCGGTCGACTTCTTCAATCCCTTCGCCGCTGTCCTCGGGAAGACGCCGGAGCCTACCTGTCCCTCCGGCATCAGCGGAATGGTGCGGATTTACTCTTCCTGAAAGTTTGTCCCCCGTTGGCTGGCTGTGTGTGGGTCAGAAGAGGCGGGATTGAAAGTTTGTCCCCCGTTTTTGAGCGTGGCGTAGGTTCCAAGGACTTGTTTTTGAATTTTGTCCCCCTTTGGCTGGCAGTGCGTGGGCTATGAGGAGATGAATTGAAAGTTTGTCCCCCGTCGGCGCACTGCCACTTTCGTGCTCCCTGGAGATGTGTTAAAATGTCAGTCGTTGTGACAAATATGCATTAAGAAAGGCACTGATGATTTCCAGTTGGAAATCATCATGAGAAAAGGAAATGGGAAAAATTATTTTGACGGGGGACCGGCCCACCGGCCGCCTTCATATAGGCCACTATGTCGGATCGCTGCGGCGGCGGGTGGAGCTGCAGAACTCAGGCGAGTTTGAGAAAATATATATCATGATTGCCGACGCCCAGGCCCTGACCGACAACGCCGACAATCCCGAGAAGGTCCGCCAGAACATCATGGAGGTGGCCCTCGACTACCTGTCCGTCGGCCTCGACCCCGAGAAGGTGACCTTCCTGATTCAGTCCCAGATTCCGGAACTGACGGAGCTCACATTCTACTACTCCGACCTCGTCACGGTGTCCCGCCTGCAGCGGAACCCCACGGTCAAGTCCGAGATTCAGATGCGGGAGTTCGAAGCCTCCATTCCTGTCGGCTTTTTCACATACCCGATTTCCCAGGCAGCGGACATCACAGCCTTTAAGGCTACGACGGTTCCGGCCGGGGAAGACCAGGAGCCCATGATCGAGCAGGCCAGGGAGATTGTGCGGAAATTCAATCAGACCTATGGGGAAGTCCTCGTGGAGCCCTCGATTTCCCTGCCCACGAACGAGACCTGCCGCCGCCTTCCCGGCATTGACGGCAAGGCGAAAATGAGCAAGTCCCTCGGCAACTGCATCTACCTTTCCGACACGGAGAAGGAGGTCAGCGACAAGGTCCGCCAGATGTACACGGACCCTACCCACCTCAAGGTTTCAGACCCCGGCCACGTAGAAGGAAACGTCGTCTTTACCTACCTTGACGCCTTCGTAAAGGAGGATTCCTTTGAGAAATATCTGCCGGAGTACAAGAACCTCGACGAGCTGAAAGCCCACTATGAAAAGGGCGGGCTCGGCGACGTGAAGATCAAGAACTTCCTCAAGGCGGTCCTCGAGGAAGAGCTTTCTCCCATCCGCGAACGCCGCCACTACTGGGAGGCCCGGATTCCGGAAGTCTACGACATCCTGAAGTCCGGCACGGAAGAAGCGGAGAGAGTGGCTGCGGCAACCCTCCGCGACGTCAAGAACGCCATGAAGATCAACTACTTCGAGGATCCCGAGTGGATTGCGGAGCAGGAAGCCAAGTTCGCGCAGAAATAATACACATTGCGTATTATTTTTGAAGTCGAGCGCACACGCATTGCGTACCGCGACACATAAATAGGAACATTATGGGGTTATTAACAAAAAATATCCCCATGGTTTTTGTTAAGCAATTATAAATATGGGAACATTCCAATAGTTTGTACGAAAAGTGTTTCCATTGCATATTGCACTTAATGTGCAACATAAAAAATAATGGGAGCACTCTTCATCAGGTTGTGAAGAATGTTCCCATTTTTGCTTTTGATCCGATTTTCGGGTGGAACAAAATTTTTATATTTTGAGAAATGTTCCTTATTACTGTTTCTCAGTGACCTTGCCGTCTTTGGAAGAAGCCTTGTCTGTTTCAGAAGCCTTTTTTGAACTGTCTGAGTCCGTAGCAGAAGATGTCTTTGCGGAATTCTTCCACTCGTTGAACTTCTTCTCTACGGCGTCGTAGGTCTTCTTTGAGATGTCGGGAAGCTCTTTGCCCCAGGACTTTGTGGCCTGTTGGTAGCCCTTCTTGAAGGCCTTGAACATCTCGTCAGCTTTTGTGGGGTCGTCCCCGGTCAGGGCCTTCGCAAAGTCGAGAATCCGGTCGGATGTTTTTTCAACGCCCCAGTAGCCGTCCTCGGAGATGGCCTCCTGAGCCTTGGCCCGTGCGGCCTCGTCAATCGTAAACTTGCCGGAAGCGAGGAAGTGCCATACGTCGTCTTCGCTTGATGCATCGCCGATGGCGGTTCCCTGGCCGGCCATGGTCTTCCGGACGATTTCCATCAGGGAAGCCTTCTGGGCCTCCATGTCGTCCTTCAGCTGCTGGATCAGGGCGCTGCGGTCCGTCTTCGTGGAAGAAGTCTTTGCTGTATCGGTGTCTGAAGACTTCACATATTCCGCGGCCTTGCCATAGACATCATCGGTTGACGTCTTTGTCGACTCGCTTGAAGTCTTTTCCGTGCTTTTTTCTTTTGTGGCGGGAGTGGTCTGATAGGTGGATGCGACAGCTGATGTCGTAAGACCAACATTCTGAATAGCCATGCGTTTACCCTCCTTGGTAAAAAATCTGCACCTCCGGGCATATGAACACAATATGCCTTCTCTTGTAATCAGTATATCGGATGCATTCCGGAAAATCATTAGCAGAAAATTCATTTTCAGGGGAGTTTTTGCAAAAAAACATTTCAGTACAATCCGAAATTTCTAAACAGACAGTGCAAAATTTTGTGGGATTTCTGCTGCAGGCGGCCCACATTCTGCTATACTTACAGCCGGATTGTATTCTTGTGTATTCAGGGCGGACTTCTGCTGCCGACTGCCTTTTTGACAGTGGGTCGGTGCCGGCGGAGCAGGGCCGCGCGGGTGCATTACATTATTCATAAAGGAGAAAAGACATGGGCTTCAAGAATTCGAAGGTGGCCATCGTAGGTGCCGGCAATGTCGGCTCGACCACGGCCTACAGCATCATCAACCAGGGCCTCTGCGAGGAGGTCGTCATCATCGACATCAATAAGGACAAGGCTTACGCCGAGGCCATGGACATGCAGCACGCGGTCTATTTTCTGAACCGCAATATCAATGTTCACGCCGGCGATTACGCGGACTGCAGCGATGCCGACATCGTCATCATTACGGCCTCGGCCCCCATGCCCAAGGAGTCGAATGACCGCCTGGCCATGCTGACCCCATCCATGAATATCATCAAATCTATTACGGAAAGCGTGATGGCATCAGGGTTTGACGGCATCTTCATCGTTGTCTCGAACCCCGTCGACATCATGACATACTACGTGCAGAAGGTGTCCAGTCTGCCTGCCCGCCACGTCATCGGCTCCGGCACGGCCCTCGATACGGCCCGGGCCTGCTGCCGCCTGGCTGAGGCCTACGACCTCGACGCCAAGAGCGTGGAGGCTTTCATCATCGGCGAGCACGGGGACACGGAGACAATATCCTGGTCCACGGCCACGATCGGGGGCAAGAATCTCTCGGACGTCCTCAGGGATAATGAATCGCGCAGTCATGAGATCGCCAAGGACAAGGTCCTCTCCTGGACGAAGCAGAGCGGGTGGGAAATCTTCTCCCGGAAGGGCAACACCTGCTACGGCATTGCGTCCTCGACAACGGCCATTACGAAGTCCATCCTCTTCAATGAAAACCGCATCCTTCCTGTCTCCGTGAAACTGGAAGGGCAGTACGGGCTCTCAGATCTCTACCTCTCCGTGCCGACCATTCTTTCGTCCGACGGGGCAAAGGAAATCGTCGAAATCCGCCTGGCGCCCGAGGAGCAGGCCGACCTGGACCATTCGGCGGACGTCATCCGGTCCTATTACAAGGATCTAAACATTTAATTTTGGAACTTAGTCCCCCGTGCGGAGGCTATGCGTGGGTAAAAAAAGCTGTTTTTGGAACTTAGTCCCCCGTGCGGAGGCTGTGCGTGGGTAGAAAAGGCCCATATTACAACTTTGTCCCCCCGCCCTCAGGTAGACACCACTAACTTTCTGTACTTGAAAAAAAACAAGAAGTGTAATATTGTATACACATGAGTGCAGAAGAGAGGGCGGGGGCCGGAAATGGTCCGGAACCGGCTGCTACAAGGCAAGCTGCGGAGCAGGCCTACGCGAAAATCAATCTGAGCCTGGACATCACGGGCCGCAGGGACGACGGATATCATCTTGTCTCCATGGTCATGCAGACGGTGGCGCTTTGCGATGAAGTCACCGTGACGGTCCGGGACGATGAAAAGCTTGTCATGACGGGGCTTGATCTGAGACCCTGCGCAGGGAGTCAGGCAGAAGAGGGCGAAAAGGATGGGCAGGATATTCCTGCCCCAAAGGCCGGGCAGGAACGGCTTTCGGGTTCCGGCAAACAAGCCTTTACCCAAGCGGGCCTCCTGACCTTCGGGCCTGAGAATCTCTGCGTTCGGGCGGCGGAGGCTTTTCGGAAGGCCTACGGAATTACCGCCGGGGTGGATATATATCTTGAAAAGCGGATTCCGGTGGCGGCGGGGCTGGCCGGCGGCAGTGCCGATGCGGCGGCAGTTCTGCGGGCCATGCGGAAGCTCTTCGCTCCCGAAGTTTCCGACGAAGACCTGCGGCGCCTCGCCATAGGGCTCGGCGCCGACATCCCCTACTGCATCAGCGGGGGGACGGCCCTCTGCAAAGGCATCGGGGAAGAAATCACTTTTTTTCCGGCCTTCGGCCCCTGCCCGGTCGTCCTGGTAAAGCCTGCCTTTCCGATTTCGACAGCGGAGGCCTACGGAGACTATGACCGGATTTGTCTTGAACAGCCGGAACTCTTCAAAAGGCCGGATAATACGGCGCTCGTACAGCTTCTCAGGGAGCATGACTCTGCGGAGACTGAAAATGGAAGCATAGCGCCTGCCAAGGGAGAAAGGAAGTTCTCCGGAGATTGGAAGGCTGCTTTTTCAAAAGCCATGGGCAATGTCCTCCGGGACACAGCCGTCCTGCGGCATTCGGAGATTTCTTTAATAGAAGACGAACTCAGGAGCCGGGGAGCCTTCGCCGCCCGGATGAGCGGGAGCGGACCCACGGTATTCGGGCTTTTTGAAAGCACACAGAAAGCGGAAGAAGCGGCTATGGCACTGGCGGAAATGCCGGGAATCGAAAGCGCCATTGCCTGCCGGGCATGCTGAAATATCCTGCATTCGGGAAGCATGTCTGCCACGGTTCGGCTATATGAGAGACATATACATTTGACAGACGTTCCCTTTCGGGCAAGCCTGTTTTTTATAAAGGAGAAACATTTTGGCCGCACAGCTGAAACTCAATTCAGATACCTATCTTCCCCTGCGGGACGTGGTCTTCCACACCCTGAGGGATGCTATTCTGCGGGGCGACCTGCAGCCGGGCGAGCGCCTGATGGAAATCCACCTGGCCCAGGAGCTCGGCGTTTCCAGGACTCCTGTCCGGGAAGCCATCCGTATGCTTGAAAAGGAAGGCCTGGCCGTCACGATTCCCCGGCGGGGAGCCCATGTGGCGCGGATGACGGAGAAGGACCTCGAGGACGTGCTGGAAATCCGGGACGTGCTCGATGAACTGGCCGCCCGGGACGCCTGTGAGCGCATGACGGATGAGGATTTTGAAGACCTTTCCGACGCCATGAAGCATTTCCGTACCGTGGTCAAGAGCCGGGACGTGCGGGCCATTGCCGAGGCGGACGAACAGTTCCACGACGTCATCTACACGGGATCCAAGAATCCCAAGCTTGTGAATATCGTCCGCAACCTGAAGGAGCAGATGTACCGCTTCCGGTTCGAGTATCTGAAGAAGATTGACGACTACACGATCCTGATTTCCGAGCACGAGGCCATCATGGAAGCCCTGAAGAACCGGGACCGGGTCCTGGTGACGGAGAAGATGCACGAGCACCTGAAGAATCAGGTCGACGCAGTCCGCTCGGCAATCCGGGCCATGGATGAGACGGAAGAAAAGTAAAAATGCTTGCTGCGGCGCTGCCGAAGGGCAGCGCCGCTTTTTGAACTTACGATGAAGGAAAAATTCAGCATAACAAAAATTCTGGCAGCCGGAACAGCTCTTGCTTTGGCCTTGACCCTCACATCCTGCGGCAGTACGGACCGGGCGAAGCAGGACGAACTCAAGGAAGCCGGCATCACGGCCATGAAGGCCGGGGACTATACCGGGGCGGCTGCTTCTTTCAAGGAGGCCCTCGGCCAGTCCAAATACACGGTTGGAGCAGAGGAGCGGGACATCTGCTTTTATCTGGCGACGGCGGACTACCTGAGCGGAAAGCAGGCCGAGGCCCTGAGCACACTCGATTCACTGACGGGCCTCGATGAGAAGGACGCCGAGGCCTACTTCCTCAGAGGAAGCATGTATCTCCTCGAGGGGGAGCAGGAGAAGGCCCTTTCCGACTACGACAGCGCCATTGCTGCGGATCCGACGGACTATGACTGCTATATCGCAATTTACCGGAATCTTGCGGCAAAGGGCCTTGCGGACCAGGCGGCCGGGTACTTGAACAAGGCCCTGGGGGCCGGCAGCGACACGGGAAATGACTACTTCTACCGGGGAAAGGTATATGAGCTTCTCGGGCAGACGCCTGCGGCCGAATCCGCCTACCAGAACGCGGCGGACAAGGGAATTGACGAGGCGAAGCTTTCTCTGGCCCGGCTGACGGCGGCCGACGGAAAGACGGATGATGCCGTATCCGCAGTCGGGTCCTATCAGGAAGAGAAGAAGGACCTGACCGGCGGGGAGTACCTTCTGATTGCCCGGGTCTATGAAGCTGTTTCCTCCTATGACAAAGCGCTGGAGGCCGTCAATGCCGGGCTTGCCGCATCTGACCTTACAAGCGGGGACAAGAGGGCCCTCAAGCGGGAACTCATCGCAATCAATGAGAAACTCCTGGACTTCGACAGCGCCTGCGCGGCCGCGGAAGACTATGTGGCGGACTTCCCGGGCGATGCGGAGGTCGTGCGGGAGCTTACCTTCCTTTCCACGCGCAAGAGTAACTGAAACCAGACAATGTCAAAGTAAGAACAGCCCTGCCTCTCCGGCAGGGCTGTTTGTTGGTGACTGCAATCATCGAAATGACCGAATCCAGTGAACAGGTTGTTGTAAACTACAGAATATAGTAGCCGGTCCCGCGAAGACCCACTACATGTGCTGGGCACTTTGCACGAAAAATTCTGCCACTCGCAGGACGTTTTTATATCAGGATTTATCAGATGAGGCGGAGAGAAGTCGCTTTCGGGCGTTTTTCCCCGCCGAATTTTTACCTATAGCTTGTGGCCGCCCGGCTGCCTCAACAACTAGATGTGGTATTTTTTGCCTTGCTTTCCCCCAATATCTTTGGTATGGTAACAATGCACGCGCAAGGGAGATTTGTCCGCGGTGCGTATACAGTAGCAAAGAAAAATATATAGAAACTGTTGGGTTCTACATTACTCATATGGAAAGAGGAGAAGCGCCATGCTTGAAGTTGTAAAAAGAGACGGGGAAGTCAGGGAGTTCGACCTTTCGAAGATCGAGGAGGCCATTCGGAAGGCCTTTGACGCGACGGGGAGCGCCTATACGAAGGACATTCTGGAGATGATTTCGCTCCGGGTCACTTCCGATTTCCAGCCCAAGGTCAAGAATGACAAGATCGAGGTCGAGGACATCCAGGATTCGGCCGAGGCGGTCCTTGAAAATACAGGCTACAACGAGGTCGCAAAGGCATATATCCTCTACCGCAAGCAGCGGGAGAAGATGCGGAATATGAAGTCGACGATCCTCGATTATTCGGACGTCGTCAATTCCTACCTGAAGACCGAGGACTGGCGCGTGAAGGAAAATTCCACCGTTACATACAGTGTCGGCGGCCTCATCCTATCAAATTCCGGCGCCATCACGGCAAATTACTGGCTGTCTGAAATCTACGACCAGGAAATCGCCGACGCCCACAGGAACTGCGACCTTCATATCCACGACCTTTCCATGCTGACAGGCTACTGCGCGGGCTGGTCCTTGAAACAGCTCATCACCGAGGGCCTCGGCGGCATCCGGGGAAAGATTACGTCCGCACCCGCCAAGCACCTTTCAGTCCTCTGCAACCAGATGGTGAATTTCTTAGGAATCATGCAGAACGAGTGGGCAGGGGCTCAGGCCTTTTCTTCCTTCGACACCTACCTCGCCCCCTTCGTCAAGGCGGACAACCTCTCCTATGAGGAAGTGAAGAAGTGCATCGAGTCCTTCATCTACGGGGTCAACACCCCGTCCCGCTGGGGCTCCCAGGCGCCTTTCACCAATGTCACCCTGGACTGGACCGTTCCGAACGATCTGGCCAATCTTCCCGCCATCGTCGGCGGCAAGGAGCAGGACTTCTGCTACAAGGACTGCAAGAAGGAAATGGACATGGTGAACAAGGCCTTCCTTGAAGTAATGATCGAGGGCGACGCCAACGGCCGCGGCTTCCAGTACCCGATTCCCACCTATTCCATCACGAAGGACTTCGACTGGTCCGAGACTGAGAATAATAAGCTCCTCTTCGAAATGACGGCCAAGTACGGCACCCCGTATTTTTCAAATTACATCAACTCCGACATGGAGCCCTCCGATGTCCGCTCCATGTGCTGCAGGCTCCGTCTGGACCTGAGGGAGCTCCGCAAGAAGTCCGGTGGCTACTTCGGTTCCGGTGAGTCGACAGGAAGTGTCGGCGTAGTCACCATCAATCTTCCGAGAATCGCTTACCTGGCCTCCGACAAAGAGGACTTCTATAAGCGCCTCGACCACCTGATGGACATTGCGGCAAGGTCCCTGAAGATTAAGAGAACCGTCATCAGCAAGCTTCTTGACGAGGGCCTCTACCCTTACACGAAGCGCTACCTGGGCACCTTCAACAACCACTTCTCCACCATCGGTCTTGTCGGCATGAACGAAGCCGGCCTCAACGCCAAGTGGCTCCGGGCCGACCTCACCCATGAGGAGACCCAGGAGTTTGCGAAGGAAGTTTTAAACCACATGCGGGAGCGCCTCAAGGACTACCAGGAGCAGTACGGCGACCTCTACAACCTCGAGGCGACGCCGGCCGAGTCCACCTCCTACCGCCTGGCCAAGCACGACCGGGAAAAGTTCCCCGACATCATCACGGCGGGCGAGCCCGGCGAGACGCCTTATTACACGAATTCCTCCCACCTGCCCGTGGGCTATACAGCTGACGTCTTCGACGCCCTGGACATCCAGGACGAGCTGCAGACCCTGTATACATCCGGCACCGTTTTCCATACGTTCCTCGGGGAAAAGCTTCCTTCCTGGAAGTCCGCGGCAAAGCTCGTGCGCACGATTGCGGAGAACTTCCGTCTGCCTTACTACACGATTTCGCCGACTTACTCCGTTTGCAAAGAGCACGGCTACCTTTCCGGCGAGCAGAAGGTCTGCCCCCACTGCGGGAAGCCGACGGAGGTCTACTCCCGGATTACCGGTTACTATCGGCCCGTCCAGAACTGGAACGAGGGCAAGACCCAGGAGTACAAGGACCGCAAGCTCTACGACGTGAACGGCTCTGCATATAAGAAAATCACCCCTCCCGTGAAGAAGGCGGTGGCAGAGGCTGAAAAGACCGATGCCCAGCAGTTACATTTTTTCGAGAATAATGTAAACCCCGAACAGAGCGACTCCGGCAGCCTTGCAGATATCGCCTACAAGGTCTTCGTGCCTGAGGACGAAGTGGTTTCCAACATCCCGAATTTCAAGGACGCCATCATCTCCGTCAATGTAAATGCGGAGGACACGGATTACGAGGGCGGCCCTGTCCGCTACCTCTTCACGACGTCCACCTGCCCCAACTGCGCCAAGGCCAAGGAGTACATGTCGGACCTCGAGTACGTCATCATCGACGCCGAGAAGGAAGAGGACCTGACAGCAAAGTACGGCATCATGCAGGCACCCACCCTGGTCGTTGTGGACGGAGACGAGGTGGAGAAGTACGTCAATGCCTCGAACATCAAGAAGTACGCCGACGAGCGGAAGGCTGTGACCGTCTGAGGCGGGAATCATTCGATGAAACAGTCGTTGAACAGAAATTAATATCAGAAAGGGGCTCCGGGAAGAGCAATTTTTCCCCGGCCCCTTTTTTGCTGTTCCAACTTATGGTAAAGTAAAGTGATTTGAAATCACGGGAACACGGAGGAGAATTCACTTTCCATGGGACTTTTTCAGAAACTTTTTTCCGGAGACCAGGCGTCTGACCTCATTATTCGCAATATCGCGATTGTAAACCCGGCGGTTTCCAGCGAGCCGGCCGTCGGGGATATCTATATCCACGACGGGAAGATTGCGACGGAAGCGGAAGTGGCAGCCGGGGCCGGAGAGATTGACGGAACAGGCCTTGTGGCCTTCCCCGGGCTTGTCGACATGCATGTTCACTTAAGGGACCCGGGCCAGACCGAGAAGGAAGACTTAGAGTCCGGAAGCCGGGCCGCGGCAGCAGGCGGGGTCACGACACTCGTCGCCATGCCCAATACCACGCCGCCCATCGATACGGTGGAAAAGTATACTGACGTGACGGAGCGGGCGAAGAAAATCGGCCTTGTGAACGTCCTTCAGGCGGGTTCTATTACCCGGGGCATGAAGGGACAGGAACTCTCCGACATGGTGCAGCTCATGGACGCAGGCTGCAAGGCTTTTTCCGAGGACGGGAAGTCCGTCATGGATTCCGGTCTTCTCCGCGACGCCATGCGCCTTACCGCGGAAAACCAGGTGCCGATTCTGGCCCACTGCGAGGATGCAAACCTCGTCCGGGGCGTTATGAACGCCGGAGACCGGGCGAGAGACTTAGGTCTTCCCGGCATCACGAATGCGGTGGAGAATATCATAGAATACAGGGACCTTGAGCTTGCGAGAGAGACCTGGGCACCGCTTCATTTGTGCCACTGTTCGACGGCCGAGTCCTATGAGCTTGTGAAGACAGCGAAAGAGAAGGGAGTCAACGTCACGGCTGAGGTCTGTCCCCACCACTTCATCCTGACCGAGGATGAAATACAGTCAGCAGACGATGCCAACTACAAGATGAATCCCCCCGTCCGCTCGAAGAGGGACCGGGAAACCCTGCTCAAAGGCCTTTCTGACGGAACTTTCGAAGTCATTTCTACGGACCATGCCCCCCACACGGCGGCTGAAAAATCAAAGGGCTTCATGGAATCCCCCTTCGGCATCGTGGGGCTCGAGACGTCTTTTGCATTATCCTATACCTATCTTGTCAAGAAAGGGCTCATCACCTTGCCCCAGCTCATAGAAAAGATGAGCGTGAACCCGGCGAAAATCCTCCGCATCGACAGGGGAGATATCTCCATCGGAAAGACCGCGGATATTGCGATTTGTGACATTGACAATCCTTACACAATCGCCCCCAACACCTTCTTCAGCAAGGGAAAGAACACCCCCTTCGGCGGTCGGGAGGTCTATGGAAAGATTATGATGACGATTCACGACGGCCGCATCGTATTTGACCGGAACCGGGATATGTGACAATAGATTGGTTTTGCATCGCATAAATATTATTCATAGATTTTACCTACAGCATTTTAGATTCTACAGAAGGAGCGAAATGCCATGATTGAAAAACTGATTGAAAAGATTGAAGAGAAGAAGGCCCCGATTGTGGTCGGTCTGGATCCGGCCCTTTCCATGGTCCCGCCCCACATCCTCGACGAGGCTGTAAGCCGCCACGGGGAGAGCCTCGAGGCCGCCGGGGAAGCCCTTTTCGAATTCAATAAGTCTATTGTCGACGCGACATATGACCTCATCCCCGCGGTGAAGCCTCAGTCCGCCATGTACGAGCGCTACGGTCTGCCCGGCCTCATGGCTTATAAAAAGACCATCGACTACTGCCACGAGAAGGGCCTCATCGTCATCGCGGACATTAAGCGCGGTGACATCGGCTCCACGTCCCAGGCCTATGCGGACGGTCATCTCGGTACGGTCCATATCGGCTCGAAAGAGTTTGCCCCCTTCGGCGCAGATTTCGCCACTGTCAATCCTTACCTCGGAAGCGACGGGGTCAAACCCTTCGTCGACGTGGCAAAGGCCCATGACAAGGGCCTCTTCGTTCTGACGAAGACATCGAACCCTTCCTCCGGCGAGTTCCAGGACCGGATGCTGGCCGAGGATGATAAATTAGCCGGCATGCCGGTAAGCGGCGCCTCCGTCTACGCCGGCCGCCTTTCGAATCAGACGGAAGATGTGCGCAAGCCCCTCTATGAGTACGTGGCTCAGATGGTAAAAATCTGGGGTCAGGAGTCCCTTCACGGCGAATACTCCGACATCGGGGCTGTCGTCGGCGCCACATACCCGGAAGTTGGCGAGCGTCTCAGGAAGGTCATGAAAAAGGCCTACATTCTGGTTCCCGGCTACGGGGCCCAGGGCGGCAAGGGCAAGGACCTTAAAGCCTTCTTCAACAGTGACGGCCTCGGCGCCATCGTAAACTCCTCCCGGGGCATCATCGCCGCCTGGCAGAACGAGAAGTACCGGGACATCTACGGGGAGAAGGACTTCGCCGAAGCCTCCCGCCGGGCGGTTCTCGACATGAAGGCCGATATCGCTTCCGCCGTAGGTCTCTGAAATTCATGACTAATGTAACCCCTTACATTTTTCCTCCTCTTTCAGGAGGGGGCAGTATATATAAATAATGACTGAGAAACATTTTGAAAAAGCGCGCGTCGTGAGCCAGGAGAGCCTGCAGGACAGCATATTTTCCCTGCTGCTCGAGACTTCTGCTGCGGAGGCGGCCGTCCCGGGCCAGTTTGCCAATCTCTACCTGGGCGATAAGAGCCACGTCCTGCCCCGGCCCATCAGCATCTGCGAAATCGATAAAGAGCACGGGACCCTTCGTCTCGTCTACCGCCTGAAGGGAGAGGGGACGAAGACCGTGTCGGAACTGATTGAAGGCGATACCCTGGACATCATGGCGCCTCTGGGCAACGGTTTCCCGACGGACATTCCGGCAAAGCGCCCCATGGTGATCGGGGGCGGCATCGGGGTCCCTCCCATGCTGGGCCTCTTCCAGGCCCTGTCCGGCGACAAGCTGGCCGTCATGGGCTATCTTGATGAACCGTTTCTTTTAAACGAATTCAATGCTGCCGGCGGCAGTACCTATGTGGCCACCGAGTCCGGCCGGACCGGGACGAAGGGCAACGTCATCGACGCCATCAAGGCAAATGACCTCGCCCCTGATGTCATCTATGCCTGCGGGCCCAGGCCCATGCTGGCCGCAATCAAGGCCTTTGCAGAGGAAAAAGACATCCCCTGCTACATCTCCATGGAAGAACGGATGGCCTGCGGCATCGGGGCCTGCCTGGGCTGCGTGGTAAAGACGACAGCTGTCGACTCCCACAGCAAGGTCAAAAACGCCCGGGTCTGCGCGGACGGACCGGTTTTTAAAGCTTCGGAGGTGGACCTGACATGATAGGAAAAGATCCGACGGAAGGCCTCCATATGGAGGTGAGCCTTGCAGGAGTCAACTTCCAGAACCCGGTCATGACCTGCTCCGGAACCTTCGGCAGCGGGGCGGAATACGGAGAATTCGTAAACTTAAGTCATCTCGGGGCTGTTGTCACAAAGGGCGTATCCCGTGATCCCTGGGAGGGAAATCCGACGCCGAGGCTGGCCGAGACACCCTCCGGGATGCTGAATGCCATAGGCCTTCAGAACCCCGGCATCGATACATTTGTGAGCCGGGACCTGCCTTTTCTGGCGCAGGCCGGGACCAAGGTCATCGTCAATGTCTGCGGCCATTCGGTCGGGGAGTATAAGGACGTCGTTGAGCGCCTCTCTGATGAGGAGGCCGTCGATGCTCTTGAAATCAATATTTCCTGCCCCAACGTCAAGCAGGGGGGCATAGCATTCGGCACGGACCCGAAGGAGGCCGAGAAGGTCACCCGGGAAGTGAAGAAGGTTTCGAAGAAGCCCGTCATCATGAAGCTTTCCCCCAACGTCACGAGCATAGCCGATATGGCAAAGGCCTGTGAAGCGGGCGGGGCCGACGGCCTCTCCCTCATAAATACGATCACCGGCATGAAGATTGACGTGAAGACAAGGCGCTTCGTTCTTGCAAACAAAACCGGCGGTCTTTCGGGACCGGCTGTCCACCCGGTGGCGGTCCGCATGGTCTATGAGGCTTCTCACGCCGTAAAGCTTCCCATCATAGGAATGGGCGGCATTACGACAGCGGAGGACGCCATAGAAATGATCCTGGCCGGGGCTACCGCCATTGCTGTCGGCACGGCGAACTTCCGCAACCCGCATGCAACAGAGGACATCCTCACCGGCATGGCAGCTTACATGCGGGAGAACAATATTGCAGATATCCGGGATATCATTGGTGCTGTAGTATAGAGGGACAGGGGACTGGCTCCCCGTACTGAGCCTTTGGCGAGGAACGGGGGCCTGTCTCTCTGTCCTGACTGGAGAAAGAAATGGAAGAATACAAAGAGGAATTTATCCACTTCATGGTCGATGCCGAGGTCCTGAAATTCGGCGACTTCGTGACGAAGAGCGGGCGGAAGACCCCCTTCTTCGTAAACACCGGTTTCTATCGGACGGGCTCGCAGCTCAAGAAACTGGGCGAGTACTACGCCAAGGCCATAGAGAGCGCTTTCGGTACGGACTTTGACATCCTTTTCGGACCGGCCTATAAGGGCATTCCCCTGTCCGTAGCGGCAAGTATCGCCCTGTCCGAGCGGGACGGGGTCGATGTGGGCTACTGCGCCAACCGGAAGGAAGAAAAGGACCACGGGGAGGGCGGCAAGCTCCTCGGCACGCCCATCAAAGACGGGGACCGGGTCCTTATCATTGAGGACGTGACGACAGCCGGGACCTCCATCCGGGAGACCTATCCCCTGATCAAGGCCCAGGCGGACTGTACCGTCGTCGGCCTCATAGTATCCGTCGACCGCCAGGAGCGGGGCACGGGAGATAAGGGCGCCCTCGAGGAAATCGGAGAGACTTTCGGCATGAAGACATCCGCCATCGTTACGATGAGCGAGGTCGTGGAAGCCCTCTGGAACAAGCCCTATAAGGGACGGACCATCATAGACGATGAGATCAAATCCCGGATAGATGATTATTATAAAGAGTACGGAGCCCGGAAGTGAGTACGGATAACCGGCGGAAAAATACTTTCCCCCTGCCTTTCACGGTCCGGATCCTGGCCCTGCTTTTCTACCTCGTAATCCTGACCTACTTCCTTTTTTTCGCGGAGGGACTCGGCCGGACCGGCGGCTCGTTTGCCAATAATTTCATCCCCTTCAAGGAGATTATCCGGGGCTTTGTGCGCTTTCAGACGCTGGGCTGCCGCTACTTCCTTCTGAACTTTGTCGGAAATATCGTCTGCTTCATCCCCTTCGGATTTCTCTTCGCGTCGCTTTTTCGCTACCCCAGGCCTCACGCCGGGGCCATGGTGACAGGCGTTTCCTGCGCCCTGTCCGTCCTTGTGGAAGTCATTCAGCTGGTTTCCTCGACGGGCTCCTGCGACATCGACGACGTGATCCTGAACACCGTCGGGGGAATGATCGGATACTTCCTTTTCAGAGGCCTTTTTGTAAGGGTCCCGAAAGAGGAGAGGGAAGAAACGCAGGACTGAATTGAAGTAATACAAAAAAGAAGGATACTGTTTTGGCTAGAAATTGGCGGAGACGAAGAAAGAGCCCTGTTCGCCGGAGATCCGTTTTTATGATAATCGGCTCGGCACTGTCTATCGGTGTGCTGCTGGCTCTTGTCTATGGAAAACTTCCATCGGGAGCCCTGATGCGCTGGGCAGGAGTCATATCGTTTCTCCTGATGTTTATGAATCTGTTCTTTTTTGTGACAGGCGTTCGCGACTTCAGGGACAACACATTCAATACACTTGTAAGAATCCTTGCAGTGCTGACACCGGCAGTTGCGTTCATTTCTTACATTTTGGTTTATATGACAGGAATTTTGATCGGATGACAGAATTTGATGACACAATGAAAGAGCGTTTTGACCTGGCCGGGGACAAGGTCCGGCAGATTGCGGAGGAGGAGACAAGACCCTATTTCCGCAGGGTGGCAGAGATTCTCGAGAATCTGTTTGCCCTTTCTTATGACAAGGATCTTGATACACAGGGCCTCTACGCGGACGCCCTGCCTGAAGCCTACCCCATGAGCTTCCTGAACCCGGCCTATGCCTGCGAAGTCCTGGGGGCCGAACTCGGGAAAGCGCTCTCATTATTATATAGAGATATTCTGGCCCTGATTCCCATGGTGCTGGAGGGGAAGACCGAATACCTGGTTCTTTTTGCAGAGCTTTTCATAGAGGTTGAATGCGACATCCGCTTTGCCGGGGCCGACGGGGGCGGGTGCGAGGATACGGTGCCGGACGCCACGGACGATGTCCTTGCCGACATGCGGTCTTTCTACCTTGACAACGAAGAAATCTTCGGAACCGACGGCATCGATGAGATGCTGGGCGGAAACCCTTATATCCGGGATATCGTGATGACGTCCGACCTCACGACGCCGGATTATCTCAAGAAATACGGGCTTTTCATCACGGAAAACGAGACCCGGATGCAAGGCTACATGGCCGGACAGGAGGAAGCCTTCATCGAAAAGGCGGCCCGGACCTTTGCCGAGGGCTATATCCGGGGCTTTGCCGTTATGGGGAAGGACTATAGAAAGAAGAACACGGTCCTCATTGACTATCCCATCGGTCTCGAGCGGGTCGTCCGAAGGGCTGTATCCATATTCAAAGAATACGGCTTCACGACCCTTTTCCGCCGCAGCCCGGAATTTTCGTTCAATAGAAAGCCGTCAGCGGATTTCGGGGCATTTACCGTTCCCGTGAATCCACAGATGAATTTCGACCACCGGAATGACACGGCATTATTCATGGACAAGAAATATGCCGAGCGGATGCTGGAGGTGTCCGGAGCAGCTTATGAAGCCCGGAAGGCAGAGGCAGCGGCCTACGGCGGACCGGCGGTGATTCAGACCTTCGGGCAGGCGGACTTCAATCCTGAAAAGAAGACATCGTGCTACACGTATACGAAAAAGCAGTCGGAGGTGATCTCCGAGCGGCGCACGAAGGCAACGCTGCTGATCAACCGCTATATCCTGCCGGAAGAGCGGTCCTTTACGATCATTGCCTTCCCCGTGCCGGAAATCGGAAAAGATTTCCCGGCCATCATGGATACGACAATGCGACTCAATACCCTTGACAATGGGGTGTATGAGAAGATACAGGCGGCCATCATTGAGGCCCTTGACCGGGGACAGACCGCCCGCATCCGTGGCAGGGGAAAGAATACCACTGACCTTACGATTGCCCTTCATACCTTGAAGGACAGGGCAAAGGAGACGAATTTCGAGAACTGTCTGGCGGATGTCAATATCCCGGTTGGGGAGTGCTTTACAACGCCCGTCCTTGCCGGAACGAACGGCCGTCTCTTTGTCGGCCACGTCTTCATCGATGGGCTCGAGTACAGGGACCTCTTTATTGATGTGAAGGACGGAATGGCTGTCGATTACGGCTGCAGCAACTTCCCTGATCCGGCAGACGGGAAACGTCTGGTCTTCGAAAACATCATGAATTTCCACGAGTCGCTTCCCATGGGTGAATTTGCCATCGGGACGAATACGGAAGCCTACAAAATGGGCCGTGATTTTGGAATCGAGGGCAAGCTCCCGATTCTGATTGCCGAAAAGACCGGGCCCCACTTCGCGTTCGGGGACACCTGCTACTCTCATGAGGAAGACCGCCTGACCTATAATCCCGACGGCAAGGCTATCATCGCCCGCTCGAACGAGATCTCCGACCTCCGGACCACGGATCCTGAGAAGGCCTATTTCGGCTGCCACACGGATATCACGATTCCCTTCGAGGAACTGAAGGGCATTTGGGCCGTTACGGCAGAAGGAGAGGAGATTCCCGTCATCGAGGACGGTCTTTTCGCCGTTCCCGGAACGGAGAACCTGAACATACCGCTCTTAGCGCTTACAAAAAAGTGAAGGGAGGGCCCCGTTTTTGACGGGACCTTCCTTTTCATATATTATTAATGTAAAACATTTACGGAGGAAGAGACATGGCAGAAGTTTCGATAGTGATGGGTTCCGACAGCGACATGGCTGTCATGAGCCAGGCGGCTGACGTCCTGGACAAGCTGGGCGTATCCTATGAGATGCGGATTCTGTCCGCCCACCGGCAGACGGATGAACTCGTTGAATACCTGAAAGGCGCTGAGGCCCGGGGCATCAAGGTCATGATTGCGGGCGCCGGTAAGGCAGCCGCCCTGCCCGGCATGTGCGCGGCGATTTTCCACCTGCCCGTCATCGGAATTCCCATGAAGACAAGTGACCTCGGCGGTGTTGACTCTCTCTATTCCATCGTGCAGATGCCCTCGGGGGTACCTGTCGCCACCGTCGCCATCAACGGGGCCAAGAACGCAGGCATTCTGGCGGCAAAGATTCTGGCCGTTTCCGATGAAAAGGTCCGGGCCGCTGTAGAGAAGATGGCTGATGACATGAAAGCGGAAGTCATGGAAAAGGACGAGAAACTGCAGGAAATCGGACACAAGAAATATATGGAGGAAAAATAATATGGACTACAAGTCAGCCGGCGTAGACATCGAAGCGGGATACAAGTCCGTGGAGCTCATGAGGGAGTATGTGAAGACCACGATGCGGCCCGAGGTACTGGGCGGAATCGGAG
This sequence comes from uncultured Lachnospiraceae bacterium, assembly GCA_964584155.1. Lineage (GTDB taxonomy): Bacteria > Bacillota > Clostridia > Lachnospirales > Lachnospiraceae > RUG306. The sequence goes on from CAZOYS010000007.1 coordinate 23,023, forward strand.
GCTTCTCCGGAGCCTTCTCCATGGACAGTTTCAAAGGTATGGAGCACCCGACCCTCGTTTCCGGTACGGACGGAGTCGGCACGAAGATCAAGCTGGCCTTTCTGATGGATAAGCATGACACGGTCGGCATCGACTGCGTGGCCATGTGTGTAAACGACATCGCCTGCGCCGGCGGGGAGCCGCTTTTCTTCCTCGACTACATCGCCTGCGGGAAGAACTATCCTGAGAAGATTGCCGCCATCGTGAAAGGTGTGGCGGAAGGCTGCAGGCAGTCTGACTGCGCTCTGATCGGTGGAGAGACTGCGGAGCATCCCGGCCTCATGCCCGAGGAAGAGTATGATCTGGCCGGATTTACGGTGGGCGTTGTCGATCAGAAGGACATTATCTCCGGAGAGACTTTGAAGGACGGAGATATCCTGCTCGGTATGGCTTCATCCGGCGTGCATTCAAATGGCTTCTCCCTGGTCCGGAAGGTCTTTGAAAAGTATATGACCCCCGAGGGCCTCAATACAAAGTTTGATGAATTAGGCGGGGCTACCCTGGGTGAGACCCTTCTAACGCCCACCCGGATCTATGTCCATGCTTTCAAGGAACTGAAGAAGGCCGGGGTCACCGTGAAGGCGGCCAGCCACATCACCGGCGGCGGCTTCTATGAAAATGTCCCGAGAATGCTGCCTGAGGGCAAGCGGGCTGTCATCGAGAAAGATTCCTACGAAATGCCTTCCATCTTCAAGCTCCTGCAGAAGACCGGAAATATCGACTGGCACATGATGTACAATACCTATAACTGCGGCATCGGCATGGTGCTGGCGGTCGACCCTGCTGAAGTGGAGACGGCAAAGAAAGCCATCACGGCAGCAGGCGATACTCCCTATGTCATCGGAAAAATCACAGACGGCGAGAAGGGCGTGGACCTGGTATAAGGAGAATTTATGTTCAACATAGTAGTTCTGGTGTCCGGCGGGGGCACGAACCTGCAGGCCATCATCGACAACATCGAAAACGGAAATCTGAAGGACGTCCGGATTGCGAAGGTGATTTCCAATAACGGCAATGCCTTCGCCCTGAAGCGGGCCGCTAAGCATGGCATCGAGGGCGAGGTCATTTCCCCCAAGTTCTACCCGAGCCGCGAAATCTTCAACGATGCCCTGAAGACCGCCATTGACGCGGCGGAGCCGGACCTCATTGTCCTGGCCGGCTTCCTGGTCGTCGTTCCGCCCGAAATCATCCGGGCCTACCCCAACCGCATCATTAATATCCATCCCTCCCTGATTCCCTCTTTCTGCGGCAAGGGCTTCTACGGGTTGAAGGTCCATGAAGAAGCCCTGCGTCGCGGTGTCAAAGTGACCGGGGCCACAGTTCATTTCGTCGACGAAGGCACCGACACCGGCCCCATCATCATCCAGAAGGCCGTCTACATCGAGGAAGGCGACACCCCGGAAACCCTGCAGAAGCGGGTGATGGAGCAGGCTGAGTGGATCATCCTCTCCAAAGCCATTCAGCTCATCTCGCAGGGGAAGGTATCCGTGGAAGATGGAGTCGCCCACATACGCAATTAAGAGGTGCATCGGGGGCGGACTCTCCCGTCCTGAGCCCTTGTGGCGAGGGACGAGAGGGTCGTTCCCGGTGTACCGACTGGAAAGGAGCATAGATGAAGGTATTGGTTATCGGCAGCGGCGGAAGAGAGCATGCAATTGTCACAAGCGTCGCCAAGTCTCCGAAGGTAGAGAAGATATACTGCGCCCCGGGCAATTCCGGCATTGCAAGCCTTGCCGAGTGCGTCCCCATCGGGGCCATGGAGTTTGACAAGCTGACGGCTTTCGCTGAGGAGAAGAAGATCGACCTCACGATTGTCGGCATGGACGATCCTTTGGTCGGAGGTATCGTGGACGCTTTTGAAGCGAAGGGCCTCCGGGTCTTCGGGCCGCGGAAGAATGCGGCCATCCTCGAGGGCTCCAAGGCCTTCTCCAAGGACCTCATGAAGAAGTACGGCATCCCGACGGCGGAGTACGCGGTCATGCATTCTCCGGAGGAAGCGAGAGAGTACTTAAAGACAGCGAAGTTTCCTATCGTCCTGAAGGCCGACGGCCTGGCTCTCGGCAAGGGCGTTCTCATCTGCCAGACGCCTGAAGAAGCGGACGCCGGCGTGAAGGAACTCATGGAAGACCGGAAATTCGGGGCTTCCGGAGACGAAATCGTCATAGAGGAATTCATGACCGGTCCCGAGGTTTCCGTCCTTTCTTTCGTTGACGGGAAGACCGTGAAGATCATGGCTTCCGCCATGGATCACAAGAGGGCCAAGGACGGGGATCAGGGCCTGAACACCGGAGGCATGGGAAATATTTCCCCGGCTCCCTACTACACACCGGAAGTGGATAAGTTCTGCAAGGACCATATCTACCAGAAGACCGTGGACGCCATGGCTTCTGAAGGCCGGCCTTTCCATGGGGTCATATTCTTCGGCCTCATGCTGACGCCGGAGGGACCCAAGGTCCTGGAATATAACTGCCGCTTCGGCGACCCCGAGGCCCAGGTCGTCCTGCCCCGCATGGAGACGGACATCATCGACGTCATGGAAGCCTGCATAGATGGGACTCTCGATCAGGTGGATCTCAAATTTGCTGATAATGCTGCCGTCTGCGTCGTGCTTGCTTCTGACGGTTACCCTGTTTCCTATGAGAAGGGCTTCCCGATTTCCGGTCTCGACAGATTCGACAATAAAGAATACTTCTGCTTCCACGCAGGGACGAAGTTCGATGAAAACGGAACAATAGTCACAAACGGCGGAAGAGTCCTCGGCATCACGGCCCTCGGTAAAGACCTCCGGGATGCCCGCAAGAAGGCCTACGAGGCGACGGAGTGGGTGGACTTTAAGAATAAGTACATGCGGCACGACATAGGGCACGCGATTGATGAAGTGTGAATTAAAAACAACCCCTCTGTCGGCTTCGCCGACATCTTCTCCGCTTCGCTCCGGTCGGCGCGAAAACGTGCGTCCACTGGACGCACCGCGCCCTTTCAGGGGAGCCGACTGACTACCCGCATTGCTCACTTGTAAAGAATGTTACATCGCACTTTCTGAAATGCAAGGCGCGCCATTGCTTGAAATGTGTACTTTTTCTGCTAATATAGTACAGGCTGTCCGCTGAGGGATTCTATGAAATCCGGGCCGGCGGCTGACAATTACTTATAAACTTCATTTACCTGCATTATTCTGAAAAGGGGTACAAAATGAGCGAGTACGGTTTTGGCGGAATGATTGCCAAGCTGAAGAAAAATCCCAAGAGCATTGTTTTCACTGAGGGCACGGACCCCCGGATCCTTGAGGCGGCTTCCCGTCTCCTGGCTTCGAACTTCCTGAAGCCCATCCTTCTCGGCAAGCCCGAGGACATCCGGGCGGCTGCAGAGGAGTCCGGCTACAATATCAACGGGGCGACTCTCATCGATCCCAACAATTACGACCGCTTCGACGAGATGGTTTCCATGTTCTGCGAGCTTCGTAAGTCTAAGGGCGTGACACCCGAGCAGGCCAAGGGCTTCCTTTCCGGCGCCAACTACTTCGGCACCATGCTGGTAAAGATGGGCGTTGCAGACTGCCTTCTCGGCGGCGCTACGTATTCGACGGCGGATACCGTCCGTCCCGCCCTGCAGCTCATCAAGACGAAGCCGGGCAACTCCATCGTATCTTCTGTCTTCATTCTTGTCCGTGATGCCGCAACCGGTGACCGGGAAGTTCTGGCCATGGGCGACTGCGCCATCAATATCAAGCCTACGGAGGATGAACTTGTGGAGATCGCCGGCGAGGCTGCTTCCTGCGCCCGGGTATTCGGCGTAGATCCCAAGGTTGCCTTCCTTTCCTATTCGACCCTGGGCTCCGGCAAGGGCGAGGATGTCGACAAGATGAGAAACGCCGCCAACAAGGCCAAGACCAAGTATCCCGACCTTCCCATTGAGGGCGAGCTGCAGTTCGATGCTGCCGTATCTCCCCGGGTTGCGAAGACCAAGGCTCCCGATTCCGAGGTGGCCGGCCGTGCGAACACCTTCATCTTCCCCGACATCAATGCCGGAAACATCGGCTACAAGATTGCCCAGCGGCTGGGTGGTTTCGCGGCATACGGCCCCATCCTTCTCGGCCTGAATGCCCCGATCAACGACCTTTCCCGCGGCTGCAACGGCGAGGAAGTCTACTCCATGGCCATCATCACGGCTGCGCTGGCAGACTGAGCAAACGGCTGAAAGTATCAAATGTGATACTTGAAAAATCCGGAATTTCTCGGATTTTGGGAACAAAAAGGCATTCTGGAGAGAAATTGTCTCCATATTTTTGCCAAACAAAAATTTTTAATGGGAACATTCTCTTTCATATAAAAGGAATGTTCCTATTTTTCTATTTTCGTATAACAAATCTATTTGCACCATGGGGACAGTCTTTTGCAAAGAAGGCAAAATGTTCCGCTTTTTGCGAAAAACGTGATTTCTGAATAACAAAAAACAGCCAACTTACGGGAAAAGTGTAATTTATGAACAACGAAAAATGGATGGTGTACGGGAAAAGAGCAGATTTCACGGCGATTGCGGAAGAGTGCGGCATTGACCCTGTGACGGCGCGGATTGCCGTGAACCGGGGCGTGGCGGAGGAGAAGATGAGAAGCTTCTTCAACCCCGGCCTTTCTGACCTCTCGGATCCCCACCTCATGAGTGACCTGGACAAGGGGGTCTCCATCATTAAGGAGGCCATAGAAGCCGGGACGAAGATTCGCGTCATAGGGGACTACGACGTGGACGGCATCAACTCGACCTATATCCTGCTCTCAGGACTGCGGCGGGCAGGAGCGGAGGCCGACTACGCCATCCCCCGGCGGATCGAGGACGGCTACGGCCTGAATCCGAATATGGTCCGGGCGGCCAAGGATGACGGCGTGGGCTGCATCATCACCTGCGACAACGGAATTGCCGCGGATGACGCCACGAGTCTGGCCCTCGAGCTTGGCATGAAGGTCGTTGTCACAGACCACCACCAGGTCCCCTACCGCATGGACTCTTCTCAAAAAATAGAAACCCTCCCCCGCGCCGACGCGGTCATAGACCCCCACCGGGAGGGGGACGCCTATCCCTTCAAGGAAATCTGCGGGGCTGTTGTGGCCTGGAAGTTTGTAATCGCCCTCTACGAGGCCTGCGGGATTGACAGGACTGAGGCGGATGAATTCCTCGGGAATGCGGCATTTGCCACGGTCTGCGACGTCATGCCCCTGAAGGAAGAAAACCGGGTCATCGTGAAGTACGGCCTTATCGCCATGAAGAATACGACGAATCCGGGGCTGAGGGCCCTGATCGAGCGGAAGGACCTTGCCGACAAGCCTTTCTCCTCCTATACTTTCGGCTTTGTATTGGGGCCCTGTCTCAACGCGGCGGGGCGGCTCGATACGGCTTCACTCGCCATGAATCTGCTTCTGGCGAAGAATGCTGAGGAGGCATCCCCCCTCGCCGCCCGGATCGTCACCATGAACGACGAAAGAAAGGCCATGACGGAGCAGGGGGTGAACGAGGGCCTGGCCCTGATGGAGGATTACGACCTCGAAAAAAATCCCGTCATCGTCCTCTTCCTGCCGGACATCCATGAGAGTATCGCCGGCCTGGTAGCCGGGCGAATCAAGGAGACCTACTACCACCCGACATTTGTAATCACCCGGGGGGAGGGCTGCGCCAAGGGTTCCGGCCGCTCCATAGAGGCCTACTCCATGTACGATGAGATGAAGGCGGCCGAGCATCTTTTCATCAAGTGGGGCGGCCACCCCATGGCGGCGGGCCTGTCCCTCAAGGAAGAGGACATTGACGAGTTCAGAAAAATCCTGAATGCCAATGCCCATCTTACGAAAGAAGACTTCACGAAGAAGATTATGATTGACGTTCCGATGCCGCTTGATTATCTGGTGCAGCACTCGAACGTCATTGACGAGATCGGGCGCCTGGAGCCCACGGGGACGGGGAACGAGAAGCCCCTCTTCGCCGTGAAGGACCTGCCTGTCTTGAAGCTTCGTTCCATAGGCCGGGAGCGCCACTTCTGGAAGGTGACCTTTCCGGCGGGCGGCACTTCCATCGACGCCCTCTACTTCGGGGACGCGGACGAGTTTCACGACTACTATGCAGGCGCCTTCGGGGAGAGTGAGTGGCAGAAGGCCCTGGCAGGGACCCCTTCTGATCTTCGCATGACGATTGCCTATGAAACCGAGTGGAATGTCTATAACGGCCGCAAAACGCCTCAGATCATGATCCGTCACTTCAAGTAATTGAAAAGAGACAGGGAAAAACTTATAATAGGGATACTGGTTTCATAAAGAATCCGGAATCTTTTCAGAGGGGAATTTTTGACAAATGGCACTGAAAGAGAACTATACATTCAAGTCCACGGACGACCGGGGGACCACGATTCACGCCGTCAAGTGGACGCCGGAGAACGGGGACATCAAGGCCGCGATCCAGCTGAATCACGGCATGATCGAGTACATCGAGCGCTATTCGGAGTTCGCGGAATACTTAGCGGATAGGGGCTTCGTCGTCATGGGTCATGACCACATCGGCCACGGGGAGTCGGTGGAGACGCACGACGACTGGGGCATCGTCCACACGTCGACCCCGTCGGACACCCTGGTCGAGGACATGTTCACGAACTACAGGATCATCAAGGACCAGTATCCGGACGTGCCCTTCTTCATTTTCGGCCACTCCATGGGCTCCTACCTCCTGCGGAAGTTTCTCTGCGTGAAAGCAAATGAGTTAAAGGGCGTGAACGGGGCCATTATATGCGGCACCGGCACGGTACCGAACGGGACCGTGAATACGGCCATCCTCGTCGACAAGATCATCACGGCCTTCAAGGGGCCCGACTACCGGTCGAAGTTCCTCGCAAATGCTTCGTTCGGCAAGTCCTATAAGAAGTACGACATGACGGGGGCACACCCGGAAAACTCCTGGCTCTCGAAGAATGTCGAGTCCGTTACGAAGTACTATAAGGACCCCAAGGACACCTTCCTTTTCTCGACGAACGCCTTCATGATCGTCTACGAGTCCTGCAAGTACGATAACGATCCGAAGAACATCGCCCTGATGAACAAAGACATGCCGGTTCTCGTCGTTTCCGGGGCGGACGACCCTGTCGGCGACGCCGGAGTCGGCACGACGGAGGCTTTCAAAAAGTATCAGGAAGCCGGCATCAAAGACGCGACACTGAAACTCTTCGAGGGTGACCGGCATGAAATCCTAAACGAGACGGACCGGCAGGACGTCTACGCCTACCTTCTCGACTGGATGACTCAGCGGATGTGATTTTTGTGAGGTGAGCTATGAAGACCCAGGAACTTATGAAACTCATGGATAATCTCGTGGCCGAGCTGCTGCGGCGGGAGCTTTCGGACCCCGTGAACCGGGAGGTCTGGGGCGACGCCAGAGTCGCCATCACAGACGCCATGAACAAGATTGTGGCGCTCGAAAAGAAGTGACATGACTAATGTAAACCGCCGGGATTCCCAACAGGCAGGGGGAAGGGCGGACAGAGAGAGGTTATAGAAAGGATTTGACATGGGAAAAAGTCTGATCGATGAGGGGCGGAGTCCGGAAGAGCAGAACATGCGCTTTTTCAAGGGCCCGGACTATGATTCAAAGAAACTGGGCTACCGGAAGAGCCCCAAGGTTCTGAAGCTCTGCCAGATGGTTACGGACCGCATGGGCCACAAGGTCACGTATGAGGACCCTGACTACTACGGGCTCATCACATACTGCACGGACGAGATGGCGGAAGTCGCCCTTTCCATGGGCCTTCGCAAGGACCGGTCCGTGGAGTGGATTGCTGAGAAGACCGGAAAGACGCCCGAGCGTGTGCAGAAGCTTTTAAACGACCTCTGCATGTTCGGTATCTGCGAGTACAACTGGGAGAACACAGCGCACGAGAAGCAGTACCGGACCGTCATCTTCGTTCCCGGCATTGCCGAGCACACGAATATGCATCCCGAGTGGATGATTCCGGCGGACAAGCTCGACGAGAACGACAAGAAGTTCGTCCTCACCCACCCGAAGAAGGTCCACCCGGAACTGGCGGAATTCTTCAACCAGATGACCCAGCTTCCCTTCACTCCGAAGGAGATTCCCATGGACGGCATCACCCAGCTCGTTCCCATGGGCGGGGCCGGCACGGGCAT
>CAZOYS010000008.1:0-31086 GCA_964584155.1 uncultured Lachnospiraceae bacterium
CCGTCATACCTTCGATGATGGTCTTGTTCAGCACGATATAGAGGATCAGCATGGGAATGATGCTCATGGAAATGGAGGCGAAAATCGCGCCCCAGTTCTTGGAACCGAACTCATCCGAGAAGTAGAGAAGGCCGGTCTGAATGGTCTTCAGCTTCGTGTCGGAGACGAAGGTCATGGAGAAGAGCAGGTCGTTCCACTTGAAGAAGAACTGCAGGACCAGGACCGTGACGATGGCGTTTTTCATCAGGGGGCCGACGACATAGAACATGAGCTTATAAATGCCGCAGCCGTCTATGACTGCCGCTTCCATGATCTCATCGGGGAAGCTCCGAAGGTACCCTGTCACGAGGTAGATGGACAGGGACAGACCGAAGGCGATGTAGGAGATGATCAGGGAAGTGCTTGTGTTATAAAGGTTTGACCGGTTGAAGATCTGGAACAGGGGAATCAGGGCCGTTGCAACGGGAACCATGATGCCGAGCTGGAAATACCTGTCAAAGAACTTCCGCCCCTTCCACCGCATCTTCGTCAGGGCAAAGCCGACCGTGCAGGAGAAGATCACGATGAAGATCAGGGATACCAGAGTATCTATGAGGGAGTTCTTGAAGAAGATATTCATGTGGCCGCGGTTCCAGGCGTCCACGTAGTTCTGCCAGTAGAAACCGTCCGGCAGGGCGAAAGCCGGCTTGGCCGACCACTCGTATGACTGCTTCAGGGAAGCCGTCAGCATCCAGAATATCGGGTAAATATCGATGGCGCAGATCAAAACAATGATGATGATCTGAATGACTCTGCCTACGCCGATCTTTTTCTTGTTCTTTTTCATTGTCTGCTCCTATCAGATATCTTCTTTCCGGTCGAAGAGGTTGATGACCGCAGAGCCTGCTATGCAGAGCAGGAAGATGAAGATTGCGATGACGGACCCGTAGCCGACCTTGTTGTAGGTGAAGGATACGGAATACATGTACATGGACAGGGACCGGGTTGCCGTGCCGGGACCGCCGTTCGTCAGGGCCAGGGAAGACTCGAACATCTTCACGGTACCGGAGAAGGAGAAGACGGCCGACGTGATGATCATGGGCTTGAGCAGGGGGGCCAGAATGTGCTTGAAGAGGGACCAGCCGCCGGCTCCGTCTATCCGGGCCGCTTCGACGATGTCATCCGGTATGTCCAGAAGGGCTCCGTAGAGGATGACGGAATGGAAGCCGATGCCGGTCCAGATATCCATGAGAATCAGGGCCGGAAGGGCTGTCGATGCCTGTCCGATCCAGGGCTGGACAAGACTGTCAAGGCCTATGGACGAAAGAAATGAATTCAAAAGTCCGTAGTTCGGCTGAATCTCGTAAATCTTCGCAAACAGCTGGCCGACTGCCACGGTGGGAAGTACGGTCGGGAAGAAGACGATGGTCCGGACGATGTTCTTTCCCTTTGTAAGCCAGAAGCGGAACATGAGGGCCATGAGGAGGCCGCCGCCCACCTGACCGGCCATGGTGAAGAAGATGTACTTCACATTGACCATCAGGGAATCCCGGAAGTTCTGGTCCGTGAAGAGCTTCGCGTAGTTCTTCAGTCCCACGAAATGCCAGTTGAGGCCGGGAGAACCGGAAAACAGGGAATAATAGAAGGACCAGAGAACCGGCAGCACGACGATGATCGAGTAGACAATCAGGGCCGGCAGAACGAACAGGGCAATCGCCCCTTTGTTGCCTAATACTTTTTTCATAATTTCCTCACATCAGGAGAAATTCGGAAGGGTCAGAAAGAAAAGAAAAAATCTTTTCTTCAGAAACCGTGCGGGCGGTTCGTGAGCCGCCCGCACGGTGAGGGCTACTGATGAAGCAAGAAGTTTTACACGAAGCTTTTTTTGATTATTCAGCCGACATATCGTGAGCGTCCTGAATGGACTTCATGTAGTCTTCAGCGGACATCTCGCCGGAAAGGAGGGTCTGAACGTTGCTCTGTGCCGCATCGGAAACCTCGGAGCCCATGGTAGCTTCATACCATGTGAATGCACTCTTGGCCTTGCCGATCTCGTCAAGAACCATCTGGGTGTATCCGGTCATATCGCTGGGCTGTGTGGAGTAGGTATAACCCTTGATGGAGCCCTGCTCTTCCATGGCTACGTCACCGATATGCTCTACGAAGTACTTGATGAACCACTTTGTAGCGTCATCCGTCTTCTTCTTGGAGAGGCAGAGGATGTTGCCGCAGTTCATGGAGTAAGCGCCTGCGTCGCTGACAGAATCATCGACTACAGGAACGTTGAAGAAACCGATTCCGTCTTCGCCGGCCAGGTTTGCCGTCGTATCATTGAGGTTCGATGTGAACCAGGAGCCGTTGTAGAAGATGGCTGCCTTGCCGGTCATGAGCATGGAGCCTGCGGTATTCATGTCAACGGTGTTGACGCCGTCGCCGAAGTAGCCTTTTTCTGCCCATTCCTGAATCTTTGCTGCGGCAGCTACATAGCCTTCGTCCGTGTACTTGGCATCGCCGTCAGCTGCCTTCTTCATGGCATCGGGGCCCATGGAGCGGACGGTGTAGGCATTGATGAGACGGGTTGCGCCCCACTTATCGGCAGCGCCGCAGGAAAGAGGCTGAATGCCTGCATCCTTCAGCTTCTGAAGGTCTGCTTCGAAGTCGTCCCATGTGGCAGGAGGCTCGGAAATGCCGGCCTGCTCAAACAGGGCCTTGTTGTACCAGAAGCCTTCGACGTTCAGGCCGAGAGGCAGGTCGTAGATGGTATCCGTTCCGGACAGGGTCTGAAGAAGGGATGTAGCGGAAGGTGTTACATAATCCGTATCCCCTGTCTCGGCGAGAAGGGCACCGATGTCGGTGATCTTGTCAGCCTGAATCAGGTCTACGATGGGCTTGCCGGACTCGTATACGAACATGTCGGGCAGGTCATCAGAGGAAGCCAGGGTAGAAACCTTCTGACGGAGGTCGTCTGAAGAAACGAGCTCATACTCGTATGTGAAGTTGGGATTGACTTTCTGATAGTCCTGGCAGATCTTGTTGATCAGGACACCATTGTCATTGTCCTCTGCCCAGATGGAAAGGATGTGGAAGTCCTTCTCGAGCTGGGGATCCTCTCCGGAGAAATCCGTGGCGGAAGCCGTATCGGAAGAAGCCGCCGTATCGGAAGAAGCTGCCGTATCCGATGAAGCGGTGCCGCTATCGGTCGTGGCGTCCGAAGTCGATGAGGATGTGCCTCCGCAGCCGCTCATGAGAGCCATAGCCATAGCTGCACCCATGAGAACCGCAAGTGCCTTTTTTTTCATAAAATACCCCCTTATAGTGGTGTTTCCCTGTGCAAACTGCACATGAACGGTCTCCTTTTCCGACCGCACTTGTACAATATCACGGATATGGGTCCGGGGAAAGTGGGGCATTTTTTGTCTTTCTGTCGGTTTTTTTTGGATTTCTCCGGATACGATCTCGAAAATCTGCACAAAAAAATCCGGCCTCCGAAACGTTTCGGCCGGATTTTCGGACTTTTTTCGATAAGGATTCCAACGCCTTCCCGAAAAAATCTTTAGTAAATTTAGTAAAGTTTATTCTTTTTTTATAAAATTTCCCCTCTGCAAATTCTCTGGCCCGGAATGCGAAAAATCACCCAGCCTTTCGCAGGTTCACTGCTGCGCCCGCAGACTGTCCTTATATTCGCTGGGCGTCATGCCGGTATTCTTTTTGAAAATCTCGGAGAAATAATGGGCGTCGTGGTAGCCGACCGCTTCCGCCGCCTCGGCCGTCTTCGCCCCTTTTGCCAGGAGCTCCCGGGCCTTCTCCAGCCGAACCCGGGTCAGGTACTTGATGAAGGAAATCCCGTTCCGGTCCTTGAAGAGGACACTCAGATAGGCCGGATTCATGGAGACCATGTCCGAAAGCTCCGTGAGGCCGATGTCGTGCATGTAGTTGGCGTGGATGTAGCTGTTGATCTGCTCTATGACGCCGGAGACATCGTCTGCCGCCCGGACGGGCAAACTCTGAACGGTATTTCCGTCTTCCCTCCGCCGGTCGCTCTCTTTCAGGCGGACGAAGGCCATGTGGAGCTTGTCCGCCGTGACAGGCTTATCTATGTAGTCGAGAGCCCCGAGTACAAGGGCCCGGCGGGCATACTCGAATTCCTGGTAGCCGCTGATGATGATGAAGCGGATGCCCGGGATGACCTCCCGGCAGGCCTCGATCATGGAAAGGCCGTCCATGTAGGGGATGCGGATGTCCGTGATGACTACGTCCGGCTTCTCACGGAGGATGAGCTCCAGCCCCTTCTGCCCGTCTCCGGCCGTGCCGACGACCTCGCAGTCCTCGCCCAGTTTTTTGAGAAGGACCTGCAGGCCCTCCACCACGATATATTCGTCGTCAATGATTACCAGTCTGTACATTCCCCGTGCTCCACATTATACATGAATAATATTTTTTCTCCGCATTCCACGGCCGGACAGGACCGGCCCTGCGGGAAGTCAGCCTTTCCTGGCCTTCCGTCCCAGGACCTCATTTACCCGCTCTTCGGAAAGGACGGGAATTACGATCGTGACCGTGGTGCCGCCCTCTTCCCGGTTCCGGTAGGAAATATTGTACTGCTCCCCGTAGAAGAGGTGGATGCGCTCGCTGATATTCCGGACCCCGTAGCCCGCCTGCACGGACGAAAGATCCTGTATGCCGACCCCGTCGTCTTCGACCGTGAAAATCAGGGTCTCTCCGGCTTCCTGCACCCGAAGGGATATGGTGCCAGGGCCGGTCTTTGGCTCCAAACCGTGATAGACAGAGTTTTCGACCAGGGGCTGCAGGATGAAGGTCAGAATGTATTCGTCCATGACCTTGTCCGGGACGTCGATGTCCAGGCGGTAGCGGTCGTGGAAGCGGTAGTTCTGAATCTTCATATAGGCCCGGATGCGCTCGAGCTCCTTTCGCACAGGAATAATCTTGTCCCCCTGGTTCAGGCTGAGCTTGAAGTTTTCCGACAGGGCCTGGACCAGGGAGGCGATCTCGTCCTCATCGCGGATGACAGCCATGAAATACAGGGTGTCCAGGGTGTTATATAAATAATGGGGATTGATCTGGCTCTGCAGGAGGAGGAGCTCCGACTCCCGCTCCTTGATCTCCGACTGCATGAGGCGGTTCTGCAGGTCGAGATTGTCGTTTACCATGTGCTTGAACTGGGTGCCTATGCGGCCGACCTCGCTGTCGTCGAAATGGGCGTCCACGGAATAGTTGCCGCGGCTGACCTGCATGATGTTCTCCTCCAGGATCCGGAGGGGCTTCGTGATCCTCTTTGAAATATTCGAGGAAATAATGACGCTGAGGCCTATAAGAATCGCCGCCAGGAAAATCTCCAGAAGGAAGAGGTAGCGGCTCCGCTCGAAGAGCTCCCTCTTTGAAATGACGTTGACAAGGACCCAATCCGATGCGGCGTTTTTATAAATGGTGAAGAAATAATGCCGGCTCTGCTCCCCATCCCCGTACTCGGAGAGAATCTGGTGCATCTCATCGGAATCGAGGGCGATGGAACTGTATACAAGGCTCGGATTCCGCCCGTCGTGCTCCTCGAGAATCATATAGTCCGCTGTCGTATAGTCCCGCTCCCCTCTTCCGAAGGCAGCCGCCAGATAGGACTTTCTTATATTGAAGACCGCGTAGCCCATCAGGTTCCCGTTTTTCGGATTGTTCAGGCGCTTGGCCAGGGAAAAGGCGTCGTTCTTTCCGTTGTCGAAGAGGATATTGTCGGAATAGAAGACTTCCTTCCCGTTGGCCTCGTCGCAGTCGGTCACCCAGCCCTCCTCGAGAATCGGGTCCTCGTGGCTCAGGTAGGAGATGACGTAGTGGTTGTTGTAATCGTTCTGGGATTCAAAGACGATTTTCCCGTCCGTATTTACGACCAGGATGTCCCGGATGCCTGAATTATTGAAAAGGATATCCTGCAGCTCTCCGCGGATGATCCGGCTCTGCCAGGAAGAAAAGAAGCTCTGGTCGGAGTCGTTGCAGAAGGCGGAGCGGAAGGCCGTGTTTGTCAGCAGGCTCCTCTCCTGATCTATGATGCTCTGGAAGTTCATGTCCAGAATATTGTCCGCGACCTGCAGGGCGGACTTGTGGGCGCTGCGGTAGTCCCGGCTTAAGGACCTGCCGTAGAAATAGGACAGGACGGAGCCAAAAACAAGCACGGCCACGATGGACATGGCGGAAAGCGCTAAGAATATCTGCCGGCGGATGGGCAGCCGGTCGAAGTGATGTTTTCTTCCCTTCATAATTCAAGCGACCTTTCCCCCGGCCGCACCCTTTCCGAAAAAGTATACCGATTTTTCCCGCCCGTGAAAAGACCCGGAAGAAGTCGATGGCTTCTTCCGGGCAAAAGGAGGGTGGAGAAAAAAGGATAGGTATCACTCTATAGTAATGATGAACTGGGCGAATCTCGGCAGGTGCATGGGGCCTGCTTCTTCCGTCCGGGCGATGACATGGATTGTGTCACCGGATTTGGCTGCGGCCGGAAGAGTGAGGGAGGCCTTGCCCTCCTTCGCCTCAAGCGCCAGCTTCTCTGCTCCTTCGAGGGTGGAAGCCGGGCCGTATACAGCGTATGTCACGGGAAGAGCCTCTCCGGCTTTTGTGTGACCGGAGGCCGAAAGGGTCACGGTCTCTCCCGCTTTTGCGGAAATATCAAGGGGAGTCTCCGCTTCAATGACCGGCGGAAATTCACTGTTCGCAGAGGCTTTTTCCGTACACCATTTGGCCCGGGCCGCAAAGCCGTGCTGCAGGTCGGCCACATGGGACCACATGGATTCAACAACTGTAGTGTTCCCGGAAGCGTCCGTATAGGGCTCGTCCGTCACGTTCCAGTAGTTTAAAGCTTCCCCTTTGGAATTCTTCTGGCTCTCATCGAAGACATAGCGGCCCGCGATGCCGCCGTAAGCGAAGTTCTCCAGGGTCCGGTAGCCAAAAGGGAAGAGGCAGAAAAATGTAGGGGAATCACCTTCCGAAAGGAAGTCGTGCTTCTCATAGACAGGAAGCCCCCTGCTGTGCCCGAACCACTCCTCGTTGATATTGGGGTTGGAACCGAACTGACCCGGAGCCCCCTCTCCCTCATAGACCTTCCCGTCCATCCAGGTGGCATAGCCGGCCATGAGGGGACCTTTCGTGATAATATTATTCTCCATGAAGGCTGCCTTCAGGGTCTCTTTGCTTGAGCCTTCCGGCATCTGCCGCCAGGGGTAGGCGTAGGAGCCCATCTGCAGGCAGCGGACAAACTGCAGGCGTGGGAACTTCTCTGCGATATAGGAGCGGTAAGTCCCGTCCTGCTCACCACAGGCCGTGATCACGACCTTCTTTTCAATCTTTTCACGCAGGACCGGCCATTCCTCCGCCTGACCGAATTCCGCCTCTATGTCCATGAGGGCCCGGACAATGGTGTTCGTCCCGCCCCAGACCTGCAGGTAGAGCTTACGCGGGTCGTCGTCCAGGATCCGCTTTTTGATGAGCTCAGAGCCCTCCGTCGCCTTCTCCGTCTCGCCGGCATAACCGATATTGCCCACCTTCGTGATGGAGCGCAGGTAGTCGGGCGTCGGATAGTCTGCGCTATAGGTCAGGAGATTCTCATAGACGGCCGCATAGTCGTCTATAGTCTTCATCATCCAGTCCGTGCCCGGCCAGCGGTAAGGCTTGTCATATGGCGCTTCCGGGGCAACCCACTCGTCTCCGCAGGCACTGTCCTGGTGTGTGGCCCCGGGAATCCCGATCCAGTGGAAAATGCTGGCCGTCTGCACGATGCCCTGCACTTCCACTTCATTCGCATAGAGGAGGAAGTGGCGGAGGGAGTTCTGGTCATCCACCTCGGCGTCCTGGGTCACAATAGTACGTATCTTTTCGCTCATCGATGTTTTTTCCTTTTTCTTTTTGTTTGCCTGTTACGCCAGGAGGGCGGTCTGCCAGAGGGCATGCCAATGGGAACGATCGGCCTCGCTCATAGCAGGGTAATAGCTCTTTGCGGCCCTGTCTGCGAAAAGGCCGTCTCTTTCGAAAAAGCCATCGGCAAGGCCGGCCGCAAAGGCAGCCCCGGCGCCGGAGAGCTCGGTTAAAGAGGAGGTCTCCACGGGGATATTGAGGAGGTCCGCCTGCCGCTGCATGAGCCAGGCATTGTTCGAGGCGCCGCCGTCTGCTTTCAGGGATTTTACAATGCCGGGCATGGCCTTGTCCATTTCCTTTACGGTGTCTGCAATCTGGAAAGCAATGCCGTCCAGGGCCGCCCGGACGATTTCCTTCTTCGTGGTGGTCCGGCTCATATTGACGAGGCGGGCCCGCTCGTCCGGCTTCCAGTAAGGGGCTCCGAGACCGGTAAAGGCGGGGATCAGAATCGTCTCATCGGCAGGGTTGGCGGCAGCCGCAAGGTCCGCCGTTTCCGCAGGCGACTGAATCAGGCCCAGGTCATCTTTGAGCCAGGAGACCACGGCCGCGGAATAGTTGATGTTCCCTTCCAGAACATAGCAGAGCTTGCCGCCGGTCTTAAAACCTACTGATGTAACAACCCCCTCCGAAGGCTTCACGGGAAGCTTTTCTCCAATATTCATCATGATGGAGGAGCCGGTCCCGTAGGTGGCCTTCGTCATGCCGGGTTCAAAGCAGCCTTCCGCGAAGAGGGCCGCATGGCTGTCTCCCAGCATGGAATGAATGGGAATCGGTTCCGGGAATGTCCCCTCAAAATCCGACTCCCCGAAGAGGCTGTCGCTGTCGCACACTTCGGCCAGAGCGGAAGAATCAATTCCGAAAATCGAAAGAAGGTCCGGATCCCAGGAAAGGGTCGAAAGGTTAAAGAGCTGGGTCCGGGAGGCATTGGAAAAGTCTGTCTTCCAGACTCCCTTCCCTGCTCCGCCCGTCAAGCGGTAGAGGACATAAGAATCCATGGTCCCAAGGCGGAGGGTCCCCTTCTTCATGAGGGAAGCGGCTTCCGGAACGTTCTGCAGGATCCAGGCGTATTTGGCCGCAGGAAAGTAGGGGGAAAGGGGGATTCCGGACTTCTCCTTCACCGTATGCCCGGCGCCGGAGGCGTCGAGGGCCGAGGCGATTCCCGAGGCCCTCGGGCACTGCCAGACAATGGCATTCATGACGGGCTTCCCGCTTCCTGCATCAATTGCGACCGAGGTCTCCCGCTGGTTGCTGATGCCGCAGCCGGCGACTTCCGACGCTGCCTGGTCTCTTGAGATACCGCGGGCTTCCGCCTCTTTTTGAAGGACGTCGCGAACGGC
The DNA here is from genome assembly GCA_964584155.1 of uncultured Lachnospiraceae bacterium. Lineage (GTDB taxonomy): Bacteria > Bacillota > Clostridia > Lachnospirales > Lachnospiraceae > RUG306. The sequence goes on from CAZOYS010000008.1 coordinate 9,228, forward strand.
AAGAACTACATTAGTATAGATTTCCTCCGGGTCGTGCTCGACCCAGCCGGCGTCGTTTATGATCTGCCGGTGGGGCCGGGCGGCGCTCGCCACAAGGCTCGCGCCGGAGCCGAACAGGAAGGCCTTCGTCCCCTGGGTGGACTGATCTATGGAAAGATAATATTTCTTCAAAGGGCTTCCCTCACAGTTTTTTCAATGCCGGTTTCGTCGAGGCCGTAGTGGGCAAAGACTTCCGGGGACGTACCCGTGATGACCGGGGCGTCGGGAAGGGCAAGCTCTATGACCTTCTTCGGACACTCGCTGCAGACGACCTGGGCCACCATGGAGCCGAGGCCTCCGAAAGGGGCATGCTCCTCGACAGTCACGGCAAAGCGGGACTTTCCGACGGATTCAATAACGGCCTCCCGGTCCAGGGGCTTCACGGAATACATATCGAGGACGTTTACGGAAACGCCTGTCTTTGCAAGGGCTTCCGCCGCATTAAGCGAATTTACCACCATCTCCCCGCAGGCGACAATTGTGACGTCAGCCTCAGGAATGGCCTTCTCTCCGGCAGCGAAGGTGTCCCGGCCTTCTTTCGTAAAAGCAGAAACCGTGGCCCGGCCGAAGACGAAGGGGCAGTTTTCCTCTGTGTAGGAGTCCTCCACGGGATTCCGGCCGACCCGGATATAGGCGGGCGAGTCGTCTTCAAGAAGGGCCTTTATGAGAAGGACCGTCTGAAAGCGGTCGCTGGGCAGGTAGACCCGCATGTTGGGAATCGCGGACATGGCCGCGATGTCCTGGGCGCTGTGGTGGCTCATGCCGAGGGCGCCATACGAAACGCCGCCGGAAATACCGACAAGCTTTACATTCGTATTGGAATAAGCGCAGTCCACCTTCGCCTGCTCGTAGGAGCGGGTGGAAATGAAGGAGGCCGGGGAAAAGGCATATGGCTTCTTCCCGCAGGCCGCGAGGCCCGCCGCTATGGACACGAGGTCCTGCTCGGCGATGCCGACTTCGACGGACTGGTCGGGAAACTTTTCAAAGAAGGGGGTCATGGACGCGGAACCCCGGGAATCGCTGCAAAGGGCGACGATGTCCCGGTCCTTTTCCGCCGCGGCAAGGAGGGTGTCGCAGATGGCCTTCCGGTTTGCAATCGTATTTTTCATGACAGGGCCGCCTCCTTCTCGCTTAAGCTCTTCATTATTTCCTTGTATTCTTCTTCGTTCGGCAGGTGGTGGTGCCAGGAAGCCTTGTTTTCCATGACGGGAGCCCCCTTGCCTTTGATTGTATTCATGATGAGCATGGTGGGCTTATCCTTAACAGTCTTCGCCTCGTCGTAAGCCGCATTGACGGAGGCGATGTCATTTCCGTCGGCCACGTCAATGACATTCCAGCCGAAGGAGCGGAAGCGCTCGTGCAGGTCGTCCTCTCCCATCACGTCTTCCGTGTTGCCGGAAATCTGCAGGCGGTTCCTGTCCACGGCCGCGCAGAGGTTGTCGAGCTTATATTGGCGGGCCGCCATGGCCGCTTCCCAGTTGCTGCCCTCCGCCAGCTCCCCGTCGCCGAGGACCGTGTAGACCCGGTAGGAAGCCTTGTTCATCTTTCCGGCGAGGGCCATGCCGACGGAAACGGGCAGGCCATGGCCGAGAGAGCCGGAATTCATCTCGATGCCGGGGAGCTTATTATTGGGGTGGCCGATATAGGGGGAGCCGAATTTACTGAATCTTGCCTTAACATCACTTAATTCCAGGAAGCCCTTCTCGCAGAGCACTGCGTAATAGGCCTCCATGGAGTGCCCCTTGCTCATGACGAAGCGGTCCCGCTCCGGATCCTCGAGCCGCTCGGGGCTCACGTTCATCGTGTGAAAATACAGGGACACAAGGGTCTCCATCACGGACATGTCGCCGCCGATGTGGCCGCCGCCTCCCGCCATTATGATGTCGACGGTGTCCTTGCGCAGCTTGTAGCAGAGCCGCTCCATCTCTCTATCCGTCATTTCTGTCTCCTTCTTGTTTCTTTCTTATGAATAATGTAAACCGCCGGGACAGGTCAAAGTTCCTGCCTTTCAGCGCAAACGACATCACTCGCCCCGAAGGTAGGCCTTCACGTCCTCCTCAATCGGATCGTAGAGGTCGGGCTTGATGCCCATGTACTTGCATGCCTCATAGAGGACGGGCACGACGTTCTTGTGGATGCCGGTGCAGTGGTGGATGTAAGGGCCTTCCACAACCTTTGCCTCCAGACGCTTGATATTCTCGACCTCCACCCAAAGGTAGGTGCCCATGCAGGTGGGGCCGTCGACACCCTTTGCGTTGCCGAGCAGGAGGCTGTACTCTCCGTTGTCCCCGTCGAAGCGGGCCAGGGTGATGTCCCCGTGCTTGGCTTCCGCAGTAATGGCGCCGGGATGGTCAAAAGCGAGAGGATACGTCAGGCAGGGCTTGCCCTTGTCGACGGAAATGGGCCAGGGCCCGCAGTGCTGCAGGAGCTCCCCGTTTTCAATGTCCGGATGACGGATGGTCCAGTCGGCGAAGAAGGACCGGGTCCCGTCATTTGCGGCCGCCTCGACAAGCAGGGTTGTGATGGCCCCGTGGATATCGGTTTCGCAGACGATGGGGATGCCCTTTTCATTGAGGAGGGAGTTTGCCGCGCAGGGCATGATGCCGAGCTCGTCCTGCAAAGCGTTCCAGCACTGGATAGCTCCGGCGTTGCAGTGGTACTTCTTTATAAGATGCTCCATGGCACAGGCGAGACCGGCCACATTCTGAAGCTGCTCGTCCGTGACCTTGATCTCCATGTGGTCCCGGCAGTACTTGATGGTCTCGGAAACGCCGTCGTCTTCCGCGATGCAGCGCTTCACTTCCTTCGTCACCTCGGGAAGGGGAACGGGGGCCAACTGGATGTTGAACTTCTCGAGAAGTTCTCCTTCATTGGCCATCGTGGACCAGAAGTCGTAGGGCCGGGGGCCCATCTGAAGAATTCTTATATTCCGGAATGTCTTTACGACATTGCAGACGGCGAGAAAGTCCCGGACGCCCCGCTCGAAGACGGGGTCATTGAGTCGGCAGTTCGTAAGATAAGTGAAGGGCACCTGGAAGCGGCGAAGGACCTTGCCGGTAGCGAAAAGGCCGCACTGGGTGTCCCTGAGCCGCACCCCGTTTTCGTCAGGCCGCTCGTCGAGAGGCCCCCACAGAAGGACAGGGACATTCAGGTCTTTGGCAAGGCGGGCGCACTCGTATTCCGTCCCGAAATTGCAGTGGGCCAGGAGGAGGCCGTCCACCTTCTCGGCCCTGAACTTCTCGACGATCTTCAGGCGGTCGTCCTCATCGTAAAGGAGGCCTTCGCTGTTGATATCCGTGATGTCGACGAAGTCCACGCCCATTTCCTTCAGGCGGTCTGCCGTTAAGTTCCTGTACTTAATCGCATCCGGTGCCGAAAAGATGCTGCGCCGGGTCGGCGCATAACCAAGCTTAATCCCCATAACGTTTTCTCCTTTGAATAATCTGAAAAGCCATATGCGGGAAGGGCCCCGACGCCGCGCCTTTTCGCCGGTTTCCGGCTGCGCAGGCATCCGGGCAGTCCCTACCCTTTCTGCCTCCAATTATCGCAGGCGGACCGCTTAATCGCAATGCACGATTAAGTGAATATTGCTTAATTTGACGACTTAATATCTTGAAGGGCGGACAGACTTCTGCTATGGTGCATGTAGCGGATACAGGGCGACCTGGCGACTGGCAGACACATTTTGTGCGCAGACAGAGCCTGGCCGCATCGGAATTCATAAAAGGGAAATACAATGGGCATCACGGGAAAAGAGATTGCGAAAGAACTGAATATCACGCCGGCTGCAGTTTCCATGGCCTTAAACGGCCGGCCGGGCGTCAGCGAGGAGACCCGGAAGGCCGTCCTTTCCTGCGCAAAGGAAAACGGCTACGACTTTTCCCGGCTCACGAAAAAAAGCCGGTCTCTGGGGGACACGGCTTTCATTATCTATAGGCGGCAGGGGGCTGTCGTCAGCGACACTCCTTTCTTTTCGGAGCTCTTCGACGGAGTGGAGGGCGGCCTTCGCGAGGCCGGCTACCGGACCCGGATTTTCTATGTGGACCGGGACGAGTCCCCGGAGCTGGCCCTTTCTGACATCATCTACTCCGGCGTTTCGGGAATCATTCTGCTCGGGACCGAGATGCAGGAGGAGGACTTCGCCGTCTTTTCCGACGTTCATGTGCCCCTGGTCCTGCTCGACGTCTACTTCGACAAGGCCGGCATCGATTCTGTCGTCATAAATAATAATCAGGGGGCGTATCTCGCCACGGACTATCTGATCCGGAAGACCCGGGTCCAGCCGGGCTACCTCCACTCCTCCTACCCGATTGCAAACTTCAATGAACGCCAGGACGGTTTCTTCCGGGCGGTCCGGGCCCACGGGCTGCCGACAGACGAATGTATCGTCCACCGGCTCTCCCCTTCCACGGACGGGGCCCTTTCCGATATGCGAAGCATACTGAAAAAGGGCGGCCGCCTGGCCAAAGCCTATTTCGCGGACAACGACCTCATCGCCATCGGGGCCATCCGGGCCTTCAAGGAAGCCGGTTACGACGTGCCCGGCGACATCTCCGTCATCGGCTTCGACGACATTGCCCCGGCCTCCTACCTGACACCGGCCCTCACGACCGTAAACGTCCCAAAAAAAGAGATGGGCCGCGTGGCGGCCCGCCGCCTCGTAGATCTCGTCACGAATACGAGCACCAGCCCCCTGAAAATCGAAGTCGGCACCCGTCTCGTACGGAGGAAGTCCGTGCAGGTATAGGGGGTCAGGTACCGTTGTTGATAACTCCTGCCGACTGCACCGGTACTGGCTCAGAGGGGGTCAGGTACCCTTAGCTTGGGTGCAACAGGCAAAAAATAGAAAGAGAGAAAATCATGCAGTACTATGTAGATATTTATGCAAAAGAAGGCGGAGACGGAAGCCCGGAACATCCCTTCACCCGTATACAGCAGGCAGCCGACATTGCGGAGCCGGGAGATGACGTCCTGGTAATGCCCGGAATCTACAGGGAAAATGTAAATCCGAAGCATGCCGGCACGGAGGCCGCCCGGATCACCTACCGGTCCGTTGAGCCCATGAAGGCTGAAATCCGCGGCTCTGAGCGTATACAGACCTGGACGCCCGTGCCCGGCCATGAAGGCGTATGGACGGTCCGGGTGAAAAACAGCCTCTTCAAAGAGAGAAACCCTTTCACAACTATGGTCAGCGGCGACTGGTTCATGGGCGGCTTCATCGCCCATACAGGGGATGTATTCCTGAATGAAAAGTCTCTGTATGAAGTGACAAGCCTCGACGGCGTTCTGAATCCGCAGGAATCTCCCGCTTCCTGGGACCGGGCTTTCTCCGTCTATACCTGGTATACAGAGCAGGATGAAAAAAATGATGAGACTGTCCTGTACGCGAATTTCCATTCCGTAAAACCGAATGAAGAAACAGTCGAGATTTCCGCCCGCTCCGCCTGCTTCTACCCCCTTGAAGAAGGGGTAGGATACATCACGCTTTCCGGCTTCCGGATACTGGAGGCAGCGACGCAGTGGGCGCCGCCGACAGCCTATCAGGAGGGAATGGTCGGTCCCCACTGGTCCCGGGGCTGGATCATAGAAGACTGCGAAATCGCCGAATCCAAGTGCAGCGGCATTTCTCTCGGCAAATATTATCAGAAGGAAAACGACAACAAGTGGTCTAAGTGGAAATATAAAGACGGGACCCAGACAGAGCGGGACTGCATCCTGCAGGCCCAGCGGGAAGGCTGGACGAAGGAAAATATCGGCCACCACATCGTCCGCCGCTGCAATATCCACAACTGCGGGCAGACAGGGATTGTCGGGCACCTCGGCGGTGTATTTTCAGTCATTGAGGACAATCACATTCACCATATTAATAATAAACAAAACCTTGCCGGCGCTGAAATCGGCGGTATCAAGATGCACGCTGCAATTGACGTCGTCTTCCGCCACAATCATATCCACCACTGCACCAGAGGTCTCTGGCTCGACTGGCAGGCTCAGGGGACGCGCGTGACCGGAAACCTCTTCCATGACAACACGCTTCCGTATCTCGACGAAAAGGCCCTGCCCGGTGACCCGGCTTTTGAAGGCCTCGGAGAGGATATTTTTGTAGAGGTCTCCCACGGCCCTACCCTGATTGACAACAATATCCTGCTCTCCCCCCGGGCTGTGAAAATGGCGGCCCAGGGCATTGCCCTCGTTCACAACCTCATCGCAGGCTCCCTCGTATCCGTGAGCTGCGGCTGCGAAAACGGTGCCCTTACCATGCCGTCTCCCCGCTACACCCCCTACCATGTACCACACCGGACGGAGGTAGCCGGATTCATGACCTTCCTTCATGGAGATCACAAGGTCTATAATAATATTTTTGTTCAACAAACTATTAACCCTGCGCTCGTCCGCCTGGCTTCAGACCTCCATCCCACGGAAGCCATCTGGGACGATGGAAGCCTGCTCTGCGGAACATCACAGTTCAACGGCTATGAGACGTTTGATGAGTGGAAAAAGGACTTCGAAGGCTTCTGCGGCCTCGGCGGACCACAGTCCGACCGGTATTACAAGAAACTTCCCGTCTGGTCAGCTGGAAACATCTATTTCAATGGGGCCCTTGCCTGGAAGAAGGAAACAGATGCCTGCGAAGATTTCACGCATGACGTTCATCTGGAACTGAAAGAAGAAGACGGCAAAACGGTCTTAAAAACAAATCTTTCCGCTTATCTCGGGCAGCAGAAAGGCTCTCTGCTTTCGACAGAAAGTCTGGGCATAGCCTTCGAGCCGGAAGAGAGATACGAAAATCCGGACGGCACCCCGATTGTCTTCGATACCGACTACTTCGACAACAAGCGCTGCACCGCCCGAAATGATTCAGGCGTTCTGCCCGGCCCGTTTGCATCCTGCACAGAGGACCGGCTTGAACTATGGTAACTCATTAATAAAAAGCGCGGACTGGCCTAAAAAGCCCCGCCGGAACAAAACAGCTTATAAACAGTTTTCTCTGCAAGGATACAGGCCTTCTGAAAAACTGTCCCGGGATGCCATCCGCCTGCCTTGACTACGAAGACTATGCCCGTGACTTCGAGGCCATATTCCGGCCCGAGTGGGGCGGTCCCCACGGCTTTCCGACAGCGGAAGAAAAGACGGCAGCATACAACAGGGCCCACGGAACCCGTGTCGTCTTCTCCCCGGACTGCCGGGACAATACTTCCATTGCCGACTACGTCTGGCTCCCCCTCCGCTTTGAGGAACCCTGTAAAAAATTCCCTTCCGGCATGGTCTTCATTGACTGGTCAGACGAGTGGTCGCCGGAGGAATACGAGAACATATGATACACGAAAAGACCTGCTGTCTTTCGTCCCGGAGAATCCGGAAACGGAAGCGGCAGGTCTTTTTTACTGTAAAAGATACATTTTCTTTTGCCTGACATTATGATAGCGGAGCAGGCCGAAGAAGAGTTTGCAACAATTACTGACGGCTTGCACTTTCTTCTTTTTCTTCCGCCTTGACAAACAGTCTCTGTAATGCGAAAGTAATTTAATACTTTAAAGCAATGACATGGGGAGGTTATATCCAATGGAAAGAGAACACTTGGGGTCCCGGCTCGGCTTCATCCTGATTTCAGCAGGCTGCGCAATCGGCATCGGAAACGTCTGGAAGTTTCCCTGGCTCGTGGGCCAGTACGGGGGCGGGGCCTTCGTGCTCATCTACATCTTCTTTTTGATTCTCATGGGGATTCCCGTCATGACCATGGAGTTTGCCATGGGGCGGGCAGCCCAGAAAAGCCCGGTGAAGATGTACCAGGTCCTGGAAAAACCGGGACAGAAGTGGCATATCCACGGCATCGTTTCCCTGATCGGGAACTACCTGCTCATGATGTTCTATACGACCGTGGCCGGCTGGATGCTGCAGTACTTCGTGGAAATGTTGAAGGGCACATTTGACGGCATGGACACGTCCGCCGTCACGGACTACTTCACTGAAATGCTCAAGAGTCCGGCCAAGCAGGTCGGCTATATGGCTGTCGTAGTTATCGTCGGTTTTGCCATCATTGCCATCGGCCTGCAGAAAGGTCTTGAAAGCGTATCAAAGGTTATGATGACGGCCCTGCTCGTCATCATGGTGATCCTGGCGGTGAACAGCATCGTCACCCCGGGAGGGGGCGCGGGCCTGGCCTTTTACCTGAAGCCCAATATTGCGGAGATTGAAAAAGCGGGGCTTCTGAATGTCCTTGTAGCGGCCATGAATCAGGCCTTCTTCACCCTTTCCATCGGCATGGGCTCCATGGCCATCTTCGGAAGCTATATCGGAAAGGACCGCTCTCTTCTGGGCGAAGCCGTCAGCGTCTCCGTCCTCGACACCTTTGTCGCTTTCACATCCGGCCTCATCATCTTCCCGGCCTGCTTTGCCTACGGGGTGCAGCCGGACTCAGGGCCTTCCCTCATTTTCATCACCCTGCCGAATATCTTCAACCATATGCCGGCCGGCCGGATCTGGGGTGCCCTTTTCTTCCTCTTCATGACATTTGCGGCCTTTTCCACGGTACTGGCCGTCTTTGAAAATATCAATGCCATGCTGATGGACGTCACAGGCTGGGGGAGGAAAAAGGCGGTTCTCTTCTGCCTTGTCACCGTCTTCCTCCTGTCCCTGCCCTGCGCGCTGGGCTCGAATGTCCTGTCCGGCATTCACCCCATGGGCGGAAGCAGCAGCTTCATGGACCTTGAGGATTTCCTCGTTTCAAACCTCATTCTTCCAATCGGCGCCTTCATCTACATCCTCTTCTGCACAAGGAAATTCGGCTGGGGCTGGGACAATTTCACGGCCGAGGCCAACATTGGAAAGGGCATGAAGGTTCCCGCCTTTCTCAGGCCCGTCTGCACCTGGATTCTGCCCGTTCTCGTAGCAGCCATCATCATTCTCGGACTCATCTGAACTATTTGCCTGTTAAATCAGTACAATCAAATACAATTTCGGGGCCAGAGAGGCCCTATTTTTGTGCCTTTCGGGAAACCGGATTTTTACCCGTGACAGGCAAGCCTTGGTTGACAAGCGGCAACCAAGGCTTGCCTGTCAAATGAATACAATCAAGTACAATTTTTGCCGCTGAGAGCCCCTGTTTCTAGGGCTCTCAGGAAACTGAAAAATCGGGTTTAACAGGCAAATCGGTACAATCAAATACAATTTTGGGCACGAAAAAGCTCTGTTTTCGCGGTTCCTGGGAAACCGGAAAACAGGGCTTACCTGTCGAGCGGAAGCAAGGCCGAACAGCAGGCGTGTCAAACCTTAGCTTCAATGATGTAGCGGCCCGCAAGGAGTTCTTCCTGCAGGTTCTCAGGTGAAGCGGGCTTCCCGTTCACCGTGATGTCTTTAAGCGGGCGGTCCGGTACGAAGGAGAGGCTTCCGTTGAAGGGAACCGTAATCTCATAGGTGACCGTGTCCCCGTCCAGCGTCCAGGCGGACTCATAGGTCCCGGCTGCGAAATTGACGGTGCCTGCGACATGGCCGATGCGGGCGGAAATATGGGGAGCGCAGATGATAAGCTGCCCGCCCGGCCGGTCCGGATCCACGCGAAGCCCGGCCAGGGAGGAATACATCCACTCGACAATGCAGCCGTAGGCGTAGTGGTTCAGGCTGTTCATGCCGGTGCCGCTGATATGGCCGTCGGGAAGGACGGAGTTCCACCGCTCCCAGGTCGTCGTGGCTCCCATATTGACCTCGTAAAGCCGGGAGGGGTAGTCCTCGTTCAGAAGGAGTGTAATTGCGTCATCCGCATATCCAAGGTCAGTCAGGGCATCACAGAGGCAGGCCGTCCCGAGGAAGCCGGTCGCCAGATGCATGTTCCATTTTTCAAGAAGGCTGTGGAGCCGCTCGCCCACGGCTCGCTCTTCCTCCTCTTCAAAGAGTCCTAACTCATACCCCATGGCGTAGGCCGTCTGGGTGTCAATGGAAAGCGTTCCCGGAGAAACCACATACTTTTTCCGCATGGCGGTCCTGACCTCGGAGGAAATCCGTCTGTAATAGGCCGCGTCCTCTTCCTTCCCGAGGAGCTCCGCCGCCTTTGCCGTAAGGCCTGTCGAATACATGTAGTAGGCCGAGGCGACGAAGTAAGGATCCGTCCCGCCCATGGTATGATTCTCATCCTCTGCCCCGCCCTCGACGTCGAGGGAGAGCCAGTCGCCGAAGTGGAAGCCGCACTCCCAGAGCCGTCTGCCGCCGCAGTAGTCCTCGTCCATACGGATCATGAAGTCGGTCCACTGCTTCATATTCGTATACTCTTCCGAAAGCCAGGCGATGTTGCCGGAGTGCAGGTAGGAGTTCCAGGGAATGATCGTCGCCGCGTCGCCCCAGGCGGAACCCCCTGCCTCATTTTCGGGAAAGTCCGCCGGCCCGTAGGCAGGCTCTCCCAGCTTCTCCCGGCCGATGGACAGGGGGTCCGGAACGGCATAGGGCACAGCCCCGGCCTTCAGGGACTGCTCGTAGGCCATGTCGCCCAGGTACTTCCTGAAAAAGGCGTCGGTACGCATATGGTAAGAGGCTGCCCCGGAGAAAATCTGGGCATCCCCGGTCCAGCCCAGACGCTCGTCCCGCTGGGGGCAGTCCGTCGGAATGTCGAGATAGTTTCCCTTCTGTCCCCACTTCGTATTTGAAATCAGCTGATTTACCTTGGGAAGGGCCGTCTCAAGCGCCCCGATTTCCTCAAGGTCCGAATACAGGGCCACGCCCGTGAAATCCGCCCGGAGCAGTTCCTCCTTCGAAAGACCTTCCACCTTCACATAGCGGAAGCCGTAGAACGTGAAATGGGGCCTGACATGGTGCTTCTCCCCGTCTGCATAGCACTCGAAGACAGCCTTGGCCGTGCGGAGGTTGTCATTATAGAGGTTTCCGTCCTGCAGGATTTCCCCGTACATGAGAATAATGTGGTGCGCCTTCATCCTCTCGTCAATGGAGAAGGCTACCCAGCCCGTGATCTCCTGGCCGAAATCGAGGACGTACTCTCCGTGCGGCATTTCAATGAGCTTGGGCCGGAAGATCTCATGGGCTCTTACCGGAAGGCCGACCATGGGTATGAGCTTGCCTTCCGGCGCCGGAACGGTCTTTACGGCCGTGAGATTGCGGGAACGGGTTTCCGGATGCTTCAGCGCTTCTATGCGGCCCGGATCATATATTTCCCCGTCATAGAGATTTGCCATGAGAACCGGAGACTTCAGGCTCTGCCAGCTTTCATCCGTCCCGATATACTTCTCTGTCCCGTCTTTTTCTGTAATACAGATATCAGCAAGAGCCTTATAGGTATCCCCGTAGAACTCCCTCAGCTGCCCGCCACCGAGGTAGGAATAGCGGCCCTTGTACCAGCCGTCGCCGAGCCAGATGTCCAGGGTATTCTCCCCGTCCTTCAGAAGACCGGCAAGGTCATATGTCTGATACTGGACCCTGTCCCGGTAGTCCGTATAGTAAGGGGTCAAATACTGATCTCCGACCTTTTCCCCGTTTATGTATGCTTCATAAAGGCCGAGGCCGCAGACATAGAGGCGGGCCCGGGCCATGCTTTTTGTATCAGCCGTAAATGTCTTTCTGAGGACAGGCACCACTTCCCGGGAAAAAACCGGAGAAATCCACTTTCCTTTCCAGGCCCCTTCCGGATGGCCGCCTTCAAATGTCCCTGTCCCGCCTGTCGCCGTATCCCCGGTCTCGTCCCAAACCGTAACGCGCCAAAAATAGGGCTTTCCCGGCTTTACCTTCCCGGAAAGATCCGGCACATACGCATAGGAGGGAAGGACAACTTCCCCGCTGTCAAAAACCACCTTTTTAAAAGCAGCATCTTCCGCAAGCAGAAAGCGGCTCTTCGCCTGCCTCTTTCCGGCCGCTTCGCAGACTTTCCAGGAAAATGTCAGGTTCCTGAGTTCAATGCCAAGGGGAGCCTTCTCCCCGTTGACCCGGAGATTTTCTATCCGCATAATTTCATTTCCTCCAAAAACTTCCGCCCTGCCCTGCGGCAAGGCGGAAGCTGATCTTTACAGAGAATCCTCTGTTCGGTCTTTCATTCAGACTTTTACAATTTCCGCAGGCGAGTAAAAAAATCCCCGCCGGCATCAGTCGGCGGGGATGGTGAGGTACTCTATAAAATTATACAGACTTTGCGGCTTTCTCAGCTTCGCGCTTTGCCTTGATCTCGGCCCGCTCCTTCTGCTCAGCGGCCCAGAGCTTCTCAGCCCGCTCCTTCCACTCGGCAGCATAGGGATCGCACTTTTTGCAGAGGTCGTCAACGGACTCAGGCGACTGCATATCCGTGGACTTGGCACCCGTCTCCGCAACGATTTCCCGAAGCTTCTCGGGATTTTCGAGCATGGGGCAGGGACGAAGGTGATTGTCATTAAACGGCTGTCCTTCCTTGTACTTAAGGAAGATGGGCTGCTTCAGGCAGTCGAGCAGGCTCATGTCGTGGATATTCGCGCTTGAGTAGTGAATGAATACGCAGGGCTCCACGTCGCCGTTCGGGTTGATGTGGCAGTACTCGCGGCCGCCGGCTACACAGCCGCCGACCCATTCGCCGTCGTTCTGGAAGTCCAGGGCGAAGATGGGCTTGCCACCCTCGAAACCGCGGATCTCACGAACCCGGTGGAACATGTACTCACGCTGATCCGGGTTCAGAAGCAGATCTGTGGAAGCTTCATTTCCAACCGGCATATAGTGGAAATACCAGATGAACTTGGCGCCCTTCTCGATGACCATGTCGAGGAACTCGTCGGATGTAACAGTCTTATAGTTCTTCGATGTATAGCAGATGGAATGGCCGAAGGGAATCTTGTGCTCCTTCAGAAGATCCATAGCATGCATGACCTTCTGGTAGGTACCCTGGCCTCTTCTGTCATCATTCACTTCCTCGAAGCCCTCAAGGGAGATGATGGGAACGAAATTCTTCACACGGAGAAGGTCTTCGCAGAACTGCTCGTCAATCAGGGTTCCGTTCGTGAAGGTCTGGAAAAAGGAGTGATTATGCTTCTCGGCAAGGGCTACAATATCCGCCTTCCGCACGAGGGGCTCGCCGCCCGTGAAGAGGAAGGTATGGATACCGAGGTCTTCCGCCTGGCTGATGATGGACTCGAGGTCCTCATTGGAAAGGTTCATCTTGTGCCCGTACTCGGCAGCCCAGCAGCCCGTGCAGCGGAGGTTGCAGACCGACGTGGGATCGATGAGAATCGTGAAAGGAATATTGCAGCCTTCCTTCTCGGCAACCTCTCTCGTATGGCGGTAGCCGCGGAACGCGGTCTCGTAGCCGAGGTTCAGGGCTGCCGTCTTCAGAATGCCGTGGTCAATATCGTCAAAGAGGTCGTTCGTGAACTTACACCACTTGCTGTCCGGATCTTCATATACTCCGCGGAGGGCGTCATAGGCGCTGTCCGGCCACGTATCGCCGAGGACCTTCTGGATGAGGTTGATGAACTGGATCATCGCCTTCTCCCGGTCCTTGTCGATGTGCTTCAAAGCCGCATCAATAGCTACTTCGAACGCCTTGCGCTCTGCAGCATGCTTGATTCCTTCTGCCATTTCTTTCACCGTTCCTTTTAAACAATTCATAAATAATGTAAAACAATATGGTTTTACATTATTGTTTCTAACTGAAGTGCATTCTAAAATAGTTAAAAAAATGCCTCAAGAGACAATGTTTCCGATGTGTATAGGGCAAATACAAGGGCTCTGAGATGGTCTTTCCTTCTTTATGGGGTATAATAAGCCCCGTTGACGAAAGGGCCCGCGCCGGGAAAATGAAACAGTCCCAAAGGAAAAAGTTTCTATTATTCTCTTTCTGCAGGCATGAATTTTGTAAGGAGATTGCGTATGAAGACAGGACTGATTGTGGAAGGCGGCGGCATGAAAGACGCCTACAATGCCGGCGTCATCGATGCCTTTCTGGACCACGGAATTACATTCGACTATGTGAGCGGGGTCTCCGCCGGAGCTACCTGCGCGGCCTCCTATCTCGCCCGCCAGCGGGGCCGGAACAGGCGCTTCTTCACGACCCACCCCACAAATCCCGAATATTTCGGCGTCAAGGCCTTCCTCAAGTCCGGAGATTTCTTCAATTTACATTATATTTATGATACACTGACGAACGAGGACGGGGCGGACCCCCTCGACGTCAAGACCCTGCTGGCCGGCCCCGAGGAGTTCGTCTTCGTCTCGACGAACGCTGAAACCGGGGAGCCCGTATACCTCACGAAAAAGGACATCGTACCGAATGACTACAGATGCTTTAAGGCCACCTGCGCCCTGCCTGTCCTCTGCCATCCCGTGGAACTTAACGGCATGAAGCTTTTTGACGGCGGAGTTTCGGACTCCCTTCCCTATGTGAAAGCCATTGAAAACGGCTGCGACCGCCTGGTCATTATTCTCTCAAAGCCCCTGGACTTTGTTATGGAGCCTCAGAAGCATATGGAGGCCATTAATATTATTCTCCATAAATACCCGAAGACGGCGGCCAGACTGAAGTATCGGTACAAGATGTATAACCGCCAGCACAAAGCCATGATGAAGCTCTATAAGGAAGGGCGGATTTTCCTCTTCGCCCCGAAGGAGAAGCTTTCGACCTACACCATGGATATCGACGTCCTTGACGATATGTACAGGGAGGGCCTTTCCGACGGGAATGAAAAGCTCGATGCCATGGAGAAGTACCTCGCCGGCCCGGACATGCTCTCCGTCTACCGGCCCCGCATTGAAAAAATCCGGAAGGAAAAAGAAAAATAATGAATAATCAAAACCGTATGAAATACTTCTGGCTCAGCTTCACGCCCCTTCTGGCCGTGCTGACCATCCAGACCGCGGCGACATTTTTTGTCCTGCAGCTTGAATTCGTGACATTTACGGGAACCAGTCAGATTACGGACTTCGGCACATATCTCCGGGCGGCCCTCTCCCATCTCACAGCGCCGAACACCATGTCCCTGACTCTTTTCGTCTACGGCTTCTGCGCCCTTCTGGCGACCGGTCTCTGGTACCGGGCCTTCCGCCGGCAGACCTATCCGGATATGCAGGCCGGAAATAAGCCTTCGGAAGCCCTGACCGATGCGAAGGACTCCCTCCGGGGCTACCGCAAGGGCCGCCTCATCGCAGGAATTCTCCTTGCCGGCACGGCCTTCCAGGTCGTCATGAACTACTTCACGACGGTTCTCGCCATGATCCGTCCCGACTGGCTGAAGACCTACGAAGACGCCATGCAGGCCTCCGGCATCGGAACCGGCCACGGCACGGTCTTCATCGTTATCTACATGATCATCGGCCCCCTGTCCGAGGAGCTGACCTTCCGGGGCCTGACCTACGGCTATGCCCGCCGGGCCATGGGCTTCTGGGGAGCAAACGCAGTCCAGGCCATCCTCTTCGGCGTCTTCCACCTGAATCCCCTGCAGGGAATCATGGCCGCCGTCGTCGGCCTCTTTCTCGGCTACATCTACGGAAAGACGAACAATATCTTCGTGACCATGGGCATCCACCTCATGTTCAATGCGACATCTTTCCTGATGGGGAATATGAACCTCACATCCTTAAGCCCCTTCGTCTTCTTCCTCGTGATTCTGGCCTGCCTGATCGTGACCTACCTGGCCGTCCGCCTGATTCTCTCGTCCCGGCCGGTGGCGGTGCCGAAGGAGAAGGAGCATGACTAATGCAAAGCGCATAATCTGGCAGAAAACGCCGGTCGTCGTGCTGACAGCGGCCTTCTGCTGCCTGCTCTGGGGCTCTGCGGCCCCCTGCATCAAAATCGGCTACCGCCTCTTCGGAGTCGGCACGGACGATGTTCCCTCCGTCATCCTCTTCGCCGGCCTCCGCTTCACCATCGCCGGCCTCATGGTCCTTGCCGCGGGAAGTTTAATTGAGCACCGTCTCCTGCTGCCGAAGAAGTCTTCCTGGAAAAACATCCTCATCCTCGCAGCCCTGCAGACCGTGATTCAATACATCCTCTTCTATAACGGCGTCGCCCATACCTCAGGGGTTCGCTGCTCCATCATCAACGCCTGCGGGACCTTCTTCTCAATTGCGGTCTCCGTCCTCTTCTTCCATTTTGAAAAGCTGACACCCGCCAAGGTCGTCGGCTCCATCGCCGGCTTCCTCGGGGTTCTTCTCATCGTCACAAACGGGGAGGCCATCTCCGGCGAGCCTTTTGCCATGACCGGGGAAGGCCTTCTCATCATATCCACGGTATCCTCAGCCTTCGCCGGCTGCGCCATCAAGCTTTTTTCAAGAAATGAGGATCCCGTCCTGCTCTCGGGCTGGCAGTTCTTCTGCGGGGGACTCGCCATGATGGCAATAGGGCTCCTCGGCGGCGGGAGGCTGAGCATAAGCGCCGCCTCCTCAATCCCCCTCATTCTCTACATGGCCTTCATCTCCGCCGGCGCCTACACGTTCTGGGGCATCCTCCTCAAATACAATGAAGTATCCAAAGTCACCATCTGCGGCTTCATGAACCCGGTCTTCGGCGTCATCATCTCTGCCATCCTCCTTCACGAGGGCAGCGAAGCCGCCAATATCTACACCCTCGCCGCCCTCCTCCTGGTCGTCTGCGGCATCGTCATCGTAAACAGGCCCGCGAAGGCGGCAGCCTGACAAATGCTGCCCATGGCCGCGCTTGCCGGTGAGAAGCAAGTCGCAGGGACGGGAGTTTGGAGCAAATACCGCCCATGAGAAGCGGACCTCAGGCCGTGGTAAGTCCCAATTTCAAGCTATTACCGCAAATCCCGCCCAGACCTGGCGGCTGCCGGTGAGAAGCAAGTCGCAGGAGCGGAAGTTTGGAGCAAATGCCGCCTATACCTGCCGGCCAGCAGTCCGCCACCTGGGCGGCATTTGAAAAAATCAGGAGAAAATGAGACATGCAAGAAACAGCACCGGCAAAAACAATTACATGCCCGGTCTGCTTCCGCCGCTGCCGGCTGGCGGAGGGACAGACAGGCTTCTGCAAGGCCCGCGGGAACAGGGGCGGAGAAATACTGCCGCTGAACTACGGAAAACTTACTGCCATTGCGCTTGACCCCATTGAGAAGAAGCCCCTTCGGCGCTTCCACCCGGGAAGCGCCGTTCTCTCCGTCGGCAGCTTCGGCTGCAACCTTCACTGCCCCTTCTGCCAGAACAATGAAATTTCCTATGCCGGACAGGAGGAAGTTCCCACGCAGTTCGTCTCTCCGGAAGAACTCTGCGCCCTTGCCCTTTCCTACAGTGCCCGTGGAAATATCGGCGTGGCCTATACCTACAACGAAGCCCTTGCCGGATATGAATATGTCAGGGACACAGCCCGCCTAGTCCATGAGGCCGGGCTTTTCAACATTCTTGTGACAAACGGCTGCGTGAACTCTGGAGTTCTTGAAGAAATACTCCCCTATATGGACGCCATGAATATTGACCTCAAAAGCTTTCAGGATGCTGTCTATCGTGATATTCTTAAAGGGTGTCTTCCCGATGTGAAGGCCTTCATTGAGCGGGCTGTGCAGGTTTGCCATGTGGAGCTTACGACTTTGATTGTCCCTGACATGAATGACGGTGATGAAGAGATGGAAGAAATTTCTTCCTACATCGCGTCCCTGAAGAACGTAAACTCCGAACAGGGCAGCGGTGCAGGCATTCCACTCCATATCAGCCGCTTCTTTCCGCGGGCGGCCTACAGCAACAAAGAGCCCACACCGGTTGAAAAAATCTATCATCTGGCAGATATTGCGCAGCGGCATCTCCACTACGTCTATACCGGCAATTGCTGAAAATAGGCGGTATGTGTTCAGTACCAGGCTATCAGAGACTCGATATTTCTCAATCCCATCCGGGAATAGGCGGTATTTGTCCGCAAGTCCATAAAATGCAACGGAAAATTACCTGAAGCGTTCTCCGCATGGGCGGTATTTGTCCTCTGTTGTTCACTTCGGGCCTGTGTTGTATAGAAAGCAGGTGTATTGCATGTCTGAAAGAAAAAATACACATGCAGGCATTGTCGGTGCCGTCATGGTGCCCCACCCGCCGCTCATCATTCCGGACGTCGGGCACGGTGAAGAGAAAGGCATACAGGCGACAATCGACGCCTACCGCAGAGCTTCTGAGTTCGTCCTTTCCCTGCACCCGGACACCATTATTATTTCTTCTCCCCACAGCATCATGTACCGGGATTACTTTCACATCTCTCCGGGAAACGCGGCTGTCGGAAACTTCGGACAGTTCCGGGCGCCGCAGGTGCAGATTTCCGCCGTTTATGACAGTGCCCTGCGGGATGAAATCTGTAAAGCCGCAGACAGTAAAGGCTTTCCGGCCGGCGACCTCGGCGAGAGGGATCCTTCCCTCGACCACGCGACCATGATTCCTCTGTACTTCCTGCAGGAGGCGGAGCGAGGAAGGCACATTTCTGCGGCTCCATACTCTTCGGAAACAGCAGCTGCTGATAGCATTTGCGAAAGCACTTCCGACGTGAATGCCATTTCAGCCAATATAGGTTCAGACCCCTTCCGCATTCTTCGCATAGGTCTTTCCGGCCTGCCTCTTTCCATGCATTATGAACTCGGGCAGATGGTGGAAAAAGCAGCATTAAAACTGGGACGGTGCATTGTCTGGATTGCCTCCGGCGACCTTTCCCACAAACTGAAAAGCGACGGCCCTTATGGTTTTTCCAAAGATGGTCCGATCTACGACGGACGTATAATGGACGTCATGAGAAAAGGGGATTTCGAGAAGCTTTTCGACTTTGATGAAGCATTTCTGGAAAGCGCGGCGGAATGCGGCCACCGATCCTTTGTGGAGATGGCCGGGGCTTTTGACGGTCTTGCGGTAAAGCCGCAGCAGCTTTCCCACGAGGGCCCCTTCGGGGTCGGCTACGGAGTCTGCACATTTCTAGCCTGCGGTCGTGATGACTCCCGTCACTGTCTGAAGAATTGGGAAGAAAAGAAGGCTTGCGCCTTGAACGAGAAGAGAAAGACGGAAGACCCCTACGTGCAGCTGGCCCGGACCTCCGTTGAAGCCTACGTGAAAAAACGGGAGGAACTGACGATTGAGGAAGCTGAGAAGCGTCTGTATCGTACCTCTCAAGTAAGGCAGGATGCGGAAAAGACTTCTGCAAATGAAGGGGCACTTCCGGGGAAGAAGCTTCCATCAGAAATGTATGAAAACCGCGCCGGGACCTTCGTCTCCATCCATGAAGGCGGGCAGCTCCGGGGCTGCATCGGAACGATTTCGGCCGTGCAGGAAAATATTGCGGAAGAAATCATAGAAAACGCAATATCTGCCTCCACCCGGGACCCGCGGTTCAAGCCGATCCGCATCGATGAGCTTCCATACCTTGAAATCACGGTGGATATTCTGGGACCTGCCGAAAGAATTTCATCGCCGGAGGAGCTTGATGTGAAGCGCTACGGCGTCATCGTGACGAAGGGCATGAAGCGGGGCCTCCTCCTTCCCAACCTCGACGGGGTGGATACTGTCCCCCAGCAGATTGCCATTGTCAAGCAGAAGGCAGGGATTTCCGTAGACGATGAAGATGTTGAACTTCAGCGCTTTGAGGTCGTAAGGCACTATTAAGCAGATAAGGGACAAATGCCGCCCAAAGCCGGCGGCCTCAGGCAAGAAGCAAGTCGCAGGAGTCCGTGTTTCGGAACAAATACCGCCCAAAAAGGGGAGGCCACACGCAATGCGTGTGGCCTCTTGCTTTAAACTCGGGCTATATTATTCTTTCAGAACGCTGGGTTCAGGATTCATGCATTTTCTGCGATATATCTCGCCACATACACGCCGCTGGCGGACGCATGAGACAGGGAGTGGGTGACGCCGGAGCCGTCCCCGATGACGAAGAGCCCCTTGTGGTTCGTCTCCAGATTCTCGTCGATGTCGACCATCATGTTGTAGAACTTGACCTCGACGCCATAGAGGAGGGTGTCGTCGTTGGCCGTGCCCGGGGCAATCGTGTCAAGGGCATAGACCATCTCTATAATGTCGTCGAGAATCCGCTTCGGCATGACGAGGGAAAGGTCACCGGGAACCGCCTTCAGAGTCGGATGGGCGAAGGACTTCTTCAGCCGTTTCTCCGTCGTCCGCTGGCCGCGGATCAGGTCCCCGAAGCGCTGCATCATGACACCGCCGCCCAGCATGTTGGAAAGGCGCGCGATGGACTCGCCGTAACCGTTACTGTCCTTAAAGGGTTCCGTGAAGTGCTTCGACACAAGAAGGGCGAAATTCGTGTTGCCGGTCTGTTTCGCCGGGTCCTCGTAGCTGTGGCCGTTTACGGTGACGATGCCGTTTGTATTCTCCGTAACGACGGCCCCCTTGGGATTCATGCAGAAGGTCCGGACCTGGTCCTGGTACTTCTTCGTCTTGTAGACAATCTTCCCTTCGTAGAGCTCGTCCGTGATCTCCTGGAAGATTTCCGCAGGCAGTTCGACGCGGACTCCGATGTCCACGCGATTGGATGACGTGGGAATATCAAGGTCCCGGCACACCTGCTCCATCCACTTGGAGCCGGACCGGCCAACGGAGACAATGCACTTTTCGGACGCATAGGTCTCATTTTCCGTCACAATTTCATATCCGCCTTCGACCGCTTTTATAGTCTGCACGGGCGTATGGAAGAAGAAATCGACTTTTGGCGAAAGCTGTTTATAGAGATTTCCGAGGACGTCGTAATTCTTGTCCGTGCCCAGATGACGGACGGAAGCGGACAGAAGGTGCATGCCGTTCTTGAGGCAGAGCGTGCGCAGCGGCGTATTGCCCGTCGAATACATATGGGTGCCTTCGCCGCCATTTGCCATATTGATAGTGTCGACGTAGTTCATGAGGGATGTGGCGCAGTCCTCACCTATGTATTCGTGCAGGGTACCGCCGAACTCATTCGTGATATTGTATTTGCCGTCGGAAAAAGCCCCGGCCCCGCCGAAGCCGTTCATGATGGCGCATGTCTTGCAATGGGCGCAGGTCTTGACCTTGACCCCGTCAATGGGACACTTGCGGCTCTCGAGCGGGCCGCCGTTTTCGAAGACCGCGATTTTCATGTCCGGGCGGAGCTTTATGAGCTCATAGGCCGAAAAAATACCGCCGGGCCCTGCCCCGACGATGATCACGTCATAATGCTTCATGGGAAATCCCCCTTTTCATGACTAATGTAAAACGCGTGCCTCTCCTGTCTTTCAGGCGTTGCAGCCCAATGCCGCTTTCTGCAGACACGCCTCGGAAAGTATACCACCCGCAGAAACTCTCCGCAAGACAAGGCGGTATTTGCTCAAAACTCCCGTCCCTGCGACTTGCTTTTCACCTTCAGCCGCCAGGTCTGGGCGGCATTTGCGGTAAAAGCTTGAAATTGGGACTTACCGCGGCCTAAGGTCTGCTGCTCATGGGCGGTATTTGCTCCAAACTCCTGCCACTGCGACTTGCTTTTCACCTGCGACCGCCGGGTCTGGGCGGTATTTGCGGTAAAAGCTTGAAATTGAGACTTGCAGAAGCATGGGGCCGCTTCAGCCCCTGCATGAAAAAGAAAATTCCCCCTTCACCCCGCTCCTCGTGCTGCCATCCGGCAGGGAGACTTCCGCGGAAAGGCCATCCGGCACGCTGCCGAAGACTGTCACGCTGCCATCTTCTTCATACTTCCAGCCGCAGGAAATGCGGCCCTCAGGGGAGTCAAGCGTCGCCGAAGCATGCTCCAATTCATGTTCCGGCGCCACGACCGGCTTCAGCAGCAGTTTCCCGCGCGTATAGCGGATGCCGGCCGCATATTCAAGGAGAAAGCCCGCGACAGCCCCGTAGGAGTAGTGGTTCAGGGAGTCGTGGGGCCGACCCTTCTCATCGATGCCGTCCCAGTCTTCCCAGAGGGTTGTGGCCCCCTGCTTCA
>CAZOYS010000009.1:0-29436 GCA_964584155.1 uncultured Lachnospiraceae bacterium
GGTTGGCCCCGCAGGCCGTGGCCAGGCCCGACATTTCGCTGACTCCCCGGGTGATTAAGGCCGCCTTGGCATTGTCGCCGAAGCCCAGGCCGTCGGACATGCCCGCCGCGAGCGCAATGACATTTTTAAGCGAGCCGCCGAGCTCTATGCCCTTTACATCCGAGCTTACATATACCCGGAAAACGGGGCTCATGAAGAGTTCCTGCACGAAGAGAGCCAGGAAGCGGTCCCGGGAGCCTGCCACAACGACGGTCGGCATATCGGCTATGACTTCTTCCGCATGGGAGGGGCCGGAAAGGACGGCCGTAAGGGCAGTCGGCGCCACATCCTCTATGATTTCCGTCTGCACCATGAGGGTAGCTTCTTCTATCCCTTTCGAAACGACCGCGATCCGCTGTCCGTCGGGAAGAAAACTCTTTGCCTTCTCCATGGTCTCCCGGGTCGCTGTCGAGGGAACGGCCATTACGATGAGGTCAGCCCCCGTCGCAGCCTCCTCCATATCGCTCGTAAAGCGGATATTTTCCGGAAGGATAAAACCCGGGAGCTTGTCATTTTCCCGGGTTTCCCTGAGGCTTTTGGCCTGCGCTTCCCTGTGGGCCCAGAGGGTCACGGAATGCCCGTTTCTGCTCAGTCTGTACGCAAGAGCTGTCCCCCAGCTCCCGGCGCCAAATACTGTAACCTTTGCCATTACATCTCCTTCGAATCCCGTCTGATCAGGCGGTATTTTTTTACTGTCCTATTTTGAACTTTTATCCGGTCCGGTAACCGTGTTTTTCGGCTTAAAAGTAAACTTATTCTCCGTCCCGTGAACGAGGCGGCCTATATTGGCGTGGTGGCGGACGATTCCGATGATGCCTGCGAGACAGCCGATGATGACAGCCTCATAAAGATCCGCTCCCTCATAAGGCAGAAGCCCCAACGGGGCAAAAATAAGCACCTGGACGGCAAAGGCCGCGCAGGCAAGAATGGAACCGAGGGAAATGAAGCGCGTTATGGCGACTGCAAGGACAAATATCGCGGCGCAGATCGGAATCGTGACGGGAAAGCAGGCGATCAGGAGGCCGAAGGATGTGGCAATGCCCTTGCCGCCTTTGAATTTTTTGTAGAAGGGAAAGTCGTGTCCGAGCACGGCTCCGAAAGCCGCATAGACCGTCAGAAGGCGCACATGGTCCGGATTCAGATTCCGGTAGATAAAAAAGACGATCAGGGCCGCGATGACAGACTTAAAGACGTCGATAAGAAATGTGACGATACCGGAAGGAAGGCCGAGGACCCGGATGGTATTCGTCGTTCCGACGTTGCCGCTTCCGTGCTTCGTCAGGTCGACCCCCCGGACAGCCCCCATTATGCCGCCGCCCAGGCAGAGGCCGCAGGCGTAGCCGATGAAGAGAGATATAATTCTATGAAGCATATATTTTCAAAGCTCCTCTCAGCGCCGATGAAGCGGAAAACCGGATGAAATGCGCCGGGTCTTCCGCAGAAAAAACACTACGATATGCCTTCCTCTCCCCGCTCCCGGATCATGAAGTGAAGGGGCGTGCCGGAGAAATCGAAGGCTTCGCGGATCTTGTTCTCCAAGTACCTCGTATAGGAGAAGTGCATGAGCTTCTTGTCGTTTACGAAGATGACGAAGGCAGGAGGCTGGACAGCAACCTGGGTCATGTAGAATATCTTGAGGCGCCGGCCCTTGTCCGAGGGCGGCTGCTGCATGGAGACGGCCTCTGAAAGGACCTCGTTCAGGACACCTGTCTGCACCCTTCTCGTGGCATTTTCCTTGATTTTGTCAATGCGCTCGTAGACCTTGTCCACCCGCTGGCCCGTCTTTGCGGAGATAAACATGATGTCTGCATAGGGCATGAAGGACAGGGTCTGGTGCACCTTGTCCGTGAATTTTTTCACGGACGAATTGTCCTTTTCGACTGCATCCCACTTGTTGACGCAGATGAGGATGCCCTTGCCCTGCTCGTGGGCGATGCCGGCAATCTTCGCGTCCTGCTCAGTGATGCCTTCCGTTCCGTCAATCAGGAGAAGTATGACATCCGCCCGGTCCACGGCCGACACGGCCCGGATGATGGAATAGCGTTCGAGATTCTCCTTGATCTTTGATTTCCTGCGGATGCCGGCCGTATCGATAAGAATATAAGGACGTCCGTGATAGTGAACTGTCGTGTCGACCGCATCCCGGGTAGTCCCGGCAATATCTGAGACAATGACCCGCTTCTGTCCCGCCAGACGGTTTACGAGGGAGGACTTTCCCACATTGGGCTTTCCGATGACGGCAATCTTCGTAATGGTCTCATCTTCCTCAGAGCCCGTCGTATCCGTGAAATAGCTTATGACCTTGTCCAGAAGGTCGCCGAAGCCGGACATGGAGGAAGCGGAAACCGGCACGGGGTCCCCGATGCCGAGGTTATAGAACTCGAAGATATCGTTTTTGAACTTCTCGTAGGAGTCCACCTTGTTGACGCAGAGGATGACAGGCTTCTTGGACCGGCGCAGCATGTCGGCCACCTCGGAATCCGTGGCCACTACTCCTTCCCGCACATCGGTCACGAAGACAATGACGTCGGCGGCCTCAATGGCAATCTCTGCCTGCTCCCGCATCTCGGAGAGGATGATGTCCCCGTTGTCGGGCTCGATTCCTCCCGTATCGATCAGGGTAAACTTCCTGTTCAGCCACTCGCAGTCGGCATAGATCCGGTCCCGGGTCACGCCGGGCACGTCGGAGACGATGGAAATCTTCTCCCCGCAGAGGGCATTAAAAAGAGTGGACTTGCCCACATTGGGGCGGCCGACAATGGCCACGAGGGGTTTTGCCATTATACGTATCCTTTCAAGACTTAACACCGCGCAATCTCAGAGCGGTGAAAATGCATTCCTTATCAGAGTAATATTTTCCCCCAGGATGGCGATGACATCAAATCGGATGTCCGTATCCGGGGAAATCCCGTGCCGGGCCAGATAGAACCTGGCCGTATCATATATCTTCCTCTGTTTCGCGTATCCCACGGCTTCGGCGGGATTTCCGGAAGAAGCGCTCTTCCGGTATTTCACCTCCGTGAAGACGAGGTAGGTCCCTTCCTTACAGACAATATCTATTTCCCCTGTCCGGGAGCGGAAGTTTCGTTCTATTATTGTAAAACCGTTATTTTGCAGGTAGGCGCAGGCCAGATCTTCTTTGGAAGCGCCGAGTGTCCGCTTGTTTTCCGCCATATCCTGTACTCCGGAATCCTATTGGCGGCCCGGCCGCTTCTGCTGTCTGCCTGCAATCTTTGCCATGCCTGCCGCGCCGCCAAGTTTTTTCTTGACCTTGTCCATGCCGTCGACGAAGACGAGGATCTGGGCCACGACCTCGTATAGATCCGGGGGGATGGCTTCGCCGATTTCAAGCTTTGACAGGGTCTCTGCCAGCTTGTTGTCCTTATAGAAAGGGACGTCGGCCTCCTTTGCCGCCTCGATGATCTTCTCGGCGACATGACCCTTCCCCGTGGCAAGGATCCTCGGAGCCTGATCCCCGGGCTCGTACTTTAGGGCAACGGCCGTCTTCTGTTCTTCCGTATTTCTTTTTCCAGTCATATCTAGGCCCGCATATCGAAGGAATAGCGCTGCAGGGAGCCGGCCGTGCCCGCATCCTTTTCGAGAATATCCTCTATGAGGTTCACGGGCTGCTCTCCCGGCTCCACCGTAATCTTCGGGGCATAGCCGAGGGCCTCGAGCCTGTCCGCCAGAATGTGGATATTGTTCTGGATCAGGCGGTAGGAGTCATCGTCCTCCATATAGAACTTCGTATCAACGGCCTTTCCCTTCATGCGGACGGAAATATCCGTGGAGCCGAGATAGTCCATGTCGAAGTGAAGGAAGGCAGAGACCTCATCCCCGTCCGCGGGATTTCTCTTTTTGTTCGTATAGACGTAGAGGTCGGCGTTCGTATTCCCGTTTGACAATTTCACGGGAATCTGGACATATGTAAAGGCCTGATTCAGGGTATTCACGAAGTCAATATTGGATTCGAGGGCATTCCCGGTCTGAGTGACCGGATTTCCCGTCGTCCCGGCCGCGTCGGCCGCCGCTTTTGCTATAAGGCTCATGTCCGCAGCCGTCTTCGCATAGAGGTTCTTCACCCTCTGCGGGTCCTTCACCTCTTCCGGGGACAGGGTCCACTCCGTCCCCATGACCCCCTTCATGAGGTCCGAAAAAGCGCTCTCCCTGAGAAGGGCTTTCGTGCGGCCGCTTCCCGCCGCCGTCTTCACCAGGGCGGAAAAGACGTCTTTTGCAGGTACATCGTACTTTAAATTCCCGTTTTCATCAAGGAGTTTTGAAAAGGCCGGGGCCTCTTTCCCCCCGAGGTTTTTTACCATATTGTTGAGGTCGGAAAGGGCTCCGGCGTCGACCGTCTTGGCCAGGGACCCCCGGCCGGCCGCATCCGCCTGCTCTTCCGTGGGAATGACCGGGGCGCTCGTGCTCGTAAGGCCGGGCGCCGGATTTTGGGCCCCTGCCGTATCCGAAGCTGCCTGCGCCTGGGCTTCCCGGACCAGTGGAGGGGCGGAAAGGGGCTGCTCGGCCGCCCGGGCAGGGCCATTTTCGCCGGAAGCTCCCGGATTCACTGCGGTTTCCACAGTTGTACCGGCCTGGGGCAGGTCCGCAGTCTGAGTTTCTCCCGTCCGAACAACTTCCGCTGTTTTCCCGCTTACATTCCCGGCGGCCGCCGCTTCCCCTTCTGCTCCTTCAACTCCGGCGGCAGCCGCATTTGTTTCAGCCTGGTCTGCTGCGGCCACGGCCGAGTCGGGAAGGGAGATATTCTCTCCTGTGCTTACCGGCTCATCGGCCATGGAGATGATGATGGTGGTTCCTTCTTTTGGAAAGGCCGGAGCTTCAGTCTCCGCCAAATTCGGGCCGGACATGGAAGGCTCCGGAATGTCGGCAGGGTTTACATTCGTATATTCCTGCAGGGAAGCCTTCCCCTCCAGGACGTCCGTGAGATTCTGCATGAAGGAGGCAGCCCCCTCTTCCGTCACCGCATCCGAGGAGAAGAAGGAGGAGATGTCATGCGTCATGTCCTCAACCGAGGAGAGGATTTCCCCCTCGCCGGCCTTGTAATTATTATACTGGGTAATCATGTCGTCCGTCACGGGCAGACCGTTCTTCGTCAGGGAGACGAGGGTTTTGGGGTCCGCGCCGGGGTGGGCACTGAGGAGATGCGCCATCTGATTCAGGGAATTGGCGTCGATGGGCAGCTGCTGCTGCATCATGGAATTGACGAGATTGAGATTGGGCTCGGTCATGGGAAGGCCGGCCGAAGACAGGGCGTTCATCAGGGTGGGATTGTTCATGGTCCCCCCGATGGAGACCGGGCGAATCTGAATCGTTTCCGCATCCGAGGACTTGACCTCGAAAAAGACGGACTGGCCCTGGGTCAGGGAAACCCCCTTGTCCAGGCGGGCCGAAATGGTCTGGCCGTTCGAGAGGCCCAGGGTGACCTGGCTTCCCTTCACGCCCACAATCGTCCCCTCGAAAATCTGCCCCTTCTGCAGGGAGTTGACCGTGGAGGTGAGCTGCTCCACTCCTTTGGTCTTGGTGGAGACATCACTGCCGGCCGAAAGATTGTTGTAGTACTGGCTGACCAGATCTCTTACCTGCATGAAGTTCCTCCCAACTGTTAGCACGCACTGCGTATTCCCTCTGTCAATTTAGGAAACGCTGAGTCTGCAGACCATGCACTGTTTTCACTTTCGATGGTCTTCGAGATTCTTAAGGAAAGTCATCCGGTGAATCGGCGAGGGCCCGTATTTGAGAAGGGCCTCATAGTGGGCGGCCGTCCCGTAGCCCTTGTGCCTGGCGAAGCCATACTCCGGGTACTTCGCATCATATTCCATCATCAGATGGTCTCGGGTGACCTTGGCCAGAATCGAAGCTGCAGCGATAGAGACGGACTTGGCGTCCCCCTTCACAATGCCCACCTGAGGGGTCCCGATATCCGGAATGTGGACCGCATCCACGAGGACGAAATCCGCCGGAGGATTGAGCTGGCTGAGGGCCTGGCGCATAGCCTCATAGGTGGCATTTAAAATATTTATCTCGTCAATCCGCTCCGGACCCACAAGTCCAACGCCCCAGGACACAGCCTTTTCCTTAATTTCAACAAAAAGACTCTCCCTTCTTTTTTCGGAGAGTTTCTTGGAATCATTAAGGTATAGAATTTCAGCGTCCTTAGGCAGGATGCAGGCCCCCGCACAGACTGGCCCGGCCAGAGGGCCCCGGCCGGCTTCATCCACCCCGGCAATCAGGGCGAATTCCGAATACTTGTCCTCATACAGGTGCATGGCCGAGAGGCGTTCCCGCTCGGCCGCGAGTTTTTCAGGCTTCATATCTATGGCTCACTCCCCATGAAAGCTGTGGCCCAGGGTGTGAATCTTGTTAAACGGATATATCCGGACCCAGGCCTTCCCGATGATGTTCTCCCGCTTGATGGGGCCGACGTCCGAGAAACGGCTGTCCTCACTGTTGTTCCGGTTGTCCCCCATGACGAAATATTCGTCCGGCCCGAGGGTGATGGGCTCCGCCGCATTGCCGGGATTTAAGATGGTCTCCAGCCCGTAGTCCTCTTCGAGGATTTCCCCGTTGATATAGATATTTCCGGAGTAGTCGATCTGCACCGTCTCCCCGGGCAGGCCGATGATCCGCTTGATGTAGTTCGTGTTTTCCTTGTACTGATATGGAAATATAATAATATCAAAGCGCTGGGGATCTCCAAAGCGGTAGGAAAGCTTGTCCACAATGAGATTGTCCCCGTTCTGCAGGGTGGGATTCATGGAGTTTCCGTCCACTATTGTCCGCTGGCCCACAAACGTCACAATCAGGATGGAAATCAGGACCACCAGACCGACATAGAGAAGAATCTCCGCAAAGTCCCTTGCCGTAAAGCCCTGCTTCTCTTTCGTCTCTTCAGTTTTTGCTGCGTCTTCAGACATGTCAATTTTCCTTATTATTTTTCAGGTTTTTCCAGGGTGAGCCTTCCGGCCTTGCCGGAGCGGATTTCGTTCACAAAGGCTCTGGCTCCCCGATCGTAGTCCGGCTGGCCGCCCTTGATCTGGAAATTCCGCTTGAGGGCGAAGTCACTGACTATTTCATAGCCCTGTTTCGTTTCATCGAGGCCGTAGAGCTCATTCAGGCGGCCCGGATAGGCCGTGACCACTTCCTTTGCCGCCTCGGCTGCCAGGTCATTCATGTCGAAGACCTCGTCGTTGATGGAGCCGAAGAGGGAAAGGAGGATGCCGGTCCGCCGGTCTTCGAACTTGGGCCAGAGGAGACCCGGGGTGTCGAGGAGGTCAAAGTCACTTCCGATGCGGATCCACCGCTCTCCCTTCGTCACGCCGGGCTTGTTGCCGGTCTTGGCGGCCGTCTTGCCCTTGAGGGAGTTGATGACCGTGGACTTGCCCACATTCGGAATGCCGGAAACCACAGCCCGGAAAGGCCGGGGCTTCATGCCCTTCTTCCTGTCCCGCTCCCGCTTCTCGGCCGCCCCCTCGAAAAGAAGGGCCCGAAGGTGCTTCATGTCCTCGGTCCGGACCGCGCTGCAGTCGATAGCCGAAATGCCCCGGTCCTTATAGGAAGAAATCCAGGCGGCCGTCACAGCCGGGTCGGCCAGGTCAGCCTTATTTAAGACCACGACCTTCTTCTTGTCCTTTAAAAGGCGGTTTAAGTCCGGGTTCGTGGAAGCCGCAGGAATCCGGGCATCCACAATCTCCACGAAGAGGTCGATGAGCTTTAGATTCTTTTCAAGTTCCCGGATGGCCTTCGTCATATGGCCGGGGTACCACTGGTACTGCATGGGATATTCTATCCTTTTTCCTGTTAATTTGGAACACCGACATTGGGGAAGGACAGGTTCCACCAGACGCTTCCGATGATGTCGCTTTTGCTGATATAGCCGATGGTCGTGAAACGGCTGTCCTCGGAGGCGGAAATATTGTCCCCGATTACGAAGTACTCATCCTCCCCCAGGGTAATTTCAGAGGCCAGCACCCCGGGGTCATCGATTCCCTTATAGTCGGGTTTTCCTTTGTATTCCTCCCCGTTGATGTAGAGGTAGCCGTCCTCCACCCTCAGGCGGTCACCGGGCAGGCCCATGACCCGCTTGATCGTGGGATTGGCGTTGGGGTTTCCCGAAGGATAGAAGGCGATGATGTCTCCCCGCTTAGGCCCGTGGATGAGATAAGCCGTCTTG
Source organism: uncultured Lachnospiraceae bacterium (assembly GCA_964584155.1). GTDB lineage: Bacteria > Bacillota > Clostridia > Lachnospirales > Lachnospiraceae > RUG306. The sequence continues at coordinate 8,225 of CAZOYS010000009.1, forward strand.
TTCAAGAGCAGGTAGTCCCCGTCACTGATGCCGGTCTCCATGGACTGGCCCGTCATCCGGACCCGGTAGCCGAAGAACCAGACGATAACAAAGGCAAGGGCCGCAACAGCAGCTATCTCCGCAATCCAAAGGAAGACACTGCCTATTTTCTCTTTTTCGATTTTCTTCCGCCGGCGCCGGAAAGAGAGGCTTCCGGCATTTTTCTTCGACGGACCGACTTTCATATCAAATCCGGGCATGCTTACGAATTATATTATTCTCAAAGTGTATACAGGAAGGGGCAGCCGCAAGCGGCTGCCCCAAAATGCACAACTGAACGGAAAAATCCGCCTCAGATCTTTTCCTTGACCTTTGCGCTCTTGCCGACCCGGTCACGAAGGTAGTTGAGCTTTGCTCTTCTGACCTTACCACGACGGACAACCTCGACAGACTCAATCGAAGGGCTGTGCAGGGGCCATGTCTTCTCGACGCCGACGCCATTTGAAACCTTGCGGACCGTAAAGGTCTTGCGGCTGTTCGTTCCCTGAATCTTCAGAACGGTACCCTCGAAGACCTGGATACGCTCTCTCTGACCCTCGACAATCTTTGCGGATACCCGAACGGTATCGCCTACGGAGAACTCAGGGGCGTTTTCTTTCTTCTGTCCCTCTTCGATTTCTCTGATCACTGCATTTGCATCCATGGTAAAACCTCCAGAAAATGATTGACATTCTATAACCGGCTGCAACTGTCTGGCCAGCGGAACATCGCTTCTTTTTCGTCTGCGGCATGAAAATATATCATCTGCCCGCAGACAACAGGTGATATTTTAACAAAGACTTTCCGCTTTTTCAAGCAGAATCTTAAGAATTTTCTTCCGTTTCCTGTCCGGCATTCTCCGGCTTTCTGCGGCGCCTGCGCTTCTTCGGCTCCGGCGGCTTTGAAGCGAGATACTTCTCATATAAGTCCGGCCGTCTTTCCGCCGTCCTCTTCTCGGCCTCTTCCAGCCGGTAGCGGTCCACGGCCGCATGGTCCCCGGAGAGAATGATGTCGGGAACCTTTCGTCCCATCCACTCTTCCGGCCGGGAATACTGGGGATACTCCAGCAGGTTTCCCTGAAAGGATTCATCCCCGGCACTGTCCGCATTGTGGAGGACTCCGGGCACGAGGCGGCTCACCGTATCTATGAAGCAGAGGGCAGGCAGCTCGCCTCCGGTCAGGACGAAATCCCCTATGGAAATCTCATCCGGTCCGATTTCCTCAATGACCCGCTCGTCAATGCCCTCATAGTGGCCGCACAGGAGAATAATGTCGGAAAAACCGGCATAGTAGCCGGCCAGGTCCTGATTGAATGTCTTCCCCTGGGCCGTGAGAAAGACAGTCTTCGTCCCCTCCGGGCACCGGTTCCGGACTGCCCTGTAGCAGTCATAGACGGGCTGGGCCTGCATGACCATGCCGGGTCCGCCCCCGTAGGGGTAATCGTCGACCTTACCGTGGGGGTCCTTCGTATAATCCCGGATATTCACGGCCTCAACGGAGATGAGGCCCTTCTTCTCCGCCCGGCCCAGAATACTGGCCGAGGCGACAGATTCTATCATTTCCGGAAAGAGGGTCATGACATGAAAATTCATACTCACATTCCCTCTATCAAACGAACCGTCATAGTGCCTTTTTCCGGATCCACGGAACGGATGTATTCCTTCACGGCCGGGATCAGGTGTTCCGTCTCCCCGATCACGACATAGACGTCATTGGCCCCGGTAGAAAGCACATCCGTAAGCTTCCCGACAGGAGTCCCGTCTTCCGAGACCACATCCATGCCGATGAGGTCCGGAACATAGTATTCACCTGCTTCAAGAGGAATGGCATGCTCCCGGTCCACATAGAGTACGGCGTTGACAAAGGTCTGGGCCGCCTCCACGGTGTCGACTCCCTCCAGGGAGAGAAGGACCATATTCTTCTGGAAGCGAACCCCCTTCACACTCATTTCCGTTCTTATGGAATTTCGTTCCACAAAAACAGATTTCAGGGCACGAAAACGATGCGCATCCTCCGTCACCGGGAAGACGCGCATCTCACCTTTCAATCCGTGGGGCTTTGTAATTACACCGATTCTGAAATAGTCTGTCATGGATCAGTCGTCGATATCTACAAGGACCTTCATGTCCTCGCGCATTGCGGCCGCCTTTACGACAGCCCGGATAGACTTGGCAATACGGCCCTGCTTGCCGATGACCTTGCCCATATCGGACCTGGCCACGGAAAGCCGGACGATCAGGGTCTTCCCGCTCTGTTCCTCTGTGACCTTCACTTCCTCGGGATGATCCACAAGGGCTTTGGCAATGACTTCAACCAGCTCTTTCATATCTTTCCCGCCTTTCTATCGAAATAATAGTAAGTACTTCGCCTTTCCCGGAACGCCCAAATTCTGCCACAGGAAAAGCAAGAGTGCTTCATTATTTTTCAATGATTCCGGCGTTCTTGAAGAGACGGTTGACAACCTCTGTGGGGCGGGCACCGTTGGCAAGCCACTTCTTGGCTTCTTCTTCGTTTACCTTGACCTCGGCGGGCTCAACCATGGGATTGTAAGTGCCGATTTCGGCGATGAAACGGCCGTTTCTGGGAGCGCGCTCATCTGCAACGATGATACGATAGAAAGGGTTCTTCTTCTTGCCGATTCTTCTGAGTCTGATCTTTACCATTTTGTTTTCCTCCAAAAATAATTTTGCATGGGCTTTGCCCGTGACTGCTATATCTACAAGACCGATACGGTCGTTGTATACATCTTCTAGAAAGGCATTCCGGGGAAACCGAAGCCCCCGTGCCGTTTCTTCTTTCCTTTTCCACCGAACTGCTTCATGAGCTTCTTCGACTGGTTGAACTGCTTGATGAAGCGGTTGACCACCGCGATATCCACGCCGGCCCCTCTTGCAATGCGGTTCTTCCGCTGGGGATTCAGGAGATCGGGATTTGCCCGCTCCTCCTTCGTCATGGAATGGATGATGGCCTCCGTCCGAAGGAGCTGCTTCTCATCGACAGAGCCCTGGATGTCCTTCATCTGCTTCTGATTCACTCCGGGCATGGAGGGAAGCATGCCGAGAACACTTGCGAGACCGCCCATCTTTTTCATCTGCTCCATGGACAGGAGATAGTCATTGAAGTCGAAGTCGGCCTTCTTGACCTTCTTCGAAAGCTCCCTGGCCGCGTCCTCATCCACAGCCTCCTGGGCTTTTTCAATCAGGGAGAAGACATCCCCCATACCCAGAATCCGCCTCGTCATCCGCTCCGGATAGAAGGGCTCGAGATCGGAGAGTTTTTCGCCCATGCCGCAGTAGAGGATGGGCTTGCCGGTCACGGCCCGGACAGAAAGGGCCGCACCGCCTCTCGTATCGCCGTCGAGCTTCGTCAGGATGATGCCGTCGATTCCGACCTTCTCATCGAAGGTGGAGGCCACATTCACGGCCTCCTGGCCAGTCATGGCATCGACGACGAGGACCGTATCGGCCACATCGACAGCAGCCTTGATGTCACAAAGCTCCTGCATCATTGCCTCATCGATCTGAAGACGGCCCGCGGTATCGATGAGAATCACATCATGATGATTTTTTTCAGCGTACTCTACGGAAGCCTTTGCGATGTCAACGGGCTTTTTCTTGTCCCCCATGGAAAAGACGGGAACTTCCTGCTTCTCCCCGTTCACCTTCAGCTGTTCGATGGCGGCCGGCCGGTAGACGTCCGCTGCCACAAGCAGGGGAGACCTGCCCTTCTTTTTGAGCTGGCCCGCAAGCTTCGCGGCTGTTGTCGTCTTGCCGGCACCCTGCAGACCGGCCATCATGATGATGGTGATCTGCTGGCCCGGCCGGAAGGTAAGCTCCGTGATATCGGAGCCCATGAGCTCTGTCAGCTCATCGCCGACAAGCTTGATGACGGTCTGGGCAGGATTGAGGCCGTTTAAGACATCGCTTCCTATGGCCTTCTCCGTGACGTCCTTCGTGAAGGATTTCACGACCTTGAAGTTGACATCCGCCTCGAGAAGGGCCATGCGGACCTCCTTCATGGCGGCCTTCACATCGTCCTCGGACAGGCGGCCCTTGCTGCGGAGCCCCTTGAAGACATTCTGCAGTTTTTCGGAAAGGCTCTCAAATGCCATGGCTTAAAGTTCCTTCAGAATCTCTTTCGAAAGGCTGTGGATACGCCTCATCTCAGCGCTGTCAGAAGATGACGAGAGTTTCTCAATCTCGCCGGCCTGCTCCCTCACGGAAAGGAAACGGTGGACAAGCCCTAGCTTTTCCTCATAGCCGTACAGGGCTTCATTGCAGCGCTTGATGAGGTCGAAAACGCTCTGTCTCGATACACCGCGCTCTTCAGCGATCTCATTCAGGGAAAGGTCCTCGTTCACATACTCTTCGTAGACCTCCCGCCGGTGCTCGTTCAGAAGCTCCCCGTAGAAGTCATAAAGATAGCCCTGATAAATCCTGTCGTCCATAACATTCGCCATTATAGACATCAAAGAGGCGGCTGTCAAGAAAAAAAACTTGACAGCCGCCTCATCCTATCCGTTCGGTCTTACCCCGTCATTGCATCGAGTATGGCTGCCCTCTCTTCTATGACGGCCCGGATGACGGCCGCATCGGCGGCATTCCCGGTCACGTCGGGGTGGTAGCGCTTCAAAAGCTCCCTGTACTGACGCTTGAGCTCAGAAAGGTCATTATCTGCCTGAGCCGTAAAGAAGCGGTGCAGCATGGTATGGCCGCTTCCTATGGCCCTGGTCTTGGCCCCGGGGTCCCTCTGCTTTTCTTCCTTCTTTTCTGCAAAGGCCGGATTCTCATAGGTATCCGCGGAAGAATAGAAGTCGTCCTCCTTCTCATCCGTAAGGCCCGGAAAGCTGGCCGAGGCTATTTCATTGTTCCGGACCTCCACATAGTCGAGATCGAGCTTCCGTTCCAGAGGCGTCACAAAGCAGACATCCCGATAGCGGTAGACCCGGCAGGAGGAGGCCGTCTCGGCCAGGTTCTCGAAGATCCGGTCCGGATCCGTCAGGACGGACACCAGATAGCAGGCAAACGTGTGCCGGCTTTCAAATATGGTCTTTGCCCTCTCTCTGGCCTTCTCCTTCTCTTCCTGCACCCGGGCGTCGAGCTCGCCTGCTATTTCCTTTCGCATGGAAAGCAGTTCATTGGCCCGGTCGAGATAGGTCCTGTCATTGTCCCTATTGTAGAGGCTGCTGTTGATTTCAATCAGGGCGTCGAGCCTTTTCAGAGACCGGACCAGGGGTCTTGCCTGCCGCCGGGTCCCTATATAGACGTCCCGGAGCAGGGCATTGTCATCATAGATAATGGCCGTCGCAAAGAAGTAGTCGTAAGTCTGGTCGCCGGGCCGCACTCCTCCCCGCTTCCTGTCCCGGGCTGTGAAGTCTCCGGAAAGGAGGACCTTGCGCACAAGGGACGGGTTCTTCAGAATCAGGGCATAGTGCAAAGGATCCAGGCCCAGGCTGTCCGTCAGCTCCCACTCCTTTCCCTCCGGCATGATGCCGGACAGGAGGCGGTCGTAGACCTTCGTCATCCGTTCGTTCTTCTGCCTGGCCAGGAAGGTCTGCAGACGGACCTTCTGGACCGCGGGCATGGCGGGCGAAAGCTTGCGGTAGAGGTCATTGAAATAGTCCCTGTCCCCCATATATACGCAGAGATAGAGTAATATAAGGCCCTCGGTCATCAGAAGCTTCGGCTTGGAGCGGAGATTCTTATAGGCCTCGAGCAGACTGTTCGTAAACGTAAATACGGAAGGCGTCGACAGGTCCTCAATATAGGCGTCAAAGAATTTCCTGTCCGGCTGCCTCAGGGCCTTCTTCAGTTTCTCCCCCGTCTCCCCGGTCAGGGCTTCTATGAAGGAAAAATACTGGCCCCTGCTGCAGAGCCGGTAGTAGTTTTCCGCCCGGTAGACGGCCGTCATGGAATCAAAGTCCCCTCCCGCCGCAAGCTCCGTGAGAAGGGTGTCGTAATAGGGAGTCAGTACCCCGTAGGAACGGAAAGACCGGCCGATACTGTCCAGCATGGCCCCTTCCGCCGCCTGATAGCGGGCCTTGGCTAAAGGATTTGCCCCAATGAGCTCCCTCTGCAGGCGCCGGAGCAGGGCGACAAGTTCCCTTCCCGTCGTATCGTTCGGCGCAACGGTCCGGCCGAAGACAGGAATGTCCTCTTTTGCATTCAGAAGATGGACCATGTCAAGGGAATTTTCCTGGAAGACGAAATAGGAGGAAATGTCGGAGAAAGCGACCCGGTTTGAAGCGGCCCAGTCCTTGTGGGAAGGGTGGAAATAGAGGGCCCTGTCCGTGAGAATCGTCCCGCTGCCTTCAAAGGCGAAGGCGGAATAGCCGCTGGAATAGGCATAGATAAGGAGAGGCTCATCCGCGGGAATCCCGTACTCTGTCCTGTAGGCATCTGCGTTTTCGATGCGGGAGATATCGGCAGAGAGACTGCGAAACGCCCTCTTTTCACTTTTGAGAAAGTCTGCGATTCTCGACATTCCAAAAAAGCCCCTTTTCCCGCCGGCAAAACTACATACGTAATAAAAGCATAGCACAGGAAAATTTCTTTCACAAGGGGCCAAAAACACACTATCTTGTGGATATCGGGTCGCAAAACAGCCGATTTTGTGCTATCCTAGGGGTCTCAATTATTCATGGAAAAATACAGAGAAATACATTCTTCAGGAGAAAGGAGGTTCCCGTCCATGGACATGACTAATGTAAAGCCCGTCTTTTCCATTATTCTTCCCCTGCCGGCGGGCGCCCCCTCTCCGACGGAAACCGTAAACAGTATCCTCTCCCAGACCTTCAGGGCCTTTGAGCTTCTGCTCGTAGTGGACGGGCAGAAAGAGGCCGGCCTCACCTATGTCCTGCAGCGGGCAGAAAATGACCGGAGAATTCGTATTCTTTCTTCCAGGTCAGAAAGTTTTTCCGGCCTCCGGACATATGACGGCCCCATGAGCCCGGCGGCCGCCAAAAATACAGGCATTCTCGCAGCCCGGGGGGACTATATTATTTTCATGGAGCCCGGAGACATGCTCCTGCCCCAGGCCCTGCAGACCATATATGAAAAAGCCGTAAGCCCCAGACGGCCGGATACGGCTGTCATCAGCTTCCTCACGACAAATTCCGACCGGACGGACCTCTCCTTTTCCTATCCGGCCGGCTACTACAGCCGGACGACGCTGGAACAGGGCGTCTTTCCCTATATGATCTATGACCCCCGGAAAAAGTTCTATTCCGCCTGCATATATCCTGCCGCCTTCAACCGCGTCACAAGCCGGAAGATACTGATCCGCCACTGCTGCCGGGAGGTGCGTATTTCACATGGCGATTTTCATTCTTTCATTCATGAGTGCCTCTATTATTCGGAAAGCGCCTATTTCATAAGAGAGCCGGTCTATATCCGCTCCGTAAATCCCTGGGGCAGCCCCTACGACCCTTCCTTCTGTGCGTCCAATATGCACCTCATGAACTACCTCGAAGAGAGGCTGGGAAATGAGCCTGCCCTGAAAGAGCAGCTCCCCTTCTTAAAGGCGGGACTCCTGCTGGAAGCCGTGCGAAATGAAATAAAAAGCCCTGCCTCTCCGGGAGAACAGGCAGAGCATCTGGAAAGGGAGATTCGGGATACCTTCGCCCTCTCGGATATAAATATCAAGGACCTGCCGCAGGGACCGGGGCATTTTCTCTCCCTCTTAAAGGCCGGCCATTACCGGACGGCCCTGGCCCTCAGCCGCCTGCAGGGGGCTTTTAAAAACATGAAGGGAAGGATGGAATGAACTATCCTTTCTAACTATTCTTCAGATTTCAATCAAGCAGGGGATGTCATCCCCCTGCCCGATACAGCAGCGCTGCAGACCATGGCCCGGCCTGCAGCGTTTTTTTCTTATTGTATTCCCGCGTTTTCCCGCATCCAGGCCCGGTAGAACTTCGCTGAATCCGTGTAGTCCTCTTCCGTAAAGCCGGAAATCTTCGTACAGGAGGGCTGCAGGATGGCCGAGCTCTCGGCCTTGTTCGAAAGGCTCCACTCCATGAAGGAAAGGCCGTTTTCATCTATGAGCTTCCGCCAGGCATTGGCAGAGTCCATGTCCAGGCCCCCGTTGCCGGAAGCATCGCATATGGAACACTCGGAAACGAAAATCGGAACCCCGGCATCCAGGGCCTTCCTGGCCTTATTTCTGAGATCATCCTTATGGGTGGCCGCATAGAAGTGAAGGGCATACATGATATTCGGGTAGTCGAGCTCATTTCCTATGACCTCGTCCACGTCCTGGGACCAGGTATTCGTACCGACGATGATCACGGAATCCGGGGCATTCTTCCGGATGACCGGAATGACGGCCTCAGCGTAAGGGCGTATCTGCCCGCTCCAGGAGGACCCGTTTGGCTCGTTTGCGATTTCATAGAGGACATTCGGCACTCCGGCATACTTCTTCGACATCTCATCGAAGAAGGGGATTGCCTCGTCCTGGTGGGTCTGGGGATTGCCGTCCGAAAGGATGTGCCAGTCTATAATGACATAGAGTCCCAGGTCCCGAGCCGCTTTCACGCCTGTGTCAATCCGGTCTTTAAGTTCCTTCTTCTTCGCGTCGTCACTAACGCAGTAGCCCCCGTCTTCCTGGGTATACATGGCAAGACGGATGCAGCTCACGCCCCAGTCGTCCCTGAAACTCTTAAACGTCTCCTCCGTCACATACTGGGGGAACCAGGCAAGGCCCAGGGTGCTGATCCCCTGCAGGCGGACAGGAGTCCCCTCACTGTTCAAAAGCTTCGTTCCTTCCACGTGAAGAGCAGAAACTGTCCCGTTGTTTTCCGTTTCCACTAAATCCCCTCCTTCGGTATTCTCTGTCTCGGCAATGGCGCCTGCTGAAACTGTATCAGCCTCATCCGCAGCCTCTTCCTCAGTTTCAAGGGCTGCAGGGCTTTCAGCTTCGGGAGCATTTTCTTCTGTCTGCGTCTCTGCAGTTTCTGCCGGGCCCTCAGTTTCCGGACCGTCGGACGCAGTACCCCCGCAGGCGGTGAGGGCGAAGCACATGCCTATTGCCAATACCAGAATTTTCTTTTTCATAACTCCTCCGCAACGTCGAACCCGTGTCCTCGTCGGACCAAACTTCGCTCCTGGTCGCGCCGGGCAAGCCCGCCGCTCCTTCCCGCTGCGTTTGGTCCTCCTCTCCCCACGAATCTCCGATTCGTGGGGGCCCCGGACTGGTTTCTGGACACGATTTTACCTATTGTCAAGAAGGCTCCCGCTATGCGGGAGCCTTCTTGACAATGGACCAGACGGGAGTCGAACCCGTGTCCAGAAACCGATCCGAATGAACATCTACATGCTTAGTCGGTCATTGTTTTTTGACGACCATCCGCTTTCAGTGACAGACAGCCTTGCGGGTGACCGGCAGAATCCGAAAATCCGGACGGGCAGTCTGCAGATCCCGTCCTTTGGTCTTCTTTGCTTTAACACGTGTGCGTTACCGAAAACCGGGGGCTACATACGTGCTTATTCTCTTATGAGAAACAGGACTGACCTTAAAGGTCAGGCTGCAAGAGCGTAATCGTCTTCAGCGATTAAATTTAGTGGGTATTTTTTAGGAAGGACACCCGTCTTCCGCATGCAGTTCAAGCCTCCTGATCCCTGTCGAAACCAGTACTGGCCCTTACTGGAAAAATATCGGATGAAAGTCATCCAGTCCAAAGGCCTGCCCCGTGAAGCTTTTGTGAAATCGAAAATCTCAAGGAGCAGATTAATAATAAGTATACAGAAAAATCACTTCAGCGTCAATTTGTAGTCCCGCTCGGCCGACCGCTTCATATCCCGGGCCGCAATATCCGCCCGCTTGTCGTAGAGTTTCTTTCCTCTGGCCAGGGCAATCTCCACCTTGACCTTCCCGGACTTGAAGTAGACCTCCACCGGTACAATCGTAACGCCCTTTTCGGCCACCTTGCCGGCCAGCTTCTTAATCTCGTTCTTATGAAGGAGGAGTTTCCGCGGCCTTAAAGGGTCCTTATTAAAAATATTGCCCTGCTCGTAGGGAGAGATGTGCATCTGGTAGATATAGATTTCGCCATTATCTATGCGGACAAAGGCCTCCTTGATGGAGCACTTGCCGAGCCGCATGGACTTGACCTCCGTGCCGAAGAGCTCGATTCCCGCCTCGTAAAATTCATCGAGAAAGTAGTCGTGGCGGGCTTTTTTGTTGTTTGCAATCAGCTTGCGCGGCTCTTTACTTTCCGCCATAAAAATCTCCTGAAAATGTTTCTGCAGCGGAAGTGAAAAAACTGCCTGAATTACTTTCTTCCGCCGTGTCCTCTTGTGTTTTTCCCGTGAAAACTATGTCCCTTACCGGAGTTTCTGTTTCCTCCGTGCCCCTTCTTCCCGTGTCCGGCTCCGAAGGCGCTGGCTGCTGCCCCGTCCGAGCTCCTGTCGACCCGGCCGCCCCGGCCGAAGGGACCTCCCTTATGACCGCTGCCGCCCTTTCCGGAGGATGAATCCGAATGGGAGCGGTTTTCATTAGTCTCATCGTTCATGCCGGGCTCGTCGAGGACGAAGTCCAGGGTCCGGTTCACGAGGTCCGCGGACACCAGCTTGACCTTGACCGGGGTGCCGAAGGTGAAGTGGCGGTTCTTGTACTGACCGATCAGCTCCATCGAATCCTCATCATAGTCGTAGTGGTCGTCCTTCATGGTGCGGACGGAAACCAGGCCCTCGATGGTGTTCGGGAGTTCCACGTAAATGCCCCACTTGACGACGCCGGAGACCTTGCCCTCAAAGGACTCGCCCACGTGATCGCACATGAATTCGGTCTTCTTCAGTTTGTCGGTCTCCCGCTCCAGCTCGGTCGACCGCCGCTCCATGTCGGAGGAATGGTCGGCCACGGAATCGAGAAGGCCGATATAGTGGTTCTTCCTGTCTTCTGTCATCTTCCCCTGCAGGGTTTCCTTGATGATGCGGTGAATCTGCAGGTCGGGATAACGGCGGATGGGGGACGTGAAATGGCAGTAATATTTCGCAGCCAGACCGAAATGGCCCCGGTTCTCCGTCGAATAGACGGCCCGCTGCATGGACCGGAGGGCAATCGTCGAAATGAAGTCCTCTTCGTCCCGGCCCTCGATCTTTGAAAGCAGGGCCGAGATATCCGCCGGCTTCACCTCATCGTCTTTTGCATGGATGATATAGCCGAACTTCTCAATCAGAAGCTTCAGCTTTTTGATTCGCTCCTCGTCCGGCACGTCATGCACCCGGTAGACGAAGGGAATCTTCTGCCGATTGAAATCCAGAGCCACGGTCTCATTGGCCGCCAGCATGAATTCCTCGATCATCTTCTGGGAAACACCCCGGGACGCCAGCCGTACATCTACGGCGTGCCCGTTTTCATCGAGAATAATATCGGCCTCCGGGATATCGAACTCAATGCTGCCCCTTGCCACGCGGCGCTTGAAGAGCTTCTTTGCAAGCTCCTCCATGGTCTTAAAGTCATCGACCATATCTGCGTATTTCGAGCAGGTATCCGCATCCCTGTCCTCAAGAATTTTGTTTACATTATTATAAGTCATGCGGTGGTTCGAGCGGATGACGGACTCGCAGATCCTGTACTCCTTCTCCTTGCCTGACTTGTCAAATCGCATGATACAGGACAGGGCCAGGCGGTCCTTCCCCTCGACGATAGAGCAGAGGTCGTCCGAAAGGCGGTTGGGCAGCATAGGAATGACCCGGTCACAGAGGTAGACGGAAGTGCCCCGTTTCAGGGCCTCCCGGTCCAGGGGGCTTCCTTCTGTCACGTAATTCGTCACATCCGCGATGTGAACGGCAAGGACGTAGTCATCCCCGTCCTTCTGGATGGAAACCGCATCATCGAAGTCCTTGGAGTCGTCCCCGTCAATCGTGCAGGTGGGCACGTCCCTGAGGTCCGTCCGGCGGGCAAGCTCATCTGCCGGAATCTCTTCGGGAAGGGAAGACGCCTGATCCATGACCTCTTCCGGAAATACGTCCGGCACCTCATAGCTCTTGACGAGAGAAAGAATATCGACGCCGGGCGCGTCCTTGTCTCCGAGGATTTCCACAATCTTCCCCTCGGGGCTCATTCGCTCGGAGCCGTAGGAAACGATATCCGCTACGACCTTTTCCCCGTCCCGGGCGTGCATGGAATTCTCCCGGCGGACATAGATGTCATATATAATCTTCTTGCTGTCGCAGACAATGAAGCCGTAGCCCTCGGACTTTTCATAGGTGCCGACGACCTGCTTAACGGCGTGCTCCAGGATTTCTGTAATGCGGGCCTCGCTGCGCTCGCCCCTCTGGTCCGGCAGGACCCGGAACTTCACCGTGTCCCCGTGGAAGGCATGCAGGGTATACTTCTCCGGAACGAAAAAGTCATCCTCGTCCTCGACATCTGTTTCAATAAAGCCGAAGCCCTTCTCATTGGCCCGGAATATGCCGGTCCGATACTCATCCGTCGTACTTCCCGCTGCCCTGACTTCGTCTGCTTTTGTCTTTTCTTCTTTTTCCATCTTCTTTACTTCTTCTTTTCTTCTATCCATTCACTTATTTGCGCACGGATATTATATACTAAATACAAAGAAATAGGGAGCCACCCCGAAAGATGACTCCCCGAAATCCATCACATATAGGATTCTTCTGTCCGCATCAGAACAGCGCCGTATTGAGAATTGCTGCGATGAGGAAGAAGACAACGACAAGGGCGGCGGTCAGACGGACCAGCATACCCTCGCGGGACCGTTTCTTGTTCTTCGACCAGTAGGTCTCCAGCTTCTGGCCGGAAAGAGAACCGAGGCCTGCGGAATTTCCCTCCTGGAAGAGAATGATGACGGTAAGAGCCACGCAAACTGCGATAAATACAATGATCAGAATAATCTTCAGTGCTGCCATAACGAAAAAATATCCTCCAAAACAAGTACTGCCGTTTCAAAACAGCTTGTTTATATTAGCACAGTGAAGACTGCGTGGCAAGCAAAACTTTTGTAACTATTCAAACAGATGTCCCGGCCAGGGACTTCTGAACAGATGAAAAATCAGTAGGCTATTCCCTGAGCCAGCATGGCTTCGCAGACCTTCTCGAAGCCGGCGATATTGGCGCCTGCCACGAGGTTGCCCTTCATGCCGTACTTCTCGGCCGCGTCGTAGCAGCTGTGGAAGATGGTCTTCATAATGTCTTCAAGCTTCTGATCCACTTCCTCGAAGGACCAGTGAAGACGCTCACTGTTTTGGGACATTTCAAGGCCGGAAACCGCTACGCCGCCGGCATTTGAAGCCTTGGCCGGGGAGAAGAGAATGCCTGCATCCTGGAAGACCTTGATGGCCTCGGGCGTGGAAGGCATGTTGGCGCCCTCGCCTACGGCAATGGCCCCGTTTGCCACGATCTTCTTCGCGGACTCTTCGTCAATCTCGTTCTGGGTAGCGCAGGGCAGGTAGATATCGGCCTTCGTGCCCCAGATGCCGGAACAGCCGTCGTGATATTCGGATCCGGGAACGCGGGAAGCGTACTCCTTGATCCGTCCGCGCTCTACTTCCTTGATCTGCTTTACGACGTCCAGGTTGATTCCATTATTATCCACAATATAGCCGTTCGAATCGCAGAGGGCGATGACCTTTGCGCCGAGCTGGGTGGCCTTTTCAGTAGCGTAGATTGCCACATTTCCGGCCCCGGAGATGACGACGGTCTTGCCCTTGAAGGAATCGTTCTTCATGCAGCGGAGCATCTCCTCCACATAGTAGCAGAGACCGTAGCCTGTAGCCTCGGTACGAGCGAGAGAGCCGCCGAACGTCAGGCCCTTGCCGGTCAGGACTCCGGTGAACTCGTTTCTCAGACGCTTGTACTGGCCGTACATGTAGCCGATTTCCCGGCCGCCTACACCTATGTCGCCGGCAGGAACATCCGTGTCGGGTCCAATGTGCTTACTAAGCTCAGTCATGAACGACTGGCAGAAACGCATGACTTCAGCATCACTCTTTCCCTTGGGATCGAAGTCACTTCCGCCCTTGCCGCCGCCCATGGGAAGGGTGGTCAGGGAGTTCTTGAATATCTGCTCAAAGCCTAAGAATTTGATAACAGAAAGCGTAACGGTCGGATGGAACCGAAGACCGCCCTTATAGGGTCCGATGGCCGAATTGAACTGAACGCGGTAGCCGCGGTTTACCTGAACCTTGCCATTGTCGTCCACCCAGGGAACGCGGAACATGATGGTCCGCTCCGGCTCCGTGATGCGCTCAAGGATGCCCTGCTTTTCGATTTCAGGGTTTGCTTCGACGACGGGAACCAGTGACTTCAGGACATTTCCGGCTGCCTCCAGGAATTCCTTCTGTTCGGGATACCGTTTCGCGAGTCCGTCATATACCCCCTGTACATAGCTGTTACCAAATTCCATTTTCTTCTCCTTTTCTCGTGCGAAAGGCAAAAGTCCTCTCCAGGCCTGCCGTTTCGTTCCAATGGAACCAGACTTTTGATACGGTCCACTCTTCCGCCGCCGGTCCTTGCCCCCCGAAGACGCACGAAATGGACGACGAAAAAGAAGGTATTGCCCGCCTTCTTTTTCTGCCGTGTCGCCCTTGACACCGAAGCCCATTATAAATAATGCAGACCGCCCCCGTAAACCACTTTCCCGCATTAAAGCAAAAAAATCACCTCAGGCGGACCTGAGGTGAGAAAAAATTCAAGTATTATTATCGTTGTACGTTTGGTTCCCACAAAGCACTGTCCCGGAGTGCATCAGACGGAGATTTCCGCGTTCATGCCCAGGGCATCCTTATTGGCATCGAGCACAGGCTGCACGACATCACGGAGATACACCTCCGTCTGTCTCGGGGCCCGGCCCACATAGTCAGACGGGTTCATATGCTTCTTCAGCTCATCGAGGGAAAGTCCGAAAACAGGGTCTGCGGCGATGAGTTCGAGCAGATTGTTCTCGCCCCCGTCCTGCTTGACATGGGCCCCGGCCTGCATGGAGAGTTCCCGGATTTCCTCATGCATCTCCTGGCGGTTGGCTCCTTTTTTGACGGCATCCATCATGATATTCTCCGTCGCCATGAAGGGCAGTTCGGACAGGAAGTGCTTCTCTATCACCTTCGGGTAAACAACGAGGCCGCTCGTCACATTGATGCAGAGGTCGAGAATGCCGTCCGTGGTCAGGAAGCCTTCCGCGACGGAAAGACGTTTATTGGCTGAGTCGTCGAGGGTTCGCTCGAACCACTGGACAGAGGAAGTAATGGCCGGATTCAGGGCGTCAATCATGACATAGCGGGAAAGAGAGCAGATGCGCTCAGACCGCATGGGATTTCTCTTATAGGCCATGGCAGATGACCCGATCTGCTTCTTTTCGAAGGGCTCTTCCACTTCCTTCAGGTGCTGCAGGAGGCGGATGTCGTTTGCCATCTTGTTGGCGGAAGCCGCAATTCCGGCAAGGACATTGCAAACCCTTGTATCAAGTTTTCTCGAGTATGTCTGGCCGGAAACCGGCACACATGCCTCAAAACCCATCTTCTTCGCGATCATGGGATCAATCTTGTCGATTGTCTCATCGTCCCCGTTGAAGAGTTCCTTGAAGGAGGCCTGGGTTCCGGTCGTACCCTTGGACCCTAAGAGCTTCATCGTGGAAACCACATAGTCAAGATCCTCAAGATCCTGCATGAATTCATTGATCCAGAGGGTGGTCCTTTTCCCGACAGTCGTCGGCTGAGCCGGCTGGAAGTGGGTGAAGGCCAGGGTGGGAAGGTCCTTGTACTCGTCTGCAAATTTTGCGAGGGAGGCAATTACATTGATAAGCTTCTTCCGAAGGAGCTGCAGGCCTTCCCGCATGATGATGACATCCGTATTGTCCCCGACATAGCAGGAAGTGGCGCCGAGGTGGATGATACCGGCTGCCTTGGGGCACTGCTTGCCGTAGGCATATACATGGCTCATCACGTCGTGACGGACTTCCTTCTCCCGGGCCCTGGCCACGTCGTAATTTATGTCCGTGACATGAGCTTTCATCTCATCGATCATATCCTGCGTGATGACGGGCTTGCCGTCCTGGGAAAGGCCGAGCTCCATCTCTGTCTCCGCCAGGGCAATCCAGAGCTTCCGCCACGTGGAAAACTTCTTGTCTTCAGAGAAGATGTACTGCATCTCCTTGCTTGCATAGCGCTCCGAAAGGGGGCTGATGTAGGCGTCTGTACCCATTATATTCTCCTTATTTTCACCGCCGGGCCGCGGAATGCAGCCCGACGGGAACAAAAATCAGCGATCGTAGTTTCCTCTGATATCGTCCTTCGGCGGCTCCAGCGGGTATTTTCCCGTAAAGCAGCCGTTGCAGATGGGCAGGCCCCCGATCATCTCCCGAAGGCGGTCTATGCCCAGATAGGCCAGGGAATCGGCCCCGATAATCTTCCGTATATCCTCAACGGAACGGTTGTAGGCGATGAGCTGCTCCCGGACCGGCACATCCGTTCCGAAATAGCAGGGCCAGAGGAAAGGCGGGGAGGAAATACGCACATGGACTTCCGTCGCCCCGGCATCCCGGAGCATTTTCACAATGCGGTCGGACGTCGTTCCCCGGACAATGGAGTCGTCAATCATGACGACCCGCTTTCCCTGAACCGCGTCCCTCATGGCATTGAGCTTGACCTGGACGGAATTTTCTCTTGAGGACTGCTTGGGCTTGATGAAGGTCCGGCCGACGTAGGAGTTCTTGACGAAGGCTGTTCCATAGGGAATTCCGGACTCCATGGCAAAGCCGAGGGCCGCCACGTTTCCGGACTCGGGAACGCCGGTCACGATATCGGCTTCCACGGGGGAATCCTGGGCCAGGAAGCGGCCGGCCTTGATACGGGCATCATAGACCGAAACACCGTCTATGAAGGAATCCGGCCGGGCGAAGTAGATATACTCGAATATGCAGCGGGCCGTCTTCTCCATGTCCTGACACATGGTCGTATCGCTCTTCAGGCCCTCTTCCGCTGTCACGGTCACGATTTCTCCGGGCCGCACATCCCGGACAAATTCCGCCCCGATCGTATCGAGGGCACAGGTTTCCGATGTAATGAACCAGGTATTGTCCCGTTTTCCGATACAAAGGGGCTTGAAGCCGAAGGGATCCCGGAAACCGATAAGCTTCCGCGGGCTCATGACGACGATGGAATAGGCTCCCTGCAGCTTCTGCATGGTCCTGGCGCAGGCCTCTTCTATCGAATGGGAATTCAGCCGCTCCCGGGCAATGATATAGGCGATGGTCTCCGTGTCAATCGTAGTCTGGAAGATGGCGCCTGTCTGGGAGAGTTCGCGCTTTAAGTCATTGGCGTTGATGAGGTTGCCGTTGTGGGCCAGGGCCAGCGTCCCCTTGGCGTAGTTTAAGACCAGGGGCTGGGCATTCTCCCGGGTGGACTCACCGGCTGTCGAATAGCGGACGTGGCCGACCCCGATATTGCCGCGCAGCTTTTCCACCCGGTCCCCGACGAAGACCTCGTTCACAAGGCCCATGTCCTTATAGGAATCCACATTTCCGTAGGCGCCGGACGTGTCGGAAACCGCGATGCCGCAGGACTCCTGCCCCCGGTGCTGCAGGGCGAAGAGACCGTAGTAGATACTTCCTGCCACATCCTCGCCGGTCAGGTCGTAGGCTCCGATGATGCCGCACTCTTCCCCGACGCCGGAAACGCCGGTATCGCGAACGGTTTCCGACTCCGCAGTCTGCTTGCTTCCCAGCGGCAGACGGCTTCCTGCAAGGCTTTCGTGCGAACCTGCCCCGGAATTTATATTAGTCATAGTGTTTTTCAAAGCTTCTCACCTGTCAGAAGGGTATAGGCCTCATGGTACTTGTCAATCGTCTTCTGAATCACGTCGTCCGGCAGATTGTAGTCCGAATCCGGATGGGCCTTGAGCCAGTCGCGGACGAACTGCTTATCAAACGAAGGCTGCCCGTGGCCGACTTCATAGCCGTCTGCCGGCCAGAAGCGGGAGCTGTCGGGCGTCAGCATCTCATCACCAAGGACAATATTTCCATCCTCATCGAGGCCGAACTCGAACTTGGTGTCCGCAATGATGATACCCTTGGTCAGGGCGTAATCGGCGCACTTCTTGTAGAGGGCCAGGGTATTGTCCCGGAGGGCCTTTGCATACTCTTCTCCCTTGCCGGGAAAGGCCTTCTCGAGGACCTCGATGGAGCGCTCATAAGAGATGTTTTCGTCGTGATCGCCGATTTCCGCCTTTGTAGAAGGGGTGTAGATGGGCTCAGGCAGCTTCTGGGATTCAGAGAGGCCCGCAGGCAGCTTGATGCCGCAGACGACGCCGGATTCCTTATAAGAAGCCCAGCCGGAACCTGTGATGTACCCCCTTACAATACACTCAATCGGCAGCATGGTGAGCTTCTTCACCTTCATGGACCGGCCCTCGAAATCCCCGCTGCGGAAGAACTCCGGCATATCGGCCGTATCCGTCGAGAGCATGTGGTTCTTGATGACGTCCTTGGTGAAGTCAAACCAGAACTTCGACATCTGGGTCAGGACCTGCCCCTTGCCGACGACCTTGTTCTTCAAGATGACATCAAACGCGCTGATCCGGTCGGTAGCGACCATGATCAGTGAATCTCCGGCATCATAAATCTCCCGGACCTTGCCTTCCTTCATGGGACTGTACTCTTGCATCTTTCCTTCTTCTCCTTTGTACTGCCGATTATTCTTCCGTCTTATGACTAATGTAAACCCCGTTCTCTCCTGTCCAAAGCCTGGTTCCGGCTTAGCAGCAGGAATACTGGGTACGCATTGCGTGCATTGTAAAATTCTGTAAAAACTACTGCCGGGGTGATATTTTCCCGTCCTCTGCGATCACGGCCGTCTCCGACAGGCTGTTCATATAGGCGATCTGGGCGTCCTTCTTTGCGGCATCCGTCGTCTCCGCCGTCACCCCGTTTTCAAAGTGACAGGGAAGGAAAGAAACACCCTCGATTCCGTCACCGCCGATGGTAATTTCCGCAAGCCCCGTATCGTAAGCCTCCGGGTTTTCAGAGACCGTTGTAAACCAGTAATTCCCGAGACTGTAGAAACAGGGGACCCCGTCCACATATTCCACGGCCTGCAGGCAGTGGGTGTGACCTCCGATAATGGCGTCAGCCCCGGCAGCGACAAAGGCCCGGGCCAGGGCCGTCTGGTCCGCCCCGTAGTCCGGCATACCCTCCGTCCCCCAGTGGACGAAAACCAGAACAATGTCTGAAGACTTCTTCGCCTTCCGAATCTCCTCACAGAAACGTTCCGGGTACAGGGTCTTTATGACTCCGGGAAGCACGTCCGTGGCCTCCTGGGTATAATGGGCCGAGCGCTCGATCTGGGTGGCCGAGCAGATGGTAATCTTCCGCCCGCAGGCGATGAAGGAATAGGGCTCCGTCGCGTCCTCTATATTCCGTCCGGCACCTATGTAAGGATAGCCCGCCTTTTCAAGCGTCTCAAACGTATCGAGAATTCCCTCTTCCCCGTAGTCAAAGACATGATTGTTGGCCAGGGAAACGAGGTCGACCCCGATTTTCGCAAGCTCTTCCACCCTCCCGGGATGGGCCCGGAACGTGTAGGTTTTCCCTGCAAGGGCCGTGCCCCGGTCCGTGTAAGGGAATTCATTATTGATGGTCAGAACATCAGCCCCCTGCATCTCGGAAAGGAGATCAGCTGAGAAACAGTCCGCCAGGCCGTTTTTGCAGGAGGCCATGTACTTCGTCGTCGCGAGATCCTCTCCCATGCCGATATCCCCGGTAAAGACAAATCTCGCCGTCTGTCCGTCCGGGACGGACAGGACCTTCGTCCGGGTCGTCTGAAAGTAGGAAATTCCTGTCTGCCGACAATAACTGTCCCACAGGACATGGATGCTCATTCCCGTGGTCCGGTACCAGACCTCAGAATCGGAGAAATCACCGCCTGAGGCGATGGTCCTGACCGCATCCGTCCCGCAGAGAGAGGCCACATAAAAGATGAAGTTCTCGTTGATGGGATGGTGGCCGATGAAATTGCCGTCCGCACCGGAAAGAATGGTCCGGGAGGCGGCTACAATATCCTGAAATGCTGTATCCGTATTCGGTGAGACATCGCCGGACACGGCTTCACTTCGCGTCGAAACGGCGCAGAAACCCAGAGCAAGTACGGCGGCAAGAAGTATGAATTTCCTGACATGACGCTTCATAGGTCCCGCAAAATCCCCGGAAAATGTGAAATCCGTGTAAAGGCAACATTTGCAGTATAGCACAAGAAAGCCTTCCGGACTATCGGTAATCCGGAAGGCTTTTCTTCAATTTCAGAATTTTTATTTGTTGTAATTGACGATGGTGCCGAAGTCAGGCTTCAGGGAAGCGCCGCCGATCAGGCCGCCGTCGATGTCGGGCATGGCCAGGAGTTCCTTGCAGTTTCCTGCGTTCATGGATCCGCCATACTGGATGCGGATGGCTGCTGCTGTCGCATCATCGTAGATTTCGCCGATGGTCTCGCGGATAGCCTTGCAGACTTCCTCGGCCTGCTCGGATGTGGCGGTCTTTCCGGTGCCGATAGCCCAGATGGGTTCGTATGCGATGACAACGCCCTTGGCCTGCTCTGCAGAAACGCCCTTAAAAGCAATCTTGATCTGCATGCGAATCCAGTCCTCGGTGATGCCCTCTTCCCGCTGCTCGAGGGACTCGCCGCAGCAGACGATGGGCTTCAGGCCCTTCTCGAGAGCCTTGAGAAGCTTCTTGTTGATGTCTTCATCTGTCTCATGGAAGTAGCCCCGGCGCTCCGAGTGGCCCATGATGACGTACTCGACGCCTGCGTCCAGAAGCATATCCGCGGAAATCTCGCCCGTATAAGCGCCCTTGTCCTCGAAGTAGAGGTTCTCTGCTCCGACATGTACATTCGTGCCCTTTACGGCATTTACAACGGGAACGATATCGATGGCCGGTACGCAGTAAACGACGTCCACGTCGGGATTGTTTACAAGGGGCTTCAGGGTCTCAACCAACTTCAAGGCCTCGGAAGGAGTTTCATTCATCTTCCAGTTGCCGGCAATAATCTTTTTACGCATTATTTACTCCTTAATTCGGGCGTCCGGCGGCGAAGCCGCCGGACGCCCGATGCATATAATCAATAAATTTTACTTTTCGTCTGCCGCAGCGACGCCGGGAAGTTCCTTGCCTTCGAGGAACTCAAGGGAAGCACCGCCGCCGGTGGAGATGTGGGACATCTTGCTGCCGAAGCCCATCTGGTTTACGG
>CAZOYS010000010.1:0-28378 GCA_964584155.1 uncultured Lachnospiraceae bacterium
GGAGAATGCCTGCTACCCGGCGAAGATCACCCACGGCCACATCAAGTGGCTCATAGACAAGGGCGTAGACTTCATCTTCTACCCCTGCATTCCCTATGAACGCAATGAATTCGCGGATTCCAACAATCATTATAACTGCCCGGTCGTCACATCCTACGCCGAGAATATCAAGAACAATGTCGAGGAGATCACGAGCGGCAAAGTCCGTTTCTTAAATCCCTTCATGGCCTTCTCCACGGAGAAGATTCTCACTGACCAGCTCGTGAAGGTCTTCGGGGAAGAGTTCCCGGACATCTCCCCTGAAGAAGTGAAGCATGCCGCCCACGAGGCCTGGGAAGCCCAGGGGACTTTCCGGACCGATATGGAGAAGAAAGGCGAGGAAACCCTCCGCTGGCTGAAGGAGAACCATAGGCGGGGCATCGTCCTCTGCGGCCGTCCCTACCACATCGACCCTGAGATCAATCACGGCATTCCCGAGCTCATCACGGGCTACGGCCTGGCTGTCCTCACGGAAGACTCCGTCTCCCATCTGGGCAAGCTGGAGCGCCCCCTCATCGTCCTCGACCAGTGGATGTACCACACCCGTATGTATGCGGCCGCCGAGTTTACGACCCACCGGGACGACCTCGACGTCATCCAGCTGAACTCCTTCGGCTGCGGCGTCGATGCCGTGACAACGGACTGCGTCTCCGATATCCTGACCCGGTCCGGCAAGATCTATACCTGCCTGAAGATCGACGAGGTCAACAATCTCGGCGCTGCCAGAATCCGCATCCGCTCCCTTCTGGCCGCCCTCCGCGTCCGCGACCGGCAGAAGAAGAAGCGGACCCTGAAGCCTACGGACTATGTCCGCACTCCTTTCACGAAGGAGATGAAGAAGACATATACGATTCTGGCTCCGGAGATGTCCCCGATTCACTTCGAGGTCATTGCTCCCGCCTTCCAGGCCGCGGGCTACAACCTCATCGTCCCGGAAGTTCCAAGAGAAGCCTGCATCGACTACGGCCTCAAGTATGTAAACAACGACGCCTGCTATCCCTCCATGATGGTGGTCGGCCAGTTCATGGCGGCCATAGATTCCGGCAAGTACGACATGGATCACACGGCCCTGCTCATCACCCAGACGGGCGGAGGCTGCCGGGCTTCAAACTACGTGGGCTTCATCAGAAGGGCCCTGGCCAAGGCCGGCTACGGCAACCACGTTCCGGTCATTTCCCTGAACACGCTCGGCATGGAGAAAAACCCCGGCTTTTCCATCACGCCCCAGCTCGTTCAGCACGGTCTCTACGCCCTGGAGTTCGGCGACATTTTCATGCGCTGCCTCCTCCGGGTCCGTCCCTATGAAAAGGTGCCGGGCTCTGCCAATAAGCTCCATGAAAAGTGGAAGAAGCGGGTCATCAAGTTTGTGTCGAACAATAAGGTCCTCTCCCACGAGAAGTATAAGCGCATGTGCCGGGACATCATCCATGACTTCGACACCCTGCCCATCACGGATGAAAAGAAGCCCCGGGTCGGCATCGTAGGCGAAATCCTCGTCAAGTTCCTTCCGGCCGCAAACAACCACCTGGTGGAGCTCCTCGAGGCCGAAGGAGCCGAGGCCGTAGTCCCGGACCTTACGGACTTCCTCCTCTACTGCTTCTATAATAATAATTTCAAGGAAGAAAACTTAGGCTCCTCCAAGAAGGCCCAGATTGCCGGAAACGCCGTCGTCCGCTTCTTCGAGTGGCTCCGTAAGGACGCCCGCAAGGCCTTTGAAGAGAGTGAACGCTTCACCCCGCCCAACCATATCAACGAGCTTGCCGACCTGGCCAAGCCCATTGTCTCCATGGGCAACCAGACCGGCGAGGGCTGGTTCTTAGTCGGAGAGATGATGGAGCTCATCAAGTCCGGCGCGAAGAATATCGTCTGCATCCAGCCCTTCGGCTGCCTGCCCAACCATATCGTCGGAAAGGGCGTTCTGAAGAAGATCCGGACCGAACACCC
This sequence comes from uncultured Lachnospiraceae bacterium, assembly GCA_964584155.1. GTDB lineage: Bacteria > Bacillota > Clostridia > Lachnospirales > Lachnospiraceae > RUG306. Next base: position 1,984 of record CAZOYS010000010.1, read on the forward strand.
CGATGCCAACCTCGTGACCATAGACTACGATCCCGGTGCATCGGAGGTAAACCAGCTGAACCGGATCAAGCTCATGCTGTCGACTGCATTCAAGAACATGAAAGAAGCCGAGGCTGTCTAAAAAAATACATTTTCTTTTCTTTGTTAGCACTCTTTTTAAAAGAGTGCTAATTTTTTATTGACTTTTGGTCACAGGATTACTAATATTACATTTGTGCAAATAAGCGGAAAGGCTGCAAGGCGTCAGAGCCGGACGGCCTCCGCTGTTTATATTATTCATAAAAAGGAGCAGAGAATATGGCAGAGAAAAAAGGCAGCCTTTCGATCTCATCGGAAAATATATTTCCCGTCATCAAGAAATGGCTGTATTCGGATCACGACATCTTCTATCGCGAGCTGATTTCAAACGGCTGCGATGCAATCACGAAGCTGAAGAAGCTCAATATGATGGGCGACTACCAGCTTCCGGAGGATTATAAGCCCCGGATCGATATCCTCCTTGACGACAGGAAGAAAACCATCACCGTCCGCGATAACGGTCTCGGCATGACGGAGGAAGAGGTTGACGAATACATCAATCAGATTGCCTTCTCCGGCGCCACGGACTTTCTTGAAAAGTACAAGGACAAGGCAAACGAGGACCAGATCATCGGCCACTTCGGCCTCGGCTTCTACTCGGCCTTCATGGTCGCCGACCGGGTCACGATTGATTCCCTTTCCTATAAGGAAGGCGCAAAGCCCGTCCACTGGTCCTGCGACGGCGGCACGGACTACGAAATGGGCGACGGAGACAAGGAAGGCGTCGGCACGGAGATTACGCTCTTCGTCAACGAGGACTGCCTGGAGTTCGTCAATGAATACAAGGCCCGGGAAGTCGTTGAGAAGTACTGCTCTTTCATGCCCTATGAGATTTACCTCAAGAATGTAAACGCGGAAACCGCCTACGAGACCATAGACGAAAAGGACAAGCTCGACACGGATACCGTTGTCGAGACCATCAATGTTCCGGCCAAAACCGAGGAAAAGACGAAAGAGGACGGGACGAAGGAGACCGTTGAAACAGAGCCCGCGAAGGTTCAGTACAAGATTATTAAGCGCGAGCACCCCGTCAACGACACGAATCCCCTCTGGAACAAGACCCCATCGGAGTGCACGGACGACGAGTACAAGGACTTCTATAGAAAGGTCTTCAATGACTACCGGGAGCCCCTCTTCTGGATCCACCTCAATATGGACTATCCATTCCGTCTCAAGGGCATCCTCTATTTCCCGAAGATCATTTCGGAGTATGAATCCGTCGAAGGCACGATCAAGCTTTACAACAACCAGGTCTTCATCGCGGACAATATCAAGGAAGTCATCCCCGAATGGCTCCTGCTCTTAAAGGGCGTCATCGACTGCCCGGACCTGCCGCTGAATGTATCGCGAAGTGCCCTGCAGAATGACGGCTTCGTCACGAAGATTTCCGAATACATCACAAAGAAGGTGGCGGACAAGCTGACCGGCCTCTGCAAGACGGACCGGGAGAACTACGAGAAGTACTGGGACGACATCTCCCCCTTCATCAAGTACGGCTGCCTCAAGGATGAGAAGTTCTGCGACCGCATGAACGACTACATCCTCTTCAAGGACATAAACGACAAGTATCTCACCCTCCCCGACCTCCTGAAAAAGGAAGAGGAAAAGAAGGATGAGGATAATGAAAAGACCCCCGAAATCCTCGATGCGAACGGCAACCCGATCAAGTCCGATGAAAAGAAGGCTGAGGAAGAAAAGCCGGAAGAAACTTCGGACGGAGAAGAGAAGGATAAGAGAAAGCCAGTCTACTATGTCACGGACATGAAGCAACAGGCCCAGTACGTCACCCTCTTCAAGGAGCAGGGAGAAAACGCGGTCATTCTCGACAAGGTCATTGATACCTCCTTCATCACCCAGCTGGAGCAACGAAACCCCACTTACAAGTTCCTCCGCATCGACTCCGACGTGACGAATTCCCTGACCGAAGACGTTTCCGAAGAGGACTTAAAGAAAGAGACCGACGCCCTGACCAAGGCCTTCCGGGAAGCCCTCGGCAAGGAGAACCTGAAGGTCACTGTCCAGAAGTTCAAAAATAAGGACATCGCCTCCATGATCACCCTCGGCGAGGAAACCCGCCGTATGGCCGACATGATGAAGCTCTACAGCCGGGGCAATGATTTCGACGCCTCCATGTTCGGAAGCGACGAGACCCTGACCCTCAATGCCAACCACCGGATGGTCAAATATATCTTCCGCCATGGCAAGGATGAAAACACCCCTCTCTTCTGCCATGAGCTCTACGACCTGGCCCGCATCATGAATGCTCCCCTTCCTCCTGCAGAGATGAGCGAATTCCTGAAACGGACAAATGACCTCATGCTCCTTCTCACAAAGGAAGAGGACAAGGTCAAAAAAGCCGAGAAGGAACTGAAGAAGACCGAAGAAGCCTGAAAATATTGACATTTGAAAATGCCCGCTCCGAATCCGGAGCGGGCATTTTTGGCATGAAAAAAGCCCCTTCCGAAAGGGAAGAGGCTTTTCAAAAATTCTATCTTCAATCAGAAAAGATTGATGGAGCCCGCAGTGCCGTCTGCTACGTAGTAAACAGCGTTCTGGGAAGGCTTTACATAGATGTCGACCTTCTTCAGGGACTTCTTGTTGGACTTTGCAAGAACTTCTGCCTTCAGGTCCTCGACATTCTTGGAGTTGCCGAAGTCGTCCTGAATCTCGACATTGACCTTCGTCTCGGCAGCCTTTGCCGTAGCCTTGGCTGCTGTCTTGGCAGCGGACTTCTTCACGGTGGAAGCAGCCTTCTTTGCAGCTGTCGTAGCCTTGGCCGTGGTCTTCTTCGCGGAAGCGGTAGCCTTGGCTGTGGTCTTCTTTGCGGAAGCGCTTGCCTTGGCAGCGGTCTTCTTGACGGAAGCGGTAGCCTTCTTCACTGCGGCACCGGCCTTCTCCTCAACTTCCTTGGCATCGTTCGCAAGCTCTGTAGCGAGCTTCTTCATGTCTGCCTCAGGCTTTGCTGTCTTCTTTTCCATAATCCTTTTCCTCCTGATTTCCTTTTTGAAAAATCAATAAGTATTTCAAAAGACCTAAACAGTATACCACTTTTTTTTGTAAATCAAATAGCATTAATGGCGAATATGTCAAAAATTCAGAAATCTTTTTGTGCGTTTTGTCATTATCTGTACCCTGACATGAGAGTCAGCTTCTGTAGTATTTATCCAGGGTCAGGAAGAAGGAATCTGTTTTCAGGTCCGTATCGTCGGAAGAAATATCGACGGTCTCCCAGAACGTTTCATTGATGCGGCTGTAGTATTTGGAGTCTGCCGATTCGAAGATGCCGGTCAGGACCTTGTCCTTCCTGTCCGCAAGAATTTTTGTCTTGTTCTCTTCCGACAATGCCTCGTCGTACTTCTCAATGCAGCGCACGATGTAGTAGCCGTCATCTGCCGTGATGAGGGATGACACCTCCCCGTTCTCCAGGCGGAAAATCACATCCTCCACGGAAGCCGGATACGTGTTCCGGCCGAAGGAAAGCTCGCTCCGGTCCCCGTCCCCGTAGGTGGCCAGGACCGTATCAAACGAAGTACCGGAAGAGAGAGCCGCACTCGCCGCATTGGCCTTTGCCTCATCCTTCGTATAGAGGACATACGCTCTCATGACCCGGGCCTCGTCTTCAGAGACCTCTTCGTCCACGGAATCCATCAGGTCCGCATATACCTTCTCCGCCGTGGCATAGCGGGTGTACATCTCATAGATGTCCTTCTCCCTTGCCCCGGAATACTTCTTTTCTTCCTCTGTGAGAGAGGCAAAATACTCCTTGGCCGCCGTCTCTATCTTTGCGTTGTCCGCCTCCGACAGGGCGATGCCGTTTTCCTTCGCGTAGAGGTTCAGAATGTAGACCTCGGAGAGGTTGTCGATGCAGGAGGTCTTGAGGGAGGCCTTGAGCCGGTCCGCATCAAATTCTCCTGACCAGAGGTCCTGGTCTCCTATGTGACTGTAGAGATTCTTGTAATTCATGAGGTACACGAGAGCCTCCTGCCGGGGGCACTTCATGTCCTCTATCTGAAAGGCCGTGGACATGGAATTGCCGACGGAAAAGCGGATTTCCCGGCCGAAGGCGGAGCAGGAAGAAAGCAGGAGGCAGGCTGCAAGAAGAAGGCCTGTCAGCGTAAGTCGCTTTTTCATTATTCTCATTCTCCTAGCCTTCCACGAAAAGATAACGGCCATCCGGCAGGGCGAATACCTCATCCTGGGACAGGATTTCCTCTTCGCTCATGCCGGAGACATCCATCTCGTCCTTCAGCATTTTTATGAGGCCCTTTTTGTCTTTAAAGACCAGGGCGCAGACCTCGTCCAGGAACTCTTCCGCTTCCTCCGGAGTCTCCGCCACGGGCTCCGGAAAGAGCTGCAGCTGATTCTTAAGAAACGTATCTATACAAACCTTGTCGTAATCGCTCATAGTCTGATCTCCTCTGAAAGGGTAAGGGAATAGATGATTTTTTCCCGGCAGGTCTTCTGATAGGCCCGCTCCAAAGCTTCCCCGTAAATGGCCAGCTGACTCTCATAGCGGGCTTTCAGGATGTCAGCCTTTCTCACATGGTCTGTCTTATAGTCCAGAAGGATTATATCATTTCCTTCAAAGAAATAGGCGTCTATAATTCCCTGAATCAGAATCCGCTCATCTCCGGCATCAGGAAGCAGGCCGGAAGCCTCCTTTTCCATCACGAAGGCCTTTTCCCGGAAGAGGGACTTTTTCAGGGCCGCCTCATGCATCCTTAGAGCCAGGGGACTTTTTATGAATAATGAAAGCGCGGACTCCTCCAGCAGCCTGTCCTCATCGGCGGTCAGCAGCCTGCTCCCCACCATGCGCTCCCGCTCTTTTTCAACCGAATCCGCGAAGTTTTCCGCAACAAAATCAAAGCACTCGAGGAAACGGTGCATGGCCGTTCCTTTTTCAGCCCCCCGGGGACTCTTCTCCTGTCCCCCGAGGAATTTCGGTACGAGATGCTCCTCTTTTTCAGCCGGCGGAAAAAGGCTGACCCCCTCGGAAAGCTCTTCCTGAAAGGCCAGGTCCTTGATTTCGGAGACGGAATATTTCGTCTTGTATACGACTTCATCCTGATAGGGATAGGTGTCGTCCAGAAGCTTTGAAAGCCTCTCTCCTGCCTCCTTTCCGCTTTCGGAAGAGAGGTATTCTTTCTCTGCATCAAGGAGGTCCCTCTGCTTTTTGTCCAAAGACTCCCCTTCTTTTTCAGAAGCCTCTGCCATATCGGAAAGACCCTGCTCCGATATGGTGAAAAGGGCCGGGGTCTGAAGGGCCGCCGGCAGAATGTAGGAAAGAAAGCTCCCGCCTTCCATCCGATCCGTAAAGGAAAGGGGAAGGGCCCTTTCCCGGGCGGCGGAAAGGGCCTTATCCGTCGCATCCGCTTTTCCTATGGTACCTGTGATGATTAGCTTTTCCTTTGCCCGGGTAAGGGCCACATATAAGACTCTCAGGGCCTCTCCCCGGCTCAGGCCCTGCTCCCTCTTCCGGGCAACGGCTTCTGAAGGCAGGGGGCTCATGAGCCGGCGGTCTTCATCGAAGGCCGCCATATAAAGACCTCCGGACTTCGTGAGATAGAGGCCGTTCTCCGTCTTTTCGGCAAGGAATCTCTTCCCGCAGCCGAAGACAAAAACGACAGGGAACTCCAGGCCCTTGCTCTTATGAATCGTCATAAAGCGGACGGCGTTTACCTCCCCCTCTTCCAGGGCCCCGCCGGAAGAAAGGGTATATTCCTTCTGCTTTTCCACGAAACGGAGGAAACCGAAGAGACCCTTCATGGCATTTTTCTCATAGGCCACGGCCAGATCAAAAAGGCGGAGGAGGTTCTCCCCCCTGGTCTCCCCCCCCGGCATGGCCGTCATGCGGTCGAAGAAACCGGTGCCGGAATAGATATAGGAAAGCAGGCTGTGGATGGGCGTGAAAGAGGCCATGTTCCGGAGCCTGTCCAGGTAGGAAAAGAAGGAAGATAGCGCACTGTCCTCCGGATGCCCCTCCGCGTACCGGCGGACGGCGGCAAAGAAATAGCCCTCTCCCTGTTCGTTTCGGATACCGAGAAGCTTTTCATCGGAAAAGCCGGCCAGGGGACTCTTCAGAACGGTGGCCAGGGCGATGTCGTCCCGGGGATTATCTATGAGGGAGAGAAGGCTCGTGATGACCCGGACCTCATAGCTCTCGAGATAATTGTCCTTTTCCACCATGAGAAGGGGGATGCCGGCTGCCTCAAAGGCATCCGAAATCACCCCGTAGGTAGAGGATGTGCTCCGGGTCAGAACAGCTATATCACTGTAGCGAAGGGACCGGAGTTTCTTCGTGTCCTTGTCCGTCACCTGAAAGTCCCGCATGAGTTCCAGGCACCGCCGGGCCAGAAGGCCTGCCTCCACCTGCAGGGAATCGTCCAGGTCTTCTTTTTCTTCATCGGATTCGGGAAGGTCGGCCAGCAGGATTTCCGTCCGGTTGTCCTCCGTATCGGGAAGGTAGTCGGCGCCTGCCTTCAGGGCCTCAGCCTCCGAGTAGTCCACCCCACCCACATCGTTTTGCATGCAGGAAAAAAAGACCTTGTTCACAGACTCTATGACCGCCTTCCGGCTGCGGAAGTTTTTGTCCAGGCGGATCAGCAGGTCCCTGCCCCCGGCTTCCCGGAAGGTGCCGAGCTTCCGTGCGAAGATTTCCGGGTCCGCCGAACGGAAGCGGTATATGGACTGCTTGACATCGCCGACCATGAAGTAGTTGCCGGCGGAGTCGGTCTCCGTCACGATGCTTTTTAATATGGTCTCCTGCAGTTCATTCGAGTCCTGGTACTCGTCGACCATGATTTCCTCGAAGTAGTCGGAAAGCTCAAGAGCCGCGTTTTTTCTCTCCCCCGTTTTCTCATCGACGAGAATGGAAAGGGCCATATGCTCGCAGTCGGAGAAATCCATGACCCCTTCCGAAAATTTTTCTTCGAGAAAGGCATGATAGAATTCCCTTGTGAGTTCAATGAGCTCCTCCGCGCAGGGACGGGCAGCGGCAAGTGCAAAAAGCAGCCCGTCAGCTTCCAGACCCTCACAGAGGTCCTCCAATATGTCCCCGGCTTTTTTCAGTTCCGCCCGGACATTTTTTGCATAGAAGTCCGTCTCATCGAGCTTCGCGCTGCTTTTGCTCGGGAACTTCCTCTTCGCCGGTTTAAGGGTGTTTATGAGAGATACCCTTTCGAAAACATCCCCGGCTTCGGCAATCCGCCCGTAGTCCCCTGCCTCGCTCCGGAAGAAGTCCCCGTACTTGTCTCCTTCATCGTAGAGCTCTGCAAGCTCCCGGTAGGCCGGAAGCAGTTCCTCAAGCAGCCGGGACACGTAGTTCGAAAGAAAGACGATGTCAGCTGAAGAAAGAAGTTCTTCCTTCGTACGTATCTGATACGGCTTTTTCAGGTCATCCAGGTACCTGTCCGGCCAGGGGGCGCTGCCCAGATTTTTCACTATGGAAAGCACCGCGTCGGAAAGAGCCGAATCCTTTTCCTTCGCCGAGAAGTAGGCACAGAGCTTCAGAAAGGCCGGATCCTTTTCCTCATACTTTTTTTCGAGAAGGTCGGAAAGCACCCGGTCCCGGATGGCCATGCCCTCGGCCTCGTCCATTAGCCTCAGGTCCGGGTCTGCCCCTATGTCCTCGAAGTAGTTCCGGTAGATATAGGAGCAGAAGGAATCTATAGTCGTGATCTTCGCATTGTGAATGAGGGTCAGCTGGCGGCGGAGATTCTTATCAGCGGGATTTTCCGCGGAAAGGGCGGAAAACTTCCGATAGATTCTCTCCTTCATCTCCCCGGCCGCAGCCCGGGTGAAGGTAAGGACCAGAATCCGGTCCACGTCCACGGGGTGCTGTCCTTCCGTACACTTTTTTATAACCCGCTCGGAAAGCACGGCCGTCTTGCCGGATCCGGCCGCCGCCGAGACAAGGATATTCTTTCCCCGGGTATCTATGACCTTCTGCTGGTCAACAGTCCACTTCACTTCTGCCATAAAGGGTCTTTCTCCATACTGTCAAAATAAGGAATAACTTCGCGGTTTACATTAGTCATGAGATTCACCGCTTCCCTGCACAATGTCGGCAAGGGTCTTCTTCGCGGGACGCCGCATTTCGAAACCGGGCAGGCCCCGTTCATAGCCGCAGACCCCCTTATAGGGGCAGTACTGGCACGAGCCCTTCCTGCCGGCGGTATAAGGCGCTACGGGGAATTCCCCCCGGTCTATGGCCGCGGCAAAGGACTTTTCCTTCTCCTTCGTGAAGGAAATGATGCGGCGCATATCGTCAGAGGAAACCCGGGCGCTTGTCTTTGAATATTTCCCGTCCTTATTGAGGCCCAGGGACACAACGGGGGATTTTCCCGAGAAGGTGTCGTCCGGTGAAAACAGAGCCCTGTCAAGACCGGCGATATTGTCCTCGTCATCCGTATAGGCCCCTGCCATGCGGAAATCGGAGAGGCGTTTTTTATCAAGCTCGCCCTCCGGGCTCGCAAAGGGGGCCTGCAGGATGGGGTTATGTATATGGCTGTAGAGAAGGGCCCCGGGCACGACCTCCCGCCCCGTCCCTCTTTTCCTTTCCTCCTTCTCCGTCATGGAGAGGGCGAGGCCCAGGTATGTGGGGAGCTGCAGGGAGAGGCCGTTATAGATTTCCGTGTAGTCTATGTCCTTCTCCGAAGACTTATAGTCGATGACCCGGACATAGAGCTTCCCGCCCTCCGAGAAGGTATCCACCCGGTCAATGGAGCCGCGGAAGGCCAGATGGCGGCCGTTTCCTATGTCCCAGGACCCGTCGGAAAAGTCGGCAGCCCTGTTCAGGGGAACCTCGACAGCTGCCGGCCGGTAGCTGCCCCGGGCCGCCTGGATACGCAAGGCCCAGACCGTCCGGAAAAGCGTCTTTTTGATGTTTTCAATGGCAAAGAGCTCGGAAGACTCCGAAAGGGCAGCGGCTTTTCTCATGCGGGCGACTTCCGACGCAAAGGCTTCCGAGAGAACCCGGTCGCTCTCCGCATCATCTATGGCCGCAAAGTCCTGCCCCCGCTGAAGGAAGGTCTCTATATAGGAAGCCAGCACGGCATGAAAGAGACTGCCGATATCGTTGTATTTGAGAGAGGCCTCTTCCCGTTCCGACAGTCTCAGGCAGTAAGTGAGGAAGTACTTATAGGGGCACTCCCCGTAGGTTTCGAGATTGGATACGGAGCCGAAGAGGACAGGGTCATGGGCCGGATTCAGGACCTCCTCCGAAATGCTTTCCGGCTTATAGGTGAAAAAGGCGGACTGCAGGAGGCCCTTCCTCTTCTCTCCCTTCTCCGGAAGGGTCCCGAGCAGAAGGAGCATGCGCTCGAACTCCTCTCCGGAAAGAAGGCCTGCCCTGTAGGTACAGAGGTCCCGGGCCAGACGTCCCGAAGCGCCGCCGGATGCGGCTTCTGCCTCAAAGGGCAGTTCGTCGCAGCATGTGAAAATATCCCTGCCGAAAAGAGAAAGGACTTCCGTCACGAGATAGGAGGGCCGGACCGGGCTCCCGTCCGCGCTGTGGCGGCCGTAGGTGATGTGCAGGGCATCCGTCGGCTTCGTCAGGGCCAGATAGAGGTAGTAGCGCTGGATGAAGGCATTTTCCCTGGCCGTAGGAGCCAGTTCCAGGGTCAGGGACAGGAGCTTCTCCCTCTCCGCCTCGGAAAGGATGCCGCCGCCGGAGACCTTTTTCGGAATGGCCGCATCGGATGCCCCTATGAGAAAGAGGACCTTCACCCCTTCAATACGGGTCCGGGTCAGATCCCCGACCGTCACGCAGTCGCTGCTGGCCGGAAGAACCCCGGCCGAAAGCTCGGACAGGGCCATGGACATGGACTTCCCGAAGGAGAGGGAATCCGTCTCCTCTTCCCCCGAGAGCTCGGCCATGCGGTCCATGGCGGAAAGGACCTGAGGATAGATTTCACCGTACTGGCGGGAATGGACTTCATCGCCGCCTGCGGAAAAGCCCTCCGAGAGCTCCTTCATCTTCTCTTCCACATCAAAAGCGGTGAAGAGATTGAAAAGGGCCGTAAGGCAGGCAGTCACAGTGGCCCCCTTCTTCTTCACGGCGTCGTAGAAGGGTCCCATGGCCTCCATGAAACGGGACCGGACACTGTTCACTGCCGTCAGGTCTTCGGTAGTAAAGCCCTCCGGCAGTATGGCAAAGAGCTTCCGGAAAGCGGTCACCCCGTGAATTCCTGATGCGAAGAGGTAGGAGTCGAAGAGGTCGATTTCCTCGTCCGAAAACCCGCAGAGTCCTGTCCTCATCAATCGGACCACATCCTCATAGGAGAAGCGGTAGGAGGCGCAGGAAACAGCAGCCGAGATGAAGCCCGGGAGGGGATTTGCGGAAAGGTCGGCCTTTTCATCGAGAAAGTAGGGAATATGGCAGGTGTCGAATACCTCCGGCAGCAGAAAGGAGTCATCCGCAAGGTCGGCGCAGAGGACGGCAATGTCCCGGTAATGGAAGCCCTTCTCCCGGACGGCCCTGCGGATCATATAAGCCGTATACTTGAGCTCTGCCCTCGCATCCGGAAGCTCCGTCACATCGCATGTACCGGACACGCTTTCCAAAATGGAAGACCTGTCTTCTGCCCCTGATATTCCCTCTGCAGCGTTCTCCCTTTTTTCGGGAGCGGCCTTCTTCGGGCGGAAGATATTTTTTTCAAGATATGAAAGGCGGCTTCCCTCTGGAAAACGGCTTTTTGTTCCGGGAAGGGGAAGGCGGACGGGCTCAGGTACTTCCGTCCCGCACTCTTCAGCAATGGATATAAGCTTATGGACCGTTTTTTTCGTCAGGTAGAAAAGCTCCTCCTCTTCCGCTTCTCCGGTCAGGGACTCATCTTCCCCGAGAGAAAAGGCAAAGGAAAGGTCGCCGGACAGGCCCATGAGTTTTTGTATTACAAGAAACTGCAAAGGGGTAAAGCCCGTATAGCCGTCAAAGACAAAGGCGGAATTCTTCACCAGCTCCGACCGGTCTATGCAGTCAAGAAGAATTGTAAGGACCTCTTCCGGCGTGATGTACTTCCCCCGGATGGCCTCCTCAAAAGCCGAAAAAATCGTAACGAGGTCCCCTGTTTTCTTCCTGAAGGCCGGAGACAGACTCCCGTCGGACCCGGCTTCGGAGAGTTCATCTATGGAGACATTGTACTGGCGGAGCTCGGACAGGAAGGACTTGATTTCATCTATGGTGCCCGGCCGCTTCTCGGCCCCGGACAGGACGGAAAGCTCACTCCTCCGGGCTTTGATGATTTTTTCTATGAGCAGGGCCTTGCCCGTATCGTCAAGGATGCCGGGCAGGCCGACCATGAGCTCGTTAAAGACTCTTCGGGCGAAGCGCTCGAAGGACAGGGCCTCGATATTGATTGTCACCCCGTTCTTCGAAGCCGCCACCAGTTCTTTCTGGGCAGAAAGGGTAAACTGGTCCGGAACGAAATAGAAGTATGTCCGGTCCGGATGGGCCTCTGCCTCATGGGTAATATAGTTCCGAAGGTAAGTGGACTTGCCGCTGCCGGCGGGTCCCAGTACAAAACGAACTGCCAAAATATTCTCTCCTGAAAAAAGGGCCGCTGCCCATGCATGCAAAAGAAAAGACCTGCGGGCGCTTCCCTTTCGTCCCGCAGGTCCATTATAGCAAATGAGCCCTCCTGTTTGAGGGCTTATTTTGAAGTCTTATTCCCAAATTACATTATTTCCTACTTCAGGTCCTCCGTGTCGGAAATGCCGTACTGGCGCTTGAATTCCTTCAGGTCCTTCTCGTCCCGGATCAGCATCTTCTCCTCGAATTTTCCCGTGGCCCGGTTCATGAAGCCGGCCACCCTTTCTCCATTTGCCAGATTCTTCCGGATACAGGGGGTCTTCACATTCGGATCGTACTTCTTCTTCGACCGGTCAGGAAAGAAGGCATTCCGCTCGGCGTCGAGTTTCTTATAGTCCCTGATCTCCTTCTCTCTCTCCTCATTGCCCCGGTTGGGCTTCAGCTTCGTCATGCCGAGAAGGAGGCCGGTGACGACAGAAGCCGCCAGCAGTACGGCCCCGTAGGAGGCATGTCCCGTGATGGCAAGGACGAGAAAGAAAAAGACCCCGACAATGGCTCCGTAGGCAGCTCCCTCGGAGGCATAGTTGTCGGGCGTATCCTGATTACTCTGCTTTTTCTTTTCCTTCTTTTCCGCCATCGGCAGGGTCCTCATTCAACATCTCTTCCATAGTGTGCCAGCCGAGAACGGCGCATTTGACCCGGGCGGGCATGTGGGAAATATCGGAAAGAATGCCGGCCTCTTCGAGTTCATCCTTCTCCTCATCCGTGACCGTTCCTTTGATCATGCGAAGGAAGATATCGGCAAGGCGCATGGCCTCATCCTTCGGCTTCCCGATGATGAGGTCCAGCATCATGTCGCAGGAGGCCTGGGAGATGGCGCAGCCGTCGCCCTCGAAGCCGCCGTCTTCAATGACGCCGTCCGGATTCACCTTCAGTTTCAGAATGATATCGTCTCCGCAGGAGGGATTGACTCCCTCAAGTGTCAGGTTCGCCCCGTCCACGGCGTGCTTGTGCATGGGGTTAATATTGTGTTCCGTCAGAATTTCATTATAGAATGTCGAAGCCATTTTTTCACTTACTTTCAGTCAGCATAGCCCATTTCCTTCCGCATGCCGGAAAGGGCTGCGATGAAGGCATCTATGTCCTCTTTCGTATTGTAGAAGCCGAGTGAGGCCCGGGACGTGGACATGATGCCGAGATGCTTGTGCAGGGGCTGGGCGCAGTGGTGACCGGCCCGGATGCAGACCCCGTGCTCGTCCATGATGGCGGCCACATCGTGGGGATGGACTCCCTCAATCGTAAAGGTCAGTATCCCGTGGTGGTCATGCGGATCGGCTGCCCCGAGTACCTTCACATGGGGCACGGCCGCAAGGCGCTCATAGGCGTAAGCCGTCAGTTCTTCCTCTCTTCTCTCTATTGTCTCCCAGCCGACGCCCTTCATGAACTTAAGAGCGGCAAGGAGGCCGACAGCCCCGCCGGCATTGACGGTTCCGGCCTCGAACTTATGGGGAACCTCGGCGTATGTGGCCGAATACTTCTGCACGTACTCGATCATCTCGCCCCCGTAGAGGAAGGGAGGCATCTTCTCAAGGAGTTCCTTCTTCCCGTAGAGAACGCCGATTCCCATGGGGGCATACATCTTGTGGCCGGAGAAGGCGAAGAAGTCGACGTCGAGGTCGATCACATTCACGGGTACATGGGGCGCGCTCTGGGCACCGTCGCAGACGAAGACTGCCCCGACTCTATGGGCTTCCGCGGCAAAGGCCTTGACGTCATTGAGCCGGCCGAAGACATTCGACATCTGGGTCATGGCAACAAGAGCCGTCTTTTCGGAAAGCAGCTTCTTAAATTCGTCCAGAGAAAACTCCCCGTCTTCCCTGCACTCGAAGTAGGTGAGGACGGCCCCGGTCTTTTTCGCCAGAATCTGCCAGGGAAGAAGGTTGCTGTGGTGCTCGGCGATGGAGACGATGATTTCATCTCCCTCGTGAATGAAGGCCTCCCCGTAGGAATAAGCGACGAGGTTCAGGGACTCCGTCGCATTCCTCGTAAAGACGATTTCCGCAGGCTCCGCCGCCCCGATAAAATCCGCGACCGCTTCCCGGGCTTCCTCGTACTGCTCCGTGGCCCGGATGCTGATATTATAGAGCCCCCGCATGGGGTTGGAATTCACGGTCCGGTAGAATTCTTCCACTGCGTCCAGCACCGCCTGGGGCCGCTGGGATGTGGCGGAATTATCGAGATATACGAGTTTTTCATCGGAGAGAATCGGGAAGCGGGCCCGGATCTCACGGTCTTCATTCGTCATAGAGTTTTCTTTCTAATACAGACCGGAAGCGGAGCCTCCCGGAATGTATACTTTTTCCGGCAGCCTTCCGGAAACTTCAGGCATCGAGGAGGCTGTCAATTCTCTTTCTCGTCTCCTCGTCCTCTATCCTGCCCTTCACGGCATCGATTCTTGCCCGGGCCATCATGCGGTAGATTTCCGCTTCGGAAATTCCCCGGGACTCGAGATAAAACATGAGCTCGGAATCCAGCTTTCCGATAGAGGCCCCGTGGTTTCCCTCCACGTCTTCCTCCGTACAGAGGATGATGGGCAGGGTCTTATTTACAACGCCTTCGTCAAGAAGGAGGACTTCCTCGTTCTCATTTCCGACAGCTCCCTTGGCCCCTTTCCTAAGGTCAATGGTCCCGCGGAAGTTTTTCTTTGCATTATCCGAAAGGACGCCGGAGACCTTGATATCGCAGGTCGTCTTCTTTCCGATATGGTTGACCACCTGATTGATGTCTAAAGATTCGTCCTTCCCGACGAGATAGGCCATGGCCGTCTCCTGATCAGACGCCTTCCCGGCAAGGTCCGTAAGGGACCCGTAGTAGGATTTCCCGCCGGAGAGAATCAGCTGATACTGGCGGAAAACACCTGCCTCATCGCAGGTCCCGCCGATATCGTTGAAGAATGTCATGGAGCCCGAAAGCTTCTGCACCTGTACAAGGGTGAGACTTGCTTCCTTTCCCACATGATAGATGGTCTGAACTCCTGCCGAGCCCGCTGCCTTCTCTCCCGTATAGAACATGATGAGCGTGGCGGAAACCCCTTCCGCAACTTCAATTTCAATCGGAGAGAGATCACTGACTTCCCCCTCATAGGAGAAATCCATACGGATGGGGCCGTCCGGCTGAGACACAACCTTAAGGGACTGGACAGACACATCTGCCTTTTTCACTGCAGCGGCAAATTCCGGTCCGATTCCCGTCTTCTGCTCCGCAAGATTTCCAAGCGGAAGTTCTTCCGCCGAGACACCTGCCGGCAGCGTAAGCTCTGATGCCCGCCCGGAAGTCATGACGATTTCGGCTCCCTCCGCCTCGTTCAAATGCAGGCGGTTCCAGGTCAGGGAAGGCACCCGGTTGATTGTCGTATATCCTTCAGAGGATTGAACTTTCATGGAAAATTCCTTCTTTCGCCGCCCGTCCTGTGAAGGCAGGAAATCCGGCCGGCAGAAATGTACACATTATTATAAGACTTACCCTATGGCACCCTTCATCTCGAGGCGGATGAGATTGTTCATCTCGACAGCGTACTCGAGGGGGAGTTCCTTGCCGACATTGTCCGCAAATCCGGAAACGATGAGGGCTCTGGCGTCCTCTTCCGAAAGGCCCCGGCTCATGAGGTAGAAGACGACGTCGTCATTGATGCGGCCGATTCTTGCCTCATGCCCTATGTCGCAGTCTGCGGTGCGAATATCCATGGCAGGAATCGTATCAGACCTTGAGATATCGTCGAGCATCAGGGACTGGCAGGACACGGAAGACTTACTGCCCTTCGCATTCGGCATGACGGTCACTGCGGACCGGTATGTCGAAATGCCGCCGGACTTACTGATGGAGCGGGTATTTATGAAGGAGGACGTATTCGGCGCGTTGTGAACGACCTTGGTCCCCGTGTCGAGGTTCTGCCCCTTGCCGGCGAAGGTCACGGACGTAAACTCGCACTTGGCCCCGTCGCCGTTTAATATGCTCATGGGATAGAGGTAGGAAACATGGGAGCCGAAGGAGCCGGACACCCACTCGATCTTGCCGCCCTCTTCGACGATGGCCCGCTTCGTGTTCAGATTGTACATATTCTTCGACCAGTTCTCGATGGTCGAATACCGAAGCGTCGCCCCCCTTGCAACGAAGAGCTCGACGCAGCCGGCGTGGAGGTTTGCCACGTTGTACTTGGGGGCGGAGCAGCCCTCTATGAAGTGACAGTAGGCGCCTTCGTCCACGATGATGAGGGTATGCTCGAACTGGCCGGCCCCCGGCGCATTCAGACGGAAGTAGGACTGGAGGGGGAAGTCGAGATGGACCCCCTTCGGAACGTAAACAAAGGAACCGCCGGACCAGACCGCCCCGTGCAGGGCCGCGAACTTGTGGTCCGTGGGCGGCACGAGATGCATGAAGTGGTCCCTGATCATATCGGCGTAAGGACCGTGCAGGGCGGATTCGATATCCGTATAGACGACGCCGAGCTCAGCTGCCTCGTCCTTCACATTGTGATAGACAAGTTCCGAATCGTACTGGGCCCCGACGCCGGCCAGGGACTCCCGCTCGGCCTGGGGAATGCCCAGCTTTTCAAACGTATCCTTGATGTCTGTCGGCACTTCCTGCCAGTCGGAAGCCATCTTATTCTTCTTCGGCCTTATATAGGTCACGATATTGTCCATATTGAGGCCGGAAATATCGGGCCCCCATTCGGGCACCTCAAGCTCGTTATAGATTTCCAGGGACTTGAGGCGGAAGTCGTGCATCCACTGGGGATCATTTTTCTCCTTCGAAATCTCCTCGACGATTTCAGGCGTCAGGCCCTCGTCGACCTTGAAGATGTCCTCGGGCTTCTCCTCGTAGCGGAAGTCGTACATGGACCGGTCGATATCTTCGACTATAGTCTTTTCTTCGTTCTCTGCCATTTTTATTTCCCGATAAATCTTTCGAATCCGTTCTCATTTATTTCATCGACCAGGCTGCCGTCGCCCTCGGCCACAACCCGGCCTTCCACAACGACATGGGTCCGGTCCACATGCAGGGACTCGAGGATCCGCGTACTGTGCGTGATGATGAGCAGGGCCCCGCCCACGGTCTTCTTGTATTCGTCAATGCCGTCGGACACGGTCTTTACGGCGTCGACGTCGAGGCCGGAGTCCGTCTCGTCAAGAATGGCAAGAGAAGGCTTTAACATCAGAAGCTGCAGGATCTCGGCCTTCTTCTTCTCGCCGCCGGAGAAGCCAACGTTCAAATCTCTCTCCGCATAGGAGGGGTCCATATTGAGGATGGTCATGGTCTTTTCAAGGGTCTTCTTGAAGTCCCAGGCCCGAAGGCGCTCGCCCGTCCGGTTCTCCACCGCGGTCTTTATGAAGTTCGAAAGCGTGATGCCCGGCACCTCGACAGGATTCTGGAAGGACATGAACATGCCGGCCTTGGCAATCTTGTCCGTGGAAAGGCCGGTAATGTCCTCCCCGTTGAACGTAATCTTTCCGTCCGTGATATGATATCTGGGGTCCCCCATCAGGGTGGAGCCCAGGGTCGACTTGCCGGCCCCGTTCGGTCCCATGATGACGTGGGTCTCGCCCGCACCCACCGTGAGATTGATGCCGTGGAGGATTTCCTTCTCCTCGACTTCGGCTTTTAAGTTCTCTACCTGCAAACAGATGTCTGCCATGTTCTGCTCCTCTATATATGTATATGAATAATGTAAGATTCTTTCCGGCGTTCGGAACGTCCGCCTTCTCAGAAAGCCCGTAAAAAGCCCTTTTTAATGAAGTCCCGACGAATATTCAGTATATCGACAAGCCCTCCGACTGTCAAATACTATATTCGTCCGCGTGTATATTTTGTGTTGCCATAGCAACGATTTTTGTCATTTTCCTAGTCATGCACTGGGTTTTATGCAAAATGCCCTTCACCACTCTGGGGCAACATGCCCAAAAAGCTCCGGGGCAATACTGCGGCACCTTTTCAGCCTTCCCTGGCCTGGGCCGCCAGCTTCTTCTCCTGGTCCGCCAGCATGAGAGCGTCTATTAATTCCTGCAGGTCCCCGTCCATGACCTTGTCCAGCTTATAGAGCGTGAGGTTGATGCGGTGGTCCGTGACCCGGCCCTGGGGGAAGTTATAGGTCCGGATCTTTTCAGACCGGTCCCCGGTTCCGATCTGGGCCAGGGTGGCGTCCGACCTCTCCTGCCGCTGCCTCTCAAGCTCGAGGTAATAGAGTTTTGTCCTGAGGAGCTCGAAGGCCTTGGCCTTGTTCTGAAGCTGACTCTTCTCCGTCTGGGAATAGATGACGATGCCGGTGGGATAATGGGTCAGGCGGACAGCGGAATCCGTCGTGTTGACGCACTGGCCCC
The DNA here is from genome assembly GCA_964584155.1 of uncultured Lachnospiraceae bacterium. GTDB lineage: Bacteria > Bacillota > Clostridia > Lachnospirales > Lachnospiraceae > RUG306. Next base: position 19,963 of record CAZOYS010000010.1, read on the forward strand.
CGTTTCCGGACGCCCGCATGACGTCGATCCGGATATCCTTCTCCGGAATCTCCGGAACGTCTATTTCCTCGGCCTCCGGCATGACGCAGACCGTAATGGTCGACGTATGGATGCGGCCGCCGGACTCGGTCTCCGGCACCCGCTGCACCCGGTGAACGCCGGACTCGTACTTCATGACGGAGTAGGCCCCCGAGCCCTCAACCGTGAAGCTTACGTGCTTCATACCCCCGATGCCGGTCTCCTCGGCTTCTTCCGTGCGGACCGTCCAGCCCCGGCCTTCCGCGTACTTCATATACATGCGATAGATTTCCGCCGCAAAGAGGGCGGCCTCGTCTCCGCCGGCCCCGGCCCGGATTTCGACGACGACGTTTCTGTCGTCGTTTTTGTCCTTCGGCAGAAGGGCTATGGTCAGATCCTTCTCCAGTTTGTCTTTACGTTCCTCCGCGTCTGAAAGTTCTTCCTTGCAGAGGGTCCGCATCTCCTCATCGGTCTCTTCGGAAAGGAGGGCCTTGGAATCCTCAATGTCCTGGCAGGCACTCCGGTAATTCCTGTACATTTCAACCAGGGGAGAAAGGTCCCCCTGCTCCTTCATGAGTTTCTGGAATCGCTTCGCGTCGTCCGCCGCCCCGGGCTCCGAGAGAAGGTGCATGACCTCCACGTAGCGGGCTTCCACATCCTCAAGCTGTTCAAACATGATAATAATCTCCTTATAAAGTCTCTGTACAATACACTTTCCAGAGACCCTATGGTTTTTTCAGTAGGAAACCGCCGCAGACGCGCACGTTTCCGCCGTAGTCCCTCTTCAGAATAATATTTGAAAATCCGTTTTCCTTCAGAATCTCTGTCACCTGTCCTCCCTGGTCATAGCCGGTCTCAAAAAGAAGGAGACCTCCGGGAATGAGGTAATCTCCTGCTCCGGATGCGATCCGCCGGTAATAGGTAAGGCCGTCGGATCCGCCATCAAGGGCCCTTCTGGGCTCATGGTCCCGGACCTCCGGCATCAGGTTCTTGATTTCCTCTGACCTGATATAGGGAGGGTTTGCGATGATGAGGTCAAAGCGGCTGCCTTCGGGAAGGGGGGAATAGAGGTCCCCGGTCAGGAAAGATGCTCTTTCGGAAAGACCCAGCCTCTCGGCGTTCAGCCGCGAGAGCTCGACAGCATCCTCTGAAATATCAGTCCCGACCCCGGTCGTTCCTTCTTCCATTTCAAGAAGGGAAAGAAGGACACAGCCGGTTCCGGTGCATAGGTCGAGAATGGTACTGCCCTCCGTCAGGAATGAAAGGGCTGTTTCACAGACGACCTCCGTATCGGCCCGGGGGACCAGGGTGGCCGGAGACACCTCAAACTCCAGGCCCATGAACTCCGTGTGACCGAGGATCATCTGCAGGGGGATCCGTTTCTTTCTCTTTTCCAGAAAGGTCAGATACTGATGCTCTGTGTCCTCCGGAAGTTCTTCTCCTTTTTTCAGGAAGAAGTCCAGGCGGCCGATGCCGGTAAGCTCGGAAAGCAGGATCTTTGCTTCTTCTTCCCCGCCTTCAATGCCGGCCTCAAGAAGTTCCCGTCCGCCCAGGTCCAGGGCTTCTCCGATTGTCATTTGAAGTTTTCCTCCTGCCATTTCTTCCAGTCAAAAACAGCATTGACAGAAGCAATCCCGACTTCGAGCATACTGTCGTCCGGCTCCTTCGTCGTGATGTGCTGCAGCCACAGGCCCGGCGCCGCCAGGAAATTGATGACGGCGTTGTCGCTCCGTCCGCCCAGACGCAGGAACTCATAGGAAATTCCGGCTATGACCGGCATCAGGGCTACTCTCAGCACAAGCTGCAGGGGACGGCTGTCGACCCGTATGAAAGCAAAGACGAAGACGGAAATGAAGACCACGATGAAGAGAAAGCTGGTCCCGCACCGCTTATGAAAGCGGGTGGACTTTCTTGCGTTCTCCACCGTAAGAGGCAGGCCGTGCTCGACGCAGTTGATGCACTTGTGCTCGGCCCCGTGGTACATGTAGACTCTCTTGATATCCTCCATACCCGCAATGACCGCCATATAAGCGATGAGAATTATGATGCGGATGATGCCCTCGATCAGGGTGATCACGGTCCGGGATGAGATGACGGCACCGAAGAGCTTCGAGAGATAGAAGGGCAGAGCCAGGAATATGAGCAGGGCCAGGACCAGAGAGAAGACAAGGGTTCCGGCCATCTCGGCATTTTCCTTTCTCTTCTCCTTCTCGGGATTTTCTTCCTTCTTTTTCTTTGTCTCCTCGTCGTCCTCCACGAAGTCGGCCGAAGCAAAAAGGGTCTTCAGGCCCACGACCAGAGACTCGAAGAAGGCATACATACCCCGGAAGAAAGGAAGTTTAAAAAAGGCAGGCGTCCCCTTCACATGCGTCACATCCGTATGGATCGTCCCGTCGGGAAGGCGGACGGAAAGGCTGTAAGCATCACTGTTTCGCATCATGATGCCTTCCATGACGGCCTGCCCGCCGATGCCAGAATATTTCATGAGTACAAACTCCGTTTCAGGTCAGAATCCTGTCGCAATACGGGCCGGGGATTCTGCTTTCCAAAAGATAAAAGGTGTACATTAGTATAAAAAAGGCTGAGGCAGGAGAAATCCCACCTCAGCCTTTTTTCAATCAGCTATAATACGGCCCGGCGGGGCTTATAAAAGAACGCAAAAACCCCAGCCGCCTATGCTACTCTGTAATGCCGTATTTCTTGTTGAACTTGTCGATCCGGCCCTTTGCCTTCGCCTGCTTCTGCTGGCCTGTGTAGAAAGGATGGCACTTGGAGCAGATCTCGACGTGCAGACTCTCCTTCGTAGAGCCTGTAACGAAGGTATTGCCGCAGTTGCAGGTAACGGTTGCCTGATAGTAGGTAGGATGAATTCCCTTTCTCATGATAGAACACCTCACAAAAAATAATAGAAATAAAAGTCTCCCGGCGTCTCCGCCGGACTACCCGTATTGGCGCGAAAGGCTTTTCGCGATAACATCCCGTAAAACAACTCCCATACTATAGCACCCGGAAGACATAAAAGCAAGAAGTTTTTTCGGAGGCCGCCAAATACCTGAAAGCTGCAGGTTACAGTTCACGGATTCCGCGAGGGCTGCGAAGCAGTCCCGTCAGAAAACGCCCCGCCGCAGGATGACATTCTTCGTGAACTCGAGATTCGTCTTTGACGTCGAGAAGAGGCGGACAATGGCCTCGCCGGCTTCTTCTTTCTTGAGGCCGGACAGGGCCTTTCGTACATAGTCGGCCGCCACGAGTTCCTCTTTTGAAAGAAGCAGGTCCTCTCTCCGGGTCGAGGACCGGGCCAGGTCAATGGCCGGGAAGACTCTCTTCTCGGAGAGCTTGCGGTCAAGGACAAGTTCCATATTGCCGGTGCCTTTGAATTCCTCGAAGACGACGTCGTCCATCTTGCTGCCCGTATCCACAAGGGCCGTGGCCAGGATGGTAAGGCTGCCGCCCTCCCGCATGTTCCGGGCAGCTCCGAAGAAGCGCTTGGGGCTGTAGAGGGCCGTGGGATCGAGACCGCCGGACAGGGTCTTTCCGGAGGGAGTGACCGTGAGGTTATAAGCCCGGGCGAGGCGGGTGATGGAGTCAAGGAGGATCATGACGTCCTGGCCCTGCTCCACGAGGCGCTTGGCCCGGGCGATGACCATTTCGGAAACCCTCTTATGATGCTCCGGAAGCTCATCGAATGTCGAATAGACGACGGAGACATTGTCTCCCGTGACGGATTCCTTCATGTCCGTAACTTCTTCAGGCCGCTCGTCAATCAGGAGAATGATTAAATGCATGTCCGGATACTGGGCCGTCACGGATTTTGCGATCTGCTTCAGGAGGGTCGTCTTGCCGGCCTTGGGCTGGGAGACGATCATGCCTCTCTGGCCCTTTCCTATGGGGGAAATGAAGTCGATGATACGGACGGCCAGAGGCGCTCCGGGCGTTTCGAGCCGGATGCGCTCGTTCGGGAAAATAGGCGTCAGGTCCTCAAAGTTCGGCCGGTGAGCCGCCACCTCCGGATTCATGCCGTTGATCGTGTCGATATAGAGAAGGGCTCCGAACTTGTCGTTGGGATTGTTCTTTCTCGTGGAACCCGTCACGACGTCGCCGGTCTTTAAGTTGAAGCGGCGGATCTGAGAAGGAGACACATAGATATCGTTGTCTCCCGACATGAAGCCGTTGGACCTCAGAAAACCGTAGCCGTCCGTCAGCACCTCGAGGAAGCCCTCGCAGGGCCGCGCATCGTCGTACTGGGGTATCTTCTTCTCGTGGTGCTCTTCCGCTGCCTTCTCTTCAGCTGCAGGGGCAGGTCTCTCTTCAGAAGGACGTTCCTCCTGCACATGTTCCGTCGTTTTCACGGTCTCCTGCCTGTGCGCTGCCGCGGAATGATTTTCCTCCTGGAGAGACCGGGCATTCTTGGCCGGGCGGCCGGGTCTGCGGGCAGGCTTCTTCTCCTCCTGAGCCGTGCTCTTCTTCTCTTTTTCCGGAGCTTTCTCCGCAGGCTTAGCTTTTTCAGCCTCATCCTCATCGAGCTTCAGCATGAGCTCGATCAGGTCCTCCTTCTTGTACCTCGTGGCGCTCTTCACACCCCGGTTTTTTGCAATCTCCTTCAGGTCCACGGCCTTCAGTGATTCATACTGTTCTCTGTTCATAAAAAGAAATCCCCCTCAGAAATAATTACAGGTACTGTAAAACTCATTCAATCGGATGTATTCAATGTAAATGGGATTGTCTGCCGCAGGTATCGGCAAAATAGAAGTGAAATATCGCCAAAGAGATTCAGTTCAAACTTGCATTTCTTTCGGAAAGTATAGCCCAAAAATTTCGTACTTTCAAGAGGGGAATTTTTGCGATACAAAAAAGCCGCCGGTCCGGGAGGACAGACCGGCGGCAGCACCAAATATGGGAATATTTTCTTATCCGTATTGCCTCAAGATAAGCTGTACCAGCTTCACAGTTTTACTTCGTGAAATGTCGGTTCATTTCTTTCAAATGCCAGGGCGGAGTCGAAGGCGCTCTTCACCATGTTTTCTATGGAAGCCCTCGTATAGAAGGCCGTATGGGGAGTGATGACGACATTGGGAAATGTCCGGAGGAGAGCAAAGTCCTTATTGGCAATGACATCCGTGACTTTATTATTATAGTAGAGGCCCATCTCGTGCTCTATGACATCAAGGCCGGCCGCTGCCGCCTTCCCGCTTTCGAGGGCGGAAATCAATGCATCCGTATCGATGAGGCTGCCCCGGGCCGTGTTGATGATGATGACCCCCTCCTTCATCTTCGAGAAGGCCTCCGCGTTCAGGAGGTGGTAATTCTCTTCCGTCGCATTCGTATGGAGGGTGATGACGTCGCACTCCCTGAACAGGGTGTCGTAGTCGACATACTCCGCGTACTTCTTTGCCTCCTCGTTTTCATAGGGGTCCGTGCAGAGAATGCGGCAGCCGAAGCCGGAAAGGTGTTTGATTACAGTCGTTCCGATTTTCCCGGTCCCGATGACTCCGACGGTGGAAAATGAAATGTCCCGGCCCATCTTTCCGGGAAGGGTGAAGTCCTGCACCGCCGCCCTCTCCATGATGATATTCATCTTCCGAAGGCACATCAGCATGAGCATGATGGCGTAGTTCGCCACGGCTTCCGGCGGATAGGAGGCATTTGAGACCCGCATGCCGAGCCGCTTTGCGGCGGCCAGATCTATATGGTCATAGCCTATGGACCGGCCGCAGATATATTTGACCCCGACCGCATGCATCTTTTCAATGACGGGAGCCGACATGTCTGAAGGGTTCATGGAAACCGCCTCATAGCCCCTGCAGAGCTCCGCCGTCTCCGGGGACGGAGGAAGGGGCGTCGTCCCGTATTCTATTCCATACTCTTTGCTGTACTTCTCGCAGAACTCGAGTTCCTCATAGTCCCGGAACTGATAAAAGAATAATTTCATTTGCCCACCTGATTCCCGAATATTTCTTCAGGCTGCCCGCCTCACTTCAGCTTTGGGGAACTGCCTGCTTTACATTATTCATATGATATCAGGGTAAGCCTTTCGGACATAGGAATCAATACGGCGGATGGCTTCTTTGAGGTCCTCCGCCGATGTCGTCAGGGCCAGGCGGATATAGCCCTCGCCCGAAACCCCGAAGGCCGTGCCGGGAACCGTCGATACCCGGGCCTCCTTGCAGAGCTCCCAGGCGAAGTCGTTCGAAGACTTGCCGAAGGCCTTGATGTTCAGGAAGGCATAGAAGCTGCCCGTGAAGTTCTTGCAGGAAATTCCGGGAATGGCATTAAAGCCGGCCACGGCAATGTCCCGCCGCTTTTCGTATTCGGCTACCATGGCCTTCTGCTCATCTCTGGGTCCTTTCAGGGCCGCCAGAGCCGCATACTGTATGAAAGTGTTGACACAGGAGACCATGCCTTCCTGAATATGACTGATGTAGGGCTCGTACTTTTCATCGAAGATGACATACCCCAACCGCCAGCCCGTCATGGCATAGGCCTTGGAAAAGCTGTTGAATAGGAAGAGCCGGTCCCTGACCTCTTCCACATTGGCGAAGGAAAAGAAGTCGTCTCCGAATACGATCTTGTCATAGGGCTCGTCGGAGAAGATGAAAAGGTCATGCTCTTTTGCAAAGTCAGCTACTGCAAGGATATCTTCCTTCTTCATCACGCTGCCGACGGGATTGTTCGGGGAGTTTATAATGATGACTTTGGTCCGCTCCGTCAGGGCCTTTTCAAGATCACCGGTCTGTACGATGTAATCATTCTCCTCGCTGACGGGAACCGTGACGGGAACGCCGCCGGCGATCATAATCTGCCCAAGATAGTTTGTAAAATAGGGCTCGGGAAGAAGGACCTCGTCCCCCTTGTCGAGAATAGCCAAAAGGGCCAGGGTCATGGACTCCAGGGCCCCGACCCCGATGGCGACATTGTGCATCTGAAGCCCCGGCCAGAGAGGAGAATACATATCCGCTATGGCGGTACGGAGCTCCGGTATTCCCAGCGTCGGACAGTAATGGGTGTAGCCCTCATCTATGGCATTTTTCGCAGCTTCCTTCACATACTTCGGGGTCTCAAAATTCGGATCCCCGGCACTCATATTAATGATGTCCGGATTCTCCCGGGCATATTCAAACATCTTCCGGATGTCCGACTCCGGATAATTCTTCGCAAGTTCCGATACCTCGAGTTTTCTTGTCATAATCAATCCCCTTTCCCCGTGAACATGGGCAGGAGCTTTTCAATGTACTTCGCCGTCTCGTCAACGCCGAGAACGGACGTATCGAGGGAGACGTCGAAATGGCGGGCATCAAACCAGTTGTCGCCGGTATAGTACTTATAGTAGTCGGCCCGCCGCTTGTCGCAGTCGTGAATCCGCTTCATGACCTCCCGGTCGGAGAAGGTCTCGTTGTCGGCCTTGACCCGGGCCTTGCGAAATTCAAGAGGAGCATGCAGAAAAACCCTGAAAACATTGGGATAGTCGGACAGAAGGAAGTCGGCGCAGCGGCCTATAATAATGCAGGATTCCGTCTTCGCCATCTCCTTGATGACCTTGGCCTGGAAGGCGAAAAGATTCTTCGTCGAGACGTAGTCATTGGAATCCGGCGGAAGGACCTCACCCGTGTAAAGGTCCTACTGAGTCATAGTAGAAAGGCGCATAGACGAATTCGACGCCGGCGTTTACCATGGAGGTGAACTGGTTCGTATAAACCTGAACATCCATGGTCGCTACGGATTCTTCGGCTGCGATATTGATGCCGTACTTTTCGCAGGCTGCCTTGAAGGAATCATAAAGACCCTTGGAATAGGTATCGGCCGCGCAGTAAACAACGCCGACATCAGTATAGCCCTGCTGCTTTGCATAGGCGGCTGCGATGGCGCCCTGGAAGGAGTCGGCGTAGCAGGCCCGGAATACATAGTCATCTTCCGTCGTGATGGAATCGGCAGTTGATGCAGGAGTGATGAGGACCGTCTCCTCCTCGTTTGCCGCATCGGTAATTGCGGATGTATTCGAAGAAGCGAGGGAGCCGACGATACAGGAAACTCCATCTGCCACAAGAGAGTTGAAGGCGTTCAGACACTCGGTGGAATCCATCTGGTCATCCATATGCTTCATCTCGACCTGTTTGCCGTTGATGCCGCCGGCGGCATTGATTTCCTCGACAGCCAGGTCCATGCCGTTGACGCAGGCGAGACCGGCCGTTGCAAATCCGCCGGTATTGGGAGTGATGGAGCCGATCACTATGGTGTCTCCGGATGAAGCATCCGAAGATGAGGAGTCACTGCTCCCCGAACTGCCTGAGTTTCCAGATGAGGAACCGCAGGCGGCCAGCGCGAAGGCCATGACGCCTGCAAGAAGTGCGCTTAGAACTTTCTTCTTCATAGTGAAATTCTCCTTTCTTCCACTCCCATTCAA
>CAZOYS010000011.1:0-28152 GCA_964584155.1 uncultured Lachnospiraceae bacterium
TCCTCCTGAAAGGCAGCTGCAATCTGCCGGTAGATAGGCACCCCGCTTGTCTGCATGATTTTCATGTATTCACACTTTCTCTTTCAAAATAACATCTGTCCTTCCTGTTTCTTCTGTTCTTTCTGTTTATATTGTATATATACATTATATGAACAGTTATGTCAAGGGACAATCTGAAGCAATTTTTAGGAATGCAATGGACGAGGGATAGAGTAGCCGCGCGAAAAAAGGCCCTGCTTCCGAAATTGTCGAAAGCAGGGACTTTCACAGGGTACATGGGAAATTGAATTTTCACGCCGTCTGGTAGTACTGCGCCTGGGTGTTGAAGAGCTCGGCGTAGAGGCCGCCCGCCTGCAGGAGATCCTCGTGGGTGCCTTCCTCCGCTATGCCGCCGCCAGACAGCACAATGATGCGGTCGCAGAAACGGCAGGAGGACATGCGGTGGGAAATATAGATGGAGGTTTTGTCCCCGACGAGCTCGCGGAAGTTCTCATAGATTTCCGCCTCCGCAATAGGATCGAGAGCCGCCGTCGGTTCGTCGAGGATGACGAACGGGGCGTCCTTGTAAAGGGCTCTTGCAATGGCCACCTTCTGAGCTTCCCCGCCGGACAGGTTTTCTCCCTCTTCCGCTGTCTCGTGGGAGAGGACGGTATGGACCCCGTTCTTCATCTTGGAAACCCGCTCGGTCAGGCCAACCTTTTCAAGTACCTCGGCGATTCTCTTCTCATCCGGTTCTTCAGAGCAGGCGATATTCTCATCCAAAGGAAAATCAAAAAGCTGGTAGTCCTGGAAGACGACCCCGAAGATGGTCATATACTCCCGGTAGTCGTAGAGACGGATGTCAATTCCGTTTAAAAGGATCTGCCCCTCTGTCGGTTCATAGAGCCGCAGGAGGAGCTTTATCAGCGTCGTCTTCCCCGCCCCGTTTAAGCCGACAAGCGCAAGTTTTTCACCAATCCTGAATTTTATATTAATATTTTTCAGCACATAATCCTCTGCCCCGGGATACCTGAAGGAGACATTTTGAAACTCCAGGCGGTATTCATTGTCCGTCCGCTTCTCCACCGGCAGGGTCCCGTCGTAGTCCATGTCCCTGTCGTTTATGAATTCCTCGTAGGTCTTTAAGTACTCATTACTGTAATTGATATTAATCCGGCTCGCGGAAGCCTTCCGGATGGCCTCCATCATCGTGATGACGGCTCCGGCATACATGAGGACATCTCCGGGAGAAACGGACCCGGTCATGGCCTTTAAGGCAATGACGACGTAGGTCAGCCCGGCCAGGAGCTCGAAGGAAAAGGTGGTAAGACCTGAATATTTCCCCCTGAAGATTCCGAACGCCCCATAGCCTATGGACATTTTCTCGATGACGACATACTTTTTCCCGAAGTAGTCCGCCAGATGGTAGAGGACCTTGTCCGGTGCGGACGCTTCATCCAGTGTCAGTTCCGTGAGGTAGAGGGCAAGCGTATTGTTCTTTTCATTCCGCCGGAACATGGCCACGGACTCCTCCCCGGTTTTCTTGGAAGCCCACCGCTGGACTTTGAGTACCAGGGCAAAGGCGGTGAGAAGCACCGCCGTGGAAATTAAGAAGGCGGAAACCGCTTCCTTTGAAAAATCGGTCTGAAGAAGAAGGACGAAGAGAAATAGAGCTGCGCAGATGATGGAAACCAGACTGCAGAAAAACTGATAGATTTCATCCATCTGCTCAGGGATACTGCCATGACCGTTCTCCCCGTTTTTGATCCGCTGGATCTTCTGAAGGGTCGTCTCATCCTCCAGCCTTGCGAAACTTATGGTATAGGATTTCTCATTCGTCCTCCCCTTGGTGTCAAAGTTGCTGCCAAGGGACGAAGACCGGTAGAGAAATCTGGAGAGAGTCGACAGGAGACCCAGAAGCAGGACGATTCCGACCAGCAGAAGGGCTGTCCGCTCTGCATCCGCATAATCCCTGACAAGCAGCGCATTCAGAATTCCTGCGTAGAGAAAGCTGTTCACATAGGAAATCAGCGCCCCGCTCACTGCCCCGAGAAAGAGAAAGATCTTCACCTGGGGAAAGTGCTTTGCCTGAAAAGAAACGAAATGCAGCATATCCATGATGGACATCCGCTCTTCACGCTTTTCATTATTCATGCCCGGGCCTCCTCTGCCGCGTCTTCCTGATAGTATTTCGCCTGCACATTGAAAAGGGCCGCGTATTCTCCTGATCTCGCCATCAGTTCGTCATGGGTTCCCTCTTCTTTAATCTGTCCGCCGGAAAGGAGAAGAATCCGGTCGCAGAAGCGGGTCGACGCCAGCCGGTGGGATATGAAAACCGCTGTCCTCCCCTTCATATTTTCAGAATAATTTTCATAGACAGCCGCCTCTGCCAGGGCATCGAGGGCGGCCGTCGGCTCGTCCAGAAGGACGAAGGAAGGGTTCCGATAGAGAGCCCTGGCTAAAAGCAGCTTCTGGGCCTCTCCGCCCGACAGACTGATGCCGTCCTCCTGCACCCGTTTCCCGAGACAGGTGGCAAGGCCTTCCGGAAGAGAATCGACCTTTTCGGAAAGTCCCGCCTGCCTTAAAACATCAAGCACTTTCCCCTCTTCATAGTTTTCCGAGAATGTCACATTTTCGCCTATGGAATAGTCCGTCAGAAATGTCTGCTGAAAAATGGCAGCCTCATGCTGCATGAGTTCCCGCCGGTTTAAGTCCCGCGTATCGATTCCATTGATCCGGACAGCGCCGGAAGTCGGAAGGTAGAGACCGGACATGAGCTTCACCAGGGTGCTCTTTCCCGCCCCGTTGATTCCGACGAGGGCAATCTTCTCCCCGGCTGAAACGGAAAATGAGACATCGTCCAGAACCTTCTTCCCCTTCATTTCCGGATAGGCAAAAGAAACATGGTCGAATTCAATGGAGATTTCCCCGAAGCCTTCCTCCGGCACTTCTCCCTCATTCTTCATATCGGTCCCGAGGTCCTGATAATCCCGGTAGCTGTCAATCATATGGGAATTGATACGAAACTCGGCGAAGCACCCTCCAAGCTCCGTGAACCAGGCGGCGAAGCCCGAAATCAGTCCCAGATAGAAGACGAAGCTGTCTATGGGCATTCCGGACTGCATCCTTCCGATGAGATAAATGTAGCAGACCAGATCCCGCAAGGCCGCGAGCACTGCCCCGGCTGCGTCGGAACAGAGAAAGCGGACAAGAAAATACCGGCTTCGGGCCCGGGTCATATCCTTTGCCACATGATTGAATTTCTTTGACAGATAGGGAGACAGGTCAAATACCCTTATATCCTTTCCGGCAGCAATATTGACCGCCGTCTTGTCCAGATAAGCCTTCTGCCCGTAGAGCTCGAAATAGCGCTGCATCTCCTTACGAAAGCATTTCTCGGTAACCAGAGACAAGATGGCTGTGGTCAGGCCGACCAGGATGATCAGCAGCATGAGTCGGACATCCAGGAAGCCGAAAAATGCGATATATACGAGAAGACCCAGGGCATCCGCAGCGAAAACAATGGTATCCCTCATGAGGTCTTCAAAGCCCTCGTCATTATTTCCGGTAGCTTCTTCCGCGGCCTCTGCCTTTTTCCTCACGGCATGATCTTCCATCTGGGAAAGGGACAGGGAAAGCCACTTCTGCATCGCAAGCGGGAAGAAGATGGCAACACGTCCCTCCATGTAGCGCATCTCATCCATCTGCTTAAAGAAAGAAGAAAGACCCGTCACCAGACCGTAGATCAAAAAGATGGTCCCTATGGAAAGAATCACCGTAAGAACCGGCTGCCGGCCGGCCGCTGCCGCAACGACCCTGTCGCTGACGTAAGAGCCGAGGACCGGCAGGAAGACCTTCAGAAGAATCTCTGCAAGGAAACCAGGCAGAAATGTCGGGTTCCTCTTCAGCACCGGCTGAAAGGCATAAATAATATTACTGAGGATACTGTGCCGCTCGAGCTGCGGCTGTTCATGTTTCATTTCTTCACTCATACTTTCCTCCGCTCATCCTGTTCATGGAATTCTTCTTTTCAACAGATTTTATCCTAGCAGAATTTTTCATTCGGTCACAAAAAATGCACGAATGGATTCCATCCGTGCACGAGTTGCATGACTAATGTAAAGCGCAGAGGGCACTTCTGCCCTCTTCATTTGACGGCAGCCCCTGCAAGCGGCAGCATGATTTCCGTCACAAAAACGCCCGGCTCATTCTTCCGGTTGATGAAGCCGTTGTTTTTCTCCACAGCGTCGGAGATCCGCTGCAGGCCGTGGCCGTGGTCGCCCCGCTTCTTTGAGATGTACTCGGAATCGAGCTTCCGCACGACTTCATTCGTGGCGTTGGAAACAGAGATGTAGAGCTGTTTCTTGAGAGGACCGATGTAGAGACGGAGGAACTGCTTCTCCTTGGGAACGTTGCGGCAGGACTCGACCGCATTGTCTATGAGGTTTCCGATGATGACGCAGAGGTCAAGATCGCTGACAGGGAGTTCTTTCGGAATTACGGCCTTATAATCACAGGGGATGCCGTTCTCGAGGGCCAGAGAAATCTTCGCATTTAAGATAGCGTCCACATTGAGATTTCCGGTATCGAAAAGGAGGCGGATATCGTCAAGATCCGTCTCCAGCTTGTCTAAGTACTCTCTTGCCTCTTCGATATTGTCCTTCGCGAGATAAGCCTTGATGGACTGCATATGATTGTGATAGTCGTGCCGCCAGCCCCGCATGGTGAGGTAGATATGCTGGACCTCCTCCATCTCCTGCGAAAGGAGCTTGTTCTGGTAGTTGATGACGGCCTTTTCGTAGGACTTTTTCAGAATCTGCCGGATGACGAGAACAGACAGGACAATAATGAAAAAGATGGCGGCAAGGATCAGGCAGACAAAAACGGTTGTCTTCAAAACATGTCCTCCTTCCGGTTACATGCTATAAAGGCGGAGTTTACCTGCTTCACACAGCCCCGGCTGACCGGAAGGCGGGTTCCGTCGTCAAGGCAGAGTTCCTCTTTTCCGATGGAATCGACACGGGAAATATTGACGGAAAGGCCGCGCCGGCATTCGACAAAAAGGAGGGTACCTGCTGTTCCGACAGCAGCATTGTCCATCTCCGTATCTGCTTTTTGTCCGGCCGCATTGAGCTGCTCCAGCACGTCCTTATAATTCCGATGCAGACGTAAGTGTTCCGCATCCGTCACCACATTCACATAATGACCGTCCGCCTCGATATGCTTGACGGCAGACAGTGCCACCTTCACATTCTCTCCGCCGCTTTCCAGAAGGACGTAGCTTTCTTCGCTTTCCTTCTGCCCGGCAAGAAAGGCCGTCATCAGCTCATTCAGTTTTTCTGCGGTCACCGGCTTCAGAAGATACCGAAAAGCCCCCACCTCGTAGCCGTCGAAAACCCGGGAAGGATCTGATGTGAGAAACGCAATCTTCACAGACCGGTCCTTCTCCCGGATCTTCTCCGCCAGGGAAAAGCCGTCCATCTCCCCCATGGAAATGTCAAGAAGGAGGAGGTCATAGGGGACCTGCCCTTTCCCGTCCAGCTCGAAAAGGAACTGTTCCGCGCCTTGATACAGGTCCACCCCGGGCTTTATATTATTCTCATTCCCCCATGAAAGAAGGTTCTCTTTCAGGGCCTGTGCCTGGGGCACTTCGTCCTCGAGGCAGGCGATACGAATGGACATCAATATTTCTCCAAAAAATCTCCCCTTCCAGAAGAAGGGGAGGAAATACCAGTATGAATATCAGGCGTATTGTACAGTCTTGATTTTCTCAAGATCTTCGCGACTTTCAATTTCAATATTTCGTATATCTATGTCGTCCTGCATATTCAGAAAATACCGCGGAGAAACGCCAAAGTAGCGACCAAGACGAACGGATGTATCGGCCGTGATTTTTCGCCGGTCATGAAGAATGTCCTGAATTCTGGATACGGGAACATGAATATCCTTTGCAAGGCGATAAGCTGAAATTTCCATCGGCTGCATGAACTCTTCCAACAGGATTTCACTCATTTTCGGTGTTTCTATATATTTCTTCATTTTCAACCCTCAATGATAATCTACGATCTCCACAGAAAAGAAATCCCCATCCGAATATATAAAACAGATCCGATACTGATCATTAATCCGGATACTGTACTGTCCTTTCCGGTCTCCCTGCAGCTGCTCCAAGTGATTCGCCGGTGGAACCCGCAGGTCATCAAGGCTTTCAGCATCATCAATCATCATCAGCTTGCGCAAAGCAGTTTTCTGAATATTTTGCGGCAATTTTGTAGAAAACTGCTGGTGAAAAATCTTTTCTGTTTCGCTATCGGCAAACGACTTTATCATAAAAATAATATACCCGTTTTTCAGGTATATGTCAATATTCTGCCTGTGAATGGGGACGGTTCTCTTACAAGAACCGTCCCCATTCAAAATCCGTCCCCGCCCAATTACTTGGCGTTGATGTAGTTCACGAGCCCGCCTGCGTCGATGAGGTTCTGCATGAAGGGCGGGAAGGACTGACCCTGGTAGGACTTACCCGTCGTCTCGTCCGTGATGACGCCGGTCTGAAAATCTACAGCTACGGTGTCTCCTTCACTAATCTCCTTCGAGGCCTCGGCGCACTCTATGATGGGAAGGCCGATATTAATGGAATTCCTGTAGAAGATCCGGGCGAAGGTCTCGGCTATGACGCAGGAGATGCCGGAAGCCTTGATGGCAATGGGGGCATGCTCCCGGGAGGAGCCGCAGCCGAAGTTCTTGCCGGCCACGATGATATCGCCTTTTTTGACCTTCTTCGTAAAGTCCTTGTCGATATCCTCCATGCAGTGCTCCGCCAGTTCCTCGGGTTTGGAGGAGTTTAAGTACCGGGCCGGAATGATGACGTCGGTATCCACATTGTCTTCATAGCGGAATACCTGTCCTTTTGCGTTTTCCATGAAAAGTCTCCTCCTTTCAAACCTTCGCGGGATCCGTGATGTAACCGGTGACGGCGCTCGCAGCGGCTACCGCCGGGCTCGCGAGGTAGATCTCTGATGTCACATCGCCCATGCGGCCGACGAAGTTGCGGTTCGTGGTGGAGACACACCGCTCTCCGGCCGCCAGGATGCCCATATAGCCGCCCAGGCAGGGCCCGCAGGTCGGAGTGGATACGACTGCGCCGGCCTCGACGAAGGTCTTTAAATAGCCCTTCTCCATGGCTTCGAGGTAGACGGCCTGGGTCGCGGGAATTACGATGACGCGGAGGCCCTTTGCCACGTGCTTCCCCTCGAGAATCTTCGCCGCAATTTCAAGGTCGGAAATCCGCCCGTTCGTGCAGGAACCAATGACGACCTGATCGATTTTCACATCGCCGACTTCATCCACCGTCTTCGTATTCGAAGGCAGATGGGGGAAAGAAACCGTCGGACGAAGCTTTGATAAGTCAATCGTATATTCTGCCGTGTACTCCGCATCCGGGTCCGCTTCATAGACAGTCGGCGTCTTTTTGGAATGCGCTTTCATGTACTCTTCTGTCTTTTCATCCACCGGGAAAATGCCGTTCTTGCCGCCGGCCTCGATGGCCATATTGGCAATCGTGAAGCGGTCGTCCATGGTGAGATACTGAATTCCTTCACCGACAAATTCCATGGACTGATATAAAGCTCCGTCTACCCCGATCATTCCGATGATGTGGAGGATGATGTCCTTGCCGGAAATGTAAGGCGCCGGCTTTCCCTTGAGAACAAATTTGATAGCCGACGGAACCTTGAACCACGCCTTGCCCGTCTTCATGCCGGCTGCCATGTCCGTGGAGCCGACGCCGGTGGAGAAGGCGCCCAGGGCCCCGTAGGTGCAGGTATGGGAATCCGCTCCGATGATGAGGTCCCCGGCCACGGTCAGGCCTTTTTCGGGAAGGAGGGCGTGCTCTATGCCCATCTCACCGACGTCGAAATAGTTGACGACCCCGTTTTCCGCGGCAAATTCCCGGACCTGCTTCGTGTGCTCGGCAGACTTGATGTCCTTATTGGGAACGAAGTGGTCCATGACCAGGGCGATCTTTTCCCTGTCAAAAACGCCCTTTCCGTGCATCTTCTCACAGACATCTATGGCGACGGGGGTCGTGATGTCGTTTCCGAGAACGAGGTCCAGATCCGCCTCAATCAGCTGCCCGGCCTTCACCTCAGGCAGGCCGGCATGGGCCGCCAGAATCTTCTGCGACATGGTCATTCCCATACGCTTCTCTCCTTTCGTTTACTTTCCATTTTAGATATAGCAATAGCGGCGCACCCCCGAAGGGGCGCGCCGCCGCCTTAACTCTCTAACAAAATTTTAGTTATTAATGAGTTTATCCGACTCATTGTTCCAGGAGTAGAGCTTCCGGATCTCTGCTCCGATCTTCTCTGAAGGATGCTCGGATGCGCGCTTCCGCATTGCGAGGAAGTGAGCCTTGCGGCCGGAGGACATCTCCTGCATGAACTCGGATGCGAACTTTCCGGACTGGATGTCGTCGAGAATCTGCTTCATAGCCTTCTTCGTGTCCTCGGTGACGATCTTCGGGCCGGTGATATAGTCGCCGTACTCAGCAGTGTTGGAGATGGAGTAGCGCATGCCGGCAAATCCGGACTGGTAGATGAGGTCGACAATGAGCTTCATCTCGTGAATGCACTCGAAATATGCGTTCCGGGGATCGTAGCCGGCCTCGCAGAGGGTTTCGAAGCCTGCCTGCATCAGGGCGCATACGCCGCCGCAGAGGACTGCCTGCTCACCGAAGAGGTCGGTCTCTGTCTCGGTACGGAATGTGGTCTCCAGAAGGCCGGCTCTGGCTCCGCCGATGCCTGCGCCATAAGCGAGGGCAATGTCCCAGGCCTTGCCTGTAGCGTCCTGCTCGACAGCGATAAGGCAGGGCGTTCCCTTGCCTTCCTGATACTCACTCCGTACGGTGTGGCCGGGCGCCTTGGGAGCGATCATGGCAACGTCGACGTCAGCGGGAGGAACGATGCACTTATAGTTGATATTGAAGCCGTGGGCGAACATGAGCATATTGCCGGACTCGAGGTTCGGCTCGATGTCCTTCTTGTACATATCCGCCTGCAGCTCGTCATTGATGAGGATCATGATGATGTCGGCCTGCTTGGCAGCCTCTGCTGCAGTATAGACCTTGAGGCCCTGATCCTCGGCCTTCTTCCAGGACTTGGAGCCCTTATAGAGACCTACGATGACGTCGCAGCCCGAATCCTTGAGGTTCAGCGCATGTGCGTGGCCCTGGCTGCCGTAGCCAATGATGGCGATCTTCTTGCCCTGAAGATTCTTGAGGTCACAGTCTTCCTGATAGAAAATTCTTGCCTGATCCGACATGTTATCTTTTCCTCCTGCTAAGTAAATAAGTAATCTCTTTTTTCTATCAATACCCGTTGAAAGCTCCATGAGAAGGAACCTCAGCGGAATATCAATCCAGATCGGCCGGCGGAGTCGATACCGCTCCCCCGCGCGTGAGACCGGTCACCCCGGTCCGGGCCAGCTCAAGGATGTCGTAATCCGAAAGCATATCCAGGAAACTTTCAAGCTTCTCCGTATGCCCCGTCACCTCGATGACCATGGTGTCGTGGGTCACATCCACGACCTTGCCCTTGAAGATTTCCGTGATGGAAAGGACCCCTGTCCTCTCCTCGGCCGTCGCCGCGATTTTCACGAGCATGAGCTCCCGGGTGACCGAAGACTCCGGCGGCAGGACGTAGACATCGATGACGTCTTCGAGCTTTGCAATCTGCTTTTCTATCTGCTCGAGAATCTGCTCGTCCCCGCTCGTCGTAATCGTGATGCGGGTGACTCTGGGGTCGGACGTGATATTGGCCGAAAAGGAGTCAATATTATAGCCCCGCCGGGAAAAGAGGCCGGAAATGTGGCTCGTGACCCCGGACGTATTCTCGACCAGGATGGAAAAGACCTGTCTCATTGGAAAGCTCCATACCTTTCTTCGTAAGCAACACGGACATCATAACACTTACCCGTCCCATTTCAAGGAAACTCGGCCAAGTTTCAACTCAGTCCGAGCGGAGGTGAACTTTCTTTCAAGGCAGGTCCCGCTACTGTATAGATACAGCTTCCTGCCCTTTTTGTAACGGAAACGGCTGCGGCTTTCTCTTCCCAATTCTCTCCCGCAAGGAGTTCCGTCAGGGGAATGTCCTTCATCTTGGCATAGGCCTCGGCCCGGGTGAAGTAGGATAGAAATGAACCGAAATCCCCTGTTTCTGCCCACTGCTTCCCGTGCAGGGAACCGAAGCGGCTTCTGGCTACCGCCTTCCACCCCTTGCGCTTTGCCTCATCGAGGAGTTCGATATCGATGCCGACAGGCTCATCCGCCACGGCCGCCGCTATAAAGGGGTACGAGTGGCTGATGGAAAAGCAGGGCCCGCCTTCTATGTACGGCTTTCCTCTTTTCGTATATGAATAATGTAAAACCCCCGCATATCCGGCCTCTCTCAGCAGGAACTCAAGGAGAAACGATGAAAAGAGGCGCTCCCTTCGAACCGTCTCCGCGGAAGCAGCCCGTACATGGGCCTGCCGCTCCGCAGAAAGGGCTGAAAACAGCGCCTCTTCGTCTTCCGTTCCATTGATTTCGTATATGCAGAAAAGATCACTCATTCCGTCTGGCCAGAGCCTCCATAATGTTCGGGATGAACTGCTTCTTTCTCGACACGACGCCGGGCAGGTCCGCCCGGGCGGGATTCTCCTTCAGGCACTCACTCCCGAAGGCCGTCGTCAGTATGGCATCCGCTTCCTTCCCGTCAAAGATGACCATGGAGCCCTGCTTAATGATATTCGTGAGCAGCATAAAGACCATGGACAGGTTCTGGTCTGCCAGGACGTTTTTCAGATACCCCTGCAGGCGGTCACCTACATTTGACAGCTCCTGGGCGGATACGGCAGAAACCTGGGCCACGCCGAATGAGATGTCCCCGTCGTGAAAGACCTTGAAGTCCTGATAGAAAATCTCCTCGTCGCTCTTTCCGGCAAAGTCCGAGCCCGCCTCAAAGATGGCATTGGCCAGTTCTTCTATATCCACTCCCGCAATCGCAGCCAGGGCATGGCCGGCTTCCTCATCAAATTCCGTGCAGGTCGGGGACCGGAACATGAGGGTATCCGAGATGATGGCGGAAAGCATGAGGCCTGCGATCTGCCCCGGTATCTCTACATTATTCTCCTGATACATGCGGTAGATGATGGTAGAGGAGCAGCCGAGGGGCTGGTTTCTGAAGTAGATGGGCTGGATGGTCTCGAGGGAGCCTATACGGTGGTGGTCAATGATTTCAAGAATTTCGGCCTCGTCTATGCCTTCAACGGCCTGACTCTTTTCATTATGATCCACGAGAATCAGCTTCTTCCGCTCCATATTGAGGAGGTTCCGGCGGGAAAACATGCCCATGTAGTGCCCGTCCCCGTCGAGGACCGGAAAATCCCGGTGGCGGATCTTCGCCATGCGCTCCCGCACGTCGTCCACAGTGTCGTCGAGTTCGAAGGTCTCCAGGTCCTTCTTCGTCATATAAAACTTGATGGGCATGGACTGGTTGATGAGGCGGGCCACCGTGAAGGAGTCGTACTCCGTGGCAATCAGGACACACTCGATGGAGGCAGCCTTTTTTATGATGTCCTCCGGAAGGGTCTTCACTCCGGTCACGATCATGCAGGAAGGTCGCTTTTCAAGGGCAATCTCCTGCCGCTCCCGGACGTTTCCGAGAATGACCAGGTCGTCTGCCTCAATCTCGTTTCGGATGGCCTCCCGGTTGCCGGAAGCCACGACGACCTTTCCGGTCACGAAGTAGCCGTGGATATTGCCTGTGAGGAGGTTCCCTTCCAGTGTCTCTACGATATTCTTGTACTGGGTCCGGGCCCGGCCGAGGGCCCTGTTATCATAGACGTCCATGTAGGAGTAAGCGATGTCCCCGTTTACGATGATGCCCTCGAGGCGGTTTTCTGCGTCCACGATGGGAAGGGTGACGACATCCTGTTCCTTCATGAGCTCCCAGGCCTTCTTCAGAGAATAATGGGAGGAGATGCCGGGCGTGTGGCGGAACTTGAGGTCCCGGATCTGGGTCTTCACGTCGGAAACCGTTCCGGGCTCCGGGCAGGAAAAACGACGTAAAACATAGCGGGTCTCCCCGTTGAGGGGACCCGCCTTTTTTGCAATGTACTGGTACCGGCCGTCAATCTGATTTTTGAGGTAGGTATAGGCTACGGCCGCGCAGACGGAATCCGTGTCGGGATTCCGGTGGCCGATAACCCATACTGTATCCTTTTCTTTCGTATCCGTCATAGGCAATTAATGTAGAACAATTTCAAACGGTCAAAACCGGCTGTTTCCGCAAAATCCGCCTCAGAAAACACCCAGAATGTGCAGGAGCATGCAGACCAGCATGCCCATATTGATGACAGAAAGGACGCCGACAAATGTGATGGCCCCCTTGACCTTCTCTATGGAGGTCAGGATGGAGAGGCGGTTGTCCTCGCTGTGGTCGTTTTCCTTGATGAATTCCTGCAGGTTCTTATAAGACTGGATGCTTTCGGTATGGACCTTGTCGAAGATCTGCTCCTTCATGCCGGAGACGGACTTGTTCACGGCCGCCGTTGTCTCCTTGACCTCGGAAAGCTCCGTGCTGACGCTGCCGATGGTCTCCCGGACAGGCTCGAGAACCTCCCGGTTCTTTTCAACCATATCGCCGGTCGTCTTCGAAAGATCTGTCTCCAGAGACTCCTTCATGGCGTCGAAGTGGGCGTCCAGCTTGTCTTCGAGCTCCTTGTACTGCTTCCGGGTCAGTTCCAGCTCGGCCTTCAGCTTCTCATTCTGCTGCTCCCGGGAGCTGACGAGGTTCTCAAGGTCCGCAACCTTGGCCTGCTTATTGGCAATGAGGCCGGACAACTCCTTGGCCTTGGCCCGGAAGGCGTCGATCTGGGCAAAGAGGGCGTCATCGGATTCCTCTTCCGGCTTCAGAAGATCCTTCTCCTCCGCGGAAGCACCCTCTCCTATGGCCTCTTCCGCCCGCTCGATCACGGACTTTTCAGCTGTCTCTTCCTTCACTTCTTCGCTCATTTCCTTCTCCTTGGATATTCCCAAAAAACGCAATAAATTGTTAATGAATTCGTCGAACATAGCCCTATTGTAATTAAAAAAGGCCTGCCCCGCAAGGGGCAGGCCTTTAAAACCGTCAAACAGTTTTAAATTAATTTCACTGCTCAGCCGGATCGTACAGCTTCTCAAGACGCTGCAGGTAGTTGAGATGATCTTTTGCGTTCTGAGCGTTTGCTGCGTACATTTCCTCTGCGTGAGTCGGGTTCGACTTCTTCAGGGACAGGTACCGAACCTCGCCGTTCAGGAAGTCCTGATACTCCTCGGGCTTGGTAGCCGTGAAGTCTACGGTAAGCTTCTTGCCCTCGGCTGCAGGGTTGAAACGGAAGATGTTGAAGTAACCGCAGTCAACGGCTCTCTTCTCCTCTGTCATAACGCCCTTCATACCGCCGTTGACCTTGATGCCATGGTTGATGCAGGGTGCATAAGCGATGACAAGTGAAGGTCCGTGGTAAGCCTCAGCCTCACGAAGAGCCTGAAGGGTCTGATTCATATTCGCACCCATGGCGATCTGGGCTACATATACATAGCCATAGGACATAGCCATAGCTGCAAGGTCCTTCTGCTTAACGGCCTTGCCGCCTGCAGCGAACTGGGCAACAGCGCCGATAGGGGTAGCCTTTGAAGACTGTCCGCCTGTGTTGGAGTAAACCTCGGTGTTTACGATGAGGACGTTGACATCCTTGCCGGAAGCGAGAACATGATCAAGTCCGCCGTAGCCGATATCGAAGCCCCAGCCGTCGCCGCCGACAATCCACTGTGACTTCTTGGAAGCGAAGTCCTTGTTCTCCTTGATGAAGGCAGCATCCTCGGAATTATCGGATGCGATGGAGGCAAGGAGCTTGTCCGTAGCTGCGCCGTTTGTAGCGCCGTCAGCGAATGTGTCGAGGTATTCCTTGGCAGCAGCGTTTCCTGCTTCTGCGAGGTGTTCTACCTTCTCCTTGATCTCGTCTCGAAGGGCATTCTGAGCCAGAACCATACCGAAACCGAACTCGGCATTGTCCTCGAACAGGGAGTTGTCCCAGGCTACGCCGTGGCCGTTGTCTGCTACGGTGTAAGGAGTCGAAGGTGAAGAGTTGCCCCAGATGGAGGTGCAGCCCGTTGCATTCGAGATGTACATCCGGTCACCGAAGAGCTGGGTAGCGAGCTTCAGGTAAGGAGTCTCGCCGCAGCCTGCGCATGCGCCGGAGAACTCGAGCAGAGGCTTCTTGAACTGGGAACCCTTGATGGTGGATTCCTTGAACTTCTCTACGACGTCTGTCTTTGTAGGAAGAGATACGGCATAGTCGAAGCCTTCCTGCTCCCACATATTGTCCGCAATAGCGGAGAGCTTGAGGGTCTCGGCCTTCTTGTTGCCGGGGCAGACGTTCGTGCAGGAGCCGCAGCCCGTGCAGTCGAGAGCGGAAATGACGATGGCGAACTTGTAGCCGTCCATCTGCTTCATATCCGTGGTCTTCAGGGAAGCGGGTGCCTTGGCAGCCTCGTCAGCGGTAAGGGCTACCGGACGGATAGCGGCATGAGGGCAAACCAGGGAGCAGAACGTACACTGGATGCAGGCTGCAGGATCCCATGCGGGAACATTGACAGCGATACCGCGCTTCTCATAAGCAGCTGTGCCGGAAGGTGTGGAGCCGTCCTGATAAGGAAGGACATCGGAAACCTTCAGGGTGTTGCCTTCCTGAGCGGAAACCTTGATCTGGATATTGTTTACGAAGTCGATGGCATCCTTTGCGCCCTTGGTGGCCTTCGGGAAGTCAAGGCCTTCATCCTTTGCGTCCTTCCAGGACTCAGGGATCTCGACCTTGATCAGGTTCTTGGGATCTGCGCCGGCATCGATTGCGGCCCAGTTCTTCTCAACGACATCCTGACCCTTACGGCCGTATGTCTTCTGAGCAGCGTCCTTCATGAACTTGATGGCATCCTCTTCAGGAATGATCTTCGTGATGGAGAAGAATGCGGACTGAAGGATGGTGTTGATACGGGTAGGGCCCATACCTACTTCTACGCCGATCTTGGAGCCGTTCATGATGTAGAAGTTGATCTTGTGATCATACATGAACTTCTTGACCTGGCCGGGGATTTCCTCCTCGAGCTGGTCAACGGTCCAAGGGCAGTTCAGCAGGAAGGAACCGCCGTCAACAAGCTCCTGAACCATATTGAACTTCCGGATATAGGAAGGATTGTGGCAGGCTACGAAGTTTGCCTTATGAATCAGGTAGGTGGACTTAATAGGCTTCTTGCCGAAACGGAGGTGGGACATGGTGACACCGCCGGACTTCTTGGAGTCATAATCGAAGTAAGCCTGAGCGTACATATCGGTGTTGTCGCCGATGATCTTGATGGAGTTCTTGTTCGCACCTACGGTACCGTCAGCGCCGAGGCCCCAGAACTTGCAGTTCGTGGTGCCCTCGGGAGTGGTAACGATGGGCTCGCCGGCATCCAGAGAGAGGTTTGTGACATCATCATGGATGGAAAGGGTGAACTCGGGCTTCGTCGTATTGTGGAAAGTAGCGACGATGTCGGCAGGAGTCGTATCCTTGGAACCAAGACCATAGCGGCCGCACATTACGGGAACGGACTCAAACTTGGAACCCTTGAGGGCAGCGATGACATCGAGAGCGAGAGGCTCATGCAGAGAGCCGGGCTCCTTTGTACGGTCGAGAACCTCGATGCGCTTTACGGAAGCAGGAAGGGCCTCGATGAGCTTTTCGGGAACGAAAGGACGATACAGACGAACCTTGACAACGCCGACCTTCTCACCCTTTGCAGCAAGGTAGTCGATGGTCTCTTCGATTGTATCGTTGACAGAACCCATGGCGATGATGACGGTATCGGCATCGGGTGCGCCATAGTAGTTGAAAAGCTTATAGTCGGTGCCGATCATGGCATTGACCTTGTCCATGTACTTCTCAACGATGGCAGGGATCTCGTCATAAGCCGTGTTGCAGGCCTCACGGGTCTGGAAGAAGATATCGGGGTTCTGAGCGGAGCCCATTTCACGGGGATGGTTGGGGTTCAGGGCGTTGGCCTTGAAAGCACGAACGGCATCCATATTGATGAGGCTCTTCTCCTGCTCGTCATCCCATACTTCGATCTTCTGAATCTCGTGGGAGGTCCGGAAACCGTCGAAGAAGTTGATGAAAGGAAGACGGCCTTCGATGGCTGCGCAGTAAGCTACGGGCGTCAGGTCCATAACTTCCTGTACGGAAGACTCGCAGAGCATTGCAGCGCCGGTCTGGCGGCATGCATAGATATCGGAGTGGTCACCGAAGATGTTCAGGGCGTGGGTAGCGACGCAGCGGGCAGATACGTTGAATACGCCCGGGAGACGCTCACCAGCGACCTTGTACAGATCGGGGATCATAAGAAGAAGACCCTGGGAAGCGGTATAGGTAGAGGTCAGGGCGCCTGCTACGAGGGAGCCGTGAACCGCACCTGCTGCGCCACCCTCGGACTGCATTTCCGTAATCTGTACGGTGCGGCCGAAGATGTTCTTCTTACCCTGATTTGCCCACTCATCGACATGCTCAGGCATGACAGATGAAGGAGTGATCGGGTACATGGCGGCAACTTCAGTGTAGGCATACGATGCGTATGCTGCAGCTTCGTTACCATCCATGGTTTTCATTTTTCTTGCCATGTTGATAATCCTCCTAAACCTGAAAAAATTGCATCAACACAAGCGAAGTCAGGTCCTTCTGCCGCAGATTCTCCCTGCCGGAAATGCAGGCAGGAAAAAGGCCGCAAAAATCCCCTGTTCGCTAATGCCTCTGACTAGATAATATAGGTTTTCCCCGGCAAAAAATCAACATGAAAGGCTCTCTTACACTGTACAAAACAAGAGACAAAGCGGACGCAGTCTCCGAAAGAAACCTGCGTCCGCAAATGTAAAATTCATGTAAAGTTTTCATGCCGCCAGCTGACCCGGCAAAAATATTATTCTCCTGCTCAGTCGTCCTGGTCCTCGTCCTCGGAAACGGCGAAAACGGTCCGCTTTCTGGCATCGGCATCGGCCTCGAGGTACTCGTCGTAGGTCGTAACCTTGTCGATCATACTGCCATCCGGCAGGAATTCGATGATGCGGTTAGCCGTGGTCTCCACGATTTCGTGGTCTCGGGATGAGAATAATATAACACCCGGGAACTTCTGCATGCCTTTATTGAGGGCGGTAATCGATTCCATGTCCAGGTGGTCCGTCGGCTCGTCGAAGATCAGAACATTGGAGCCCTCGATCATCATGCGGGAAAGAAGGACTCTTACCCGCTCGCCTCCGGAGAGGACCCGCATCTTCTTCACTCCGTCGTCGCCGGCGAAGAGCATGCGGCCGAGGAAGCCCCGGACATAGGTCGCGTCCTTGATCTCGGAATAGGTCGTGAGGTAGTCCGCAATCGTGTCGTCTGAATCAAAGATTTTCGAATTGTCCTTGGGGAAATAGGACTGGCTTGTCGTGACGCCCCACTTGAAGTCGCCGGAATCCGCCTCCTCTTCCCCGGTCAGGATCTTGAACAGGGTGGACTTTGCCAGCTCGTTTCCGCCGACGAAGCCGATCTTGTCCTCCCGGCCGACAACGAAGGAGATATTGTCGAGGACCTTCTTTCCGTCTATGGTCTTCGTGAGGCCCTCGACCGTCAGGACCTCGTTTCCGATCTCCCGCTGGGGGCGGAAGTCGATGTAGGGATATTTCCTCGAAGAAGGTCGGATGTCGTCAAGCTCGATTTTTTCCAGGGCCCTCTTTCTCGAAGTCGCCTGTTTGGACTTAGATGCATTCGCGGAGAAGCGGGCGATGAACTCTTTTAATTCCTTGATCTGCTCTTCCTTCTTCCGGTTCTCTTCCTTTCTCTGCTTCTGGATGAGCTGGCTGGACTCGTACCAGAAGTCGTAGTTTCCGGCGTAGGCCTGGATCTTGCCGTAGTCAATGTCGCAGGTATCCGTGCAGACCTTGTTCAGGAAGTAGCGGTCATGGGAAACGACGATGACCGTATTCTCGAAGTTGATGAGGAACTCCTCCAGCCACTCGATGGCATCTAGGTCCAGGTGGTTCGTGGGCTCGTCCAATAGAAGGACATCGGGGTTGCCGAAGAGGGCCCGGGCCAGGAGGACCTTGACCTTCACGGCCGAGGGGATATCCCCCATGATCTCGTGATGAAACTCTTCCCCCACGCCGAGGCCGTTCAGCAAGGTCTCCGCATCGGCTTCCGCGTTCCACCCGTCCATCTCGGCGAACTCGGCCTCGAGCTCCGAAGCCCGGATGCCGTCCTCATCGGAAAAGTCCTCCTTGGCATACAGGGCATCCTTTTCCTTCCCTATGTCGTAGAGCTTCTGATTCCCCATGATGACCGTATCGATGACGGGAAATTCATCATACTTGGACTGGTCCTGCTCCAGGACGGAAAGACGCTGACCCGGATCCATGGAAATGGTCCCGCTCGTGGGCTCGAGTTTGCCGGAAAGGATTTTTAAGAATGTGGACTTGCCGGCCCCGTTGGCCCCGATGATGCCGTAGCAGCGGCCTTCCGTAAACTTGATATTCACGTCCTCGAAAAGGGCCTTCTTGCCGAAGCGGAGGGAAATGTTCGATGCCTGTATCATTGGTTTGAAACCTCCAATTGCTGATTGATGCTTTATACATGAAACATCGGATGCAACAAGTGCCGCATCCGATGACAGATACCGATATTAGTTCTTGAACGAATGGACCGGTGCCGGAATCCTGCCCTTCCGGTTGACGAAGTCCGCGCAGGATGCCGTGTTCACCGGCATGACGGGGGCCCGTCCGAAGAGGCCTCCGAACTCCAGGGAGTCCCCGACCTTCTTGCCTATGGCCGGAATGAGACGGACAGCCGTTGTCTTCTGGTTCACCATCCCTATGGCCATCTCGTCGGCAATGATGCCGGAAATGGTCGTGGCCGGCGTATCACCGGGAATGGCGATCATGTCAAGGCCGACGGAGCAGACGCAGGTCATGGCCTCGAGCTTTTCAATCGTAAGGGCCCCGGCCTCAGCCGCCTTGATCATACCGGCGTCTTCAGACACGGGAATGAAGGCACCGGACAGGCCGCCGACAGAGCTTGACGCCATGATACCGCCCTTCTTGACCTGGTCATTAAGGAGGGCCAGGGCAGCTGTAGTCCCCGGAGCCCCTGCATATTCAAGGCCCATCTCACAGAGGACATCGGCCACGGAATCGCCGACAGCCGGCGTCGGCGCCAGGGAAAGATCGATAATGCCGAAGGGAATGCCCAGTTCTTTCGAGGCTTCCTTCGCCACCAGCTGGCCCACTCTGGTAATCTTGAAGGCCGTCTTCTTCACGGTCTCGCACAGGGTCTCGAAGTCGGAATCCCGGCAGGACTCTAAGGCCTTTCGCATGACGCCGGGGCCGGAAACACCGACATTGATGCAGGCGTCTCCTTCGGTTACCCCGTGGAAAGCGCCGGCCATGAAGGGGTTGTCATCGGGGGCATTGCAGAAGACCACAATCTTCGAAGGGCCCACGCAGTCCATGTCCTTCGTATCCTTGGCTGAATCCAGGATGACGTCGCCCATCATGCGGACCGCGTCCATATTGATTCCGGTCTTGGTGGAACCCACGTTTACAGAGGAGCAGACCCGCTCGGTCACATAGAGGGCTTCCGGGATGGACTGAATCAGAAGCTCGTCGGCCGCCGTCATTGCCTTGCTCACAAGGGCCGAATAGCCACCGATGTAGTTGACCCCCAGGGTCTTGGCTGCCCGGTCCAGGGTCCGCGCGAACTTGACAAAGTCGCTCATGATGTGGCAGGAGGCCCCGCCCACCAGGGATATCGGTGTAACAGAAATTCGTTTGTTGACGATGGGGATGCCGTACTCCCGCTCGATTTTCTCTCCGGTCGGCACAAGGTTTTCGGCCGTCCGGGTAATCTTCTCATAGATCCGGTCGCAGGAGGCGTCCGGGTCGGAATCGATGCAGTCGAGAAGGCTGATGCCGATTGTGATTGTCCGCACGTCCAGGTTCTGCTCCCCGATCATGCGGTTGGTTTCCATGACTTCCTTGCTGGTAATCACGCTTTTCTCCTTTGTACGGGCCTTACATTAATCATGAATAATAGAAAGCCCCTTTGACTGTACGAATTCTCAGACCTGGTGCATCATGTCGAAGATATCTTCCCGCTGGCAATGGATTTCGACCCCGATGTCCTTTCCGGCAGCAGCGAGCTCCTTCTGGCAGTCCGAAAAGCTGATGTCGGAATTTGTCATATCCACAATCATCATCATATTGAAGAAGCCCGAGACGATGGTCTGGGAGATGTCCAGAATGTTGATTCCATGGCCGGCCAGGGTCGTGCAGACCTTCCCGATGATGCCGACCGTGTCCTTGCCGACGACCGTGATGACGACTTTTTCTTTTTTCTCAGCCATAGCACTCTCCCTGCCCACTTGGGCTCTGTTTTCCCGAAAGTCACTCGTTCTTTTATACAAAATTTACAGAAATAATGCAACCCGCGGCCTTTAAAATTCCGCTGCAGGGTCCTGCGATAAAAAATGCCGGTCCGTCGGACAGACAGGCCGGCAAAAAATGAAAGCGCTTTCAGATTTCTACTCTTTCGGAGGGCCCGCTCCGCCGGGCCACCGTGATATTGAAGTCGGAAGCCTTATAGGGATTCTCCCCCAGAGTCACCTCCTGGCGGACCGTTTCGAAGGCCAGCTCCGGATAATTGTTCTGGGCGGAAAGATGGCCCAAAAATACGTGCTCCACATAGTCGTTTAGGATCAGGCCCAGAAGGTCCCCGCTCGACTCGTTCGAGAGGTGGCCGGAATCGGACAGAATCCGCTGCTTCAGGGGGTAGGGATAAGGGCCGACCTGCAGCATGTTCACGTCGTGATTGGCCTCAAGGAAAATCACGGAAAGGTCCTGTAAGTTCCCTATTGTGTAGTCGTCGTACTTGCCCAGGTCCGTGATGACCCCGATTTTCTTTCTCCCGTCCGTACAGATGTAGGCGACAGGATCTGCCGCGTCGTGGGAAACATGGATGGGATGAACAGAAAGGTCCCCGACCGTGAAATCCGCATCCCGCTCGATCACATGAAAGAGGCTGTCGTCGATCTCGCCCAGGGATGGATTGTGCCGGATAGCCCGGATGGTCCCGGCGGTCCCGTAGATGGGAAGGCCGTAGCGGCGGGCCATGACCCCGAGCCCGGACACGTGGTCCGCGTGCTCATGGGTGATGAGGATGCCGGAGAGTTCTTCCGGCTTTAAGTCCTTCCCGTTGAGGCCCTCTTTAATGCGCTTGCCGGAGAGACCGGCGTCTATAAGGATGTGGCTATTGTCCCCGCCCACGCAGATGGAGTTTCCGCTGGAGCCGGAGCCGATGCTGAATATGTCCATGTAAGTCTTTCTAAAAACTGCCTGTCCGACAGGGAAGTCATTCCCAGTAAATCTTTACGATATCGCCGTCGTGAAGAGGGTCCGAGAAGCCGCACTTCGTCCCGTTGATCGTGGTGACGATGGATTTTCCTCCGCCGGCATGAGTATCGAAATCATATACATTCCAGATATCCACAAAGATATAAGAATCCTTGCCGGTCAGCGTGATCGGCGTATCGTTGACTGTAATTCCGATACTTGTTCCCGCATTCGGCAGAGGTTCGATTCTCTTTGTATTCGGCCTTGTCGGTCCGATATCGGAAACAGCTTCTTCTGCCGGCTCCTGAACTTCCTCCGCCTCCGGAGCCGTTTCTTCCGGCTCTTCACTATTCACATCCTTGTCATCCCCGTAGCCGGAGATGGTCCACTCGACGTTGAAGTTCTCGTAGACCAGGGTGTTCATGTCCGCCGGCATACGGTTCACGAGGATTTCGTGGTCCTTTGAAATCGTCACATCCATGAATTCCGCGATCTGGGAAACCGTGTAGAAGGACCGGGTTTCCACCTTGTCCCCATCAGCAATCTCGTAGGTGGCGGGCTCCAAGACCCCGTTTACCTCGAAGAACTTGGGGCAGCGGACCGTGACGGCATTGATGACGAAGGACAGGGTCGAAGTCTTAAATTCGTCGATGTCGCCGAGATGAAGGACTGCAGCACTGCCGGCCGTCGAAGACTCAATCGTGATGTCCGCATTCTGCCGCAGCTTCGTATTCAGGGCAGCCGGCTCCCCGTTCATGAAAATCCGGGCCCCTTCGCCGGCCCCGCCGACAGCCATACGCTCCTGCCCGTCCACGGTATAGCGGATCTCCTTTCCCCTTCTCGGGAAAAGTTCATCCGTGGAAAGACCGGCCTGCAGGGCCGCGTCCACGATGCGGAGCTTGCCGTTGTCGTAGAGCTTCATCCGCTCCCCGTTGAAGTGGATCATGATGAAGTTGTTCTTCTGTTCGTAATAGTTGAGGCAGATGCCGATGGGGGTGACAAGCAGGGGGTCTTTGGCGATATCCGTCTGCTCGAAGTCGATATTC
The DNA here is from genome assembly GCA_964584155.1 of uncultured Lachnospiraceae bacterium. Lineage (GTDB taxonomy): Bacteria > Bacillota > Clostridia > Lachnospirales > Lachnospiraceae > RUG306. The sequence goes on from CAZOYS010000011.1 coordinate 22,493, forward strand.
TTCATGACCTCTTCCCCGCGAAGGGCCACGCGCTCCTTGGCGATGCCCAGCTTCTTCGACAGGGCCAGGCAGAAATTGTGGACCTTGCCGCCGCCGCCGACCACGAAGGTGGCTGCCACGGACTTGTCTCCGTTTAATTCTATGATCTTCGCCGAGACCTCGTCCGTGATCTTTTCCATGACGGGGTCCGTCAGGGCCCAGACGTCCTTGGCGGGCACGGTGTGCTCGATTCCCATGATATCGGAATAGGTGACGGTGTCACTTATCGTCGAATCAATCTTCACTTTCTCAGCCGTATCGAAGTCGCAGAGGAAGGCCTGGACGATGACCTCGGTAAGCTCGTCCCCGGCATGGGGAATCATGCCGTAGGCTATGATGGAGCCGTCCCGGGTGATGCAGATATCGCTTGTTCCGGCGCCGACATCCACAAGGGCTATATTCAGCATGCGGAAGTTTTCCGGAATGGCGAGATTGATGGCGGCAATAGGCTCGAGGGTGAGATTGGCGACGGAAAGGCCTGCCCGCTCGACTGAAGAATAGAGGCCGTCCACGACGTCCTCAGGAAGGAAGGTCACGATGATGACTTCCTCAATCTTTTTTGCCTTGTGCCCTTCGAGGTGGGAAAAGAGTTCCCCGTTCAGGTAGTACTTCATGACGGAGTAGCCCACGCAGTAGAAGTGGTAGCGGGGGTTGTCCTCACTTATATCCCTCTGGGCCTGATCCACGCCCAGGAGGTCGAGATTGTTCAGGTCTTCACCTGTGACAACGGTCTCCTCGTCGAAATTCATCTCGACCCGGGTCGTGACGGTCCGAAGGACACGGCCAGCGGCCGCGATGCAGACGTCCTTCAGGGGAAACTGCATGCGCTGTTCCAGTTCTTCCTTCACGACCTGCACCGTATCGGCCACACGCTGGATGTCATGAATCTGCCCGTCCAGCATGGCCCTGGTCTTGTGGGGAACGGAAACCTCAGCCGACACATGGAAGCCCTCATCCGTCTTATAGCCCACGGTCCCGACGACGTTTCTCGTCCCGATATCGAGACCGAAGACGAAGTCGTGGGCATCCGGCGCTTCTATGGCCCGAATATCGGTCACCTTGTCGTGCTTCTTTTCTTCTTCCCTTGTCTTTTCTTCAGCGATTTCAATCATCGTCTTTCTCCCGTGATAACCCCGTTATGAATTAGGAAATGAAAAATCTATAAGGTCTCATTCTGCCTCAACTGCCAGTTCAGACAGGAACTCATCCACCTGACTATACGCTTCTTCCGGCCTCCCGTCATTATATATGACCCGGTCGGCCCGGCTTAAGAATACCTCGTCACTCTCCTGCCGGCTCAGAATACTGTCGATCTTTTCATCACTGTAGCCCCGGCTCTCCGAGAGGCGCTTCCGTCTCGTTTCCGTGGATGCCGTAACGACCCAGAGCTCATCGCAGATCCGGTCATAGCCCCCTTCTATAAGGAGGGCCGCTTCGAGAAAGTAATAGTCTATGTCCCTGCTCTCCTTCTTTTCTTCCACATCGGAAAGAATGGCTTCCCGGACGGCCGGATGAACGATGGAGTTTAATGTATCAAGTGCTGCGGGGCTGGAAAAAACCAGGGCCCCGAAGGCCTGTCGGTTCATGGTCCCGTCTTCATTATATAAAGCCGGATCCGGGAAAGCCTTTCTGATCAGCTGATAGCAGGCCTGTCCGGGCTGCTCGAGTTCCCCGGCAAAGAGGTCCGAATAGAGGACCGCTGTCCGTGGCTTTTTTTCGAGATAGGACATGATCAGGCTTTTTCCGGCCCCGACCCCGCCGGTGATTCCGATAAATTTCATTTCGCGTCAAACCAGTTCGTTCCGGTCTCAATGTCAATTTCCAGAGGCACGGAAAGCTCTACTGCGTGTTCCATTTCATCGATGAGGACCTTTCGCACGGCCTCTTCCTCTCCCGGTGCCGTCTCGATTAAGACTTCGTCGTGAACCTGCAGAAGGAGGCGGGACTTCATGTCCTTGTCCTGAAGGGACCGGAAGATTCCCACCATGGCCTTTTTCATGATATCGGCAGCTGTCCCCTGAATCGGGGAATTCATGGCCACCCGCTCTCCGAACTGCCTCTGCATGTAGTTCTTCTGGGCAAGCTCAGGAATGGGCCGCCGGCGGCCGAACATGGTCAGAGCATAACCGGCCTTCTTCGCATCAGAAACGAGGCGGTCCAGGTACTCCTTCAGTTTCGGATAGGCAATGTAATAATTTTCTATGTACTGTTCCGCCTCCGCCCGGCTGATGTGGAGATTTTCCCCGAGGCCGAACGAGGAGATGCCGTAGACGATGCCGAAGTTCACGGCCTTGGCCCGCCTGCGGTCGAGGTCCGTGACATCCGCGGGGTCCTTATGAAACACAAGAGCAGCCGTGGCCCGGTGAATGTCGGCGTCGGACTTATAGGCGTTTATGAGATTCTCATCGCCCGACATATGGGCCAGGACCCGGAGCTCAATCTGGGAATAGTCGGCGTCCGTGAAGGTCCACCCCTCCTCAGGCAGAAATGCCCTCCGGATTTCCTTGCCGAGAGCCATGCGGATGGGAATATTCTGCAGGTTGGGATCCGTCGACGAGAGCCGCCCTGTCGCCGTCACGGTCTGCTGGTAGGTCGTATGAATGCGGCCGTCCTGGGCAATACAGGAGAGAAGCCCCTCTGCGTAGGTGGACTTAAGCTTTGTGTACTGGCGGTAGTCGAGGATGTCCTTCACAATCGGGGCATCGGACGAAAGCTTTTCCAGCACATCCGCCGCCGTGGAATAGCCTGTCTTCGTCTTCTTGCCGCCGGGCAGGCCCAGCTTCTCGAAAAGGATGACTCCGAGCTGCTTGGGTGAATTGATATTGAATTCCTCCCCGGCCGCCTCGTATATGGTCTTTTCGAGTCTTGCTATTTCCGTATCGAGCCTGGCTCCGTACTCCTTCAGGACAGCCGGGTCCGCGAAGATCCCCTGCTTTTCCATCGAGAATAATGTAAAGCAAAGGGGGCGTTCAATCTTCTTATAGAGCTCGGCCATGCCCTGCTCTTCCACTTTTTCCTGAAGAACGGGGAGCAGGCGGCGGTTTACCTCCGCCCGGCTGCAGGAAAACTTCATGGCCTTTTCCGTGTCGGAGAAAGGCTCCTTCAGGCCCCGGGTATTTCCCCAGATTTCCTCAAAAGAAGGAACACTTATATGGAGATAGGTCTGGGCCAGGGCATCGAAGGGATACTCCTTGGGCAGGGGGTCTATCAGGTAGGCCAGGATTGTAATATCCTCTGCTCTGGAAGGGTCTGCCGCAGGAAGAGCGAAGTGGAAGTCCCGCTTCAGGTCATCGCTTGCAAATTTTCCTCCGGAAGCAAAAAGCCCCGAAAGGGCCTCCCGGGCCGCTTCCTCCGAGAAGTCGAAAAAGATAGGAAGATAGACACAACGGGTCCCGTCCGAGAAAGCTAAGCCAAAAGTCCCCTTCGCATCGGAAAGGACGGTAAGGCCGACCATTTCTGTCTTTGCCTTTTCCGAGAAATAATGTATGGCTTCCTGCGCCGCAGAGAGTCCCTCGGCCTTTTCAGGTGTCGGGAAATCCGTGCTGACTTCCTGTTTTACATTATTCTCATCCTTTGTATCCGTGAAATAATGCAGCAGCCTGCGGAAGCCCAGCTTTTTATAGAGTTCCAGGGCCTCGTCCGTGAAGATGTTCCCGAGAACAGCCTGCTCCTCACTTACCTCCACGGGCGCATCCGTGCGGATGGTGGCAAGGTCCTTACTGAGCAGGGCCTGGTCGTAGAATTCAACGAGATTTTTCGCGGCCCGGGGCGGCTTCACTTCCTCCGCATGTTCATGGGCGTTTTCGACGGAATGAAACTTCTGAATGATGGCCTGGGCCGTCTTTTCGCCTATGCCGGGAACGCCGGGGATATTGTCCGCCGTGTCCCCCTGCAGGGCCTTTACGTCGATGAATTCCTCCGGCGTCACCCCGTAAGCCGCCTTCACATCGTCGGCATAGTAAAGCTCCGTCACCGTATGGCCGGCCTTGGTCTTCGGCATATAGATTTTCACCCTGTCCGTGGCCAGCTGCAGATTGTCCCGGTCGCCGGAGACTATGGTGACATCATAGCCCTTCTCCTCGGCCCGGCGGGACAGGGTGCCGAGGATGTCATCCCCCTCATAGCCCGGCATTTCGCACATGCAGATGCCCATGGCGCCGAGGACCTCCCGGATCAGGGGAAACTGGCTTTTCAGCTCCTCCGGCGTGGCCTTTCTCGTGCCCTTATAATCCGCGAACTTTTCGTGGCGGAAGGTCGGGGCATTCGAATCCAGGGCCACAATCAGGGCGTCGGGCTGCTCCTCCTTCAGCATGGGAAAGAGCATGGTGAGAAAGCCGTAAACGGCCCCGGTCGGATGGCCGTCGCTGTCCGTGAGATTACTTGGCATCCCGTAGAAGGCCCGGAAAAGCATGGAATATCCGTCGATCAGTGCTAGTTTCATGTACACTCCGTTTTCAAAGTGGATGGATGCAGGAAACGGCCCGCAGGGTTTTGGTGCCCTGCAAGCCTGAATTTTTAAAGTGCCCGCGTGGCTTCCTTGAGCCAGGCTGCCTCTTCCTTCGTAAGCTTCGGGGCGATGGTCTCGTAAACCCTTGCGTGGTAGGTATTGAGTTCCCTCTTCTCATCTTCCGTCAGCATGGAAACATCGATTCCGTCGAGGTCGATCGGGACAAGAGTAATGTTCTCGAAGCGGTAGAACTGACCGTACTCGGTCTTTTCATCGGCCACGCACAGAAGCTCGTTCTCCGTCCGTATACCGTAGCCGTCGTCCCCTTCATAGTAGAGGCCTGGCTCGTCCGTTGTGATGACCCCCTCCGTCAGAGGGAAAACCGAGGACATGCTCGAAATTTTCGGCCGGAAGGCGTTGGGACCCTCGTGAACGGAAAGGATGTGGCCGACCCCGTGACCCGTGCCGCAGCGGTAGTCAAGGCCGTAGTCCCACATGACGCCCCGGGAGAGGACATCAAGAAGCTGGGCCGTCGTGCCGGAAGGGAACTTGGCCATCTTGAGGCGCATGGCAGCTTTGAGTACCAATGTGAAATCTCTCTTCTGCTGAGCCGTAATCGGTCCTAATACAATGGTCCGGGTGATGTCCGTCGTGCCCCACTTGTAGGTACCGCCGGAATCCACGAGGAGGAAGCCCTCCCTGTGCAGGGGGCTCTTCTTCTCCTTCGTCGGTGCGTAGTGCATCATGGCCGCATTGGGTCCGTAGGCTGCAATGGTCCCGAACGAAGGCTCTATGTATTCATCTCCCTGTTCCCGCAGGCGGTAGAGAATCTCTGCCACGGAGTATTCATCTTCATTTTCAATATCGATGACCCCGGTCTTCAGCTGGTAAATGAATTTGCACATGGCCACGGCATCGATGACGTGGGCCTTCTTTGTATTCTCCACCTCGACCGGATTCTTGACGGCCTTCATGCGCTCCGTGCAGTTGGGCTCTTCGATGAGCTTTACACCGGGCCCCAGCTTTTCAATGAGCTCGGCGTTGACAATCTCGGGGTCCACAGCCACGGTCTTCGCCTCAAAGGAGCCAAGATTGCTGTATATTTCATTATAGGGTTTAACAATAATATGGTGGTCCGAGAGATACTTCTCCACCTCCGGATCCAGCTCCTTCA
>CAZOYS010000012.1:0-27531 GCA_964584155.1 uncultured Lachnospiraceae bacterium
CGGCGGATGTGGAATTTTCGTCTGACAAATATGACTATGCCCTTGTGAACGGGACGAAGTATGAGCCCGACCTTTCTTCGGGTAAGTCCATGTTTACGCTCCCGGTGGAGGCCATCGACAAGGGCCTTTCCGTCACGGCGGATACGACGGCCATGAGCGAGCCCCACGAGATTGACTACGTGATCGAGTTTGACGATTCGACGCTGGCAAAAGCCGAGTAAGGGAAGCTGCAATGACAGGCGTGGTTCGGACGGAATGCCCGGTATATGCCTGTGACAGAATTAAAAAAGGATATAGAAAAGAGACAGTATGGAAGCAAGCTCTAAGTACTTCTGCAACAGTGAGTGCAGGTATTACCCCTGTCACAGCGGGGCAGAAGGAGAGAGCGGCTTCAACTGTCTCTTTTGCTACTGTCCCCTGTACCCTTATGACGACTGCCCGGGGACGTTTGAGATGATCACGGGAAAGTCTGGAAAGAAAGTTAAAAATTGTACGGACTGTCTCTGGCCACATGTGCCGGAGCACTACGGGGAACTGATTGCTTTTCTTGTGAAAAAGAATAATGAAAACACGTAGATTTGTTTACAGGCTTCCGGTCTTCCTGCTCCTCCTGGTATGTATGCTTATGACCTCCTGCGGAAATGCGGGAACAGATGCCCGGTCATTGGAGAGAAGCACAGAGACTATCGATAGTGAAGGTTCTTCCGACCTAACGCTTGTTTCGGAGGACAGCCCTGAATATGCCACCGGTTTTTCCATCAAGAAGTATGAAGGCGGATATGCGGAAATCGACGTGACGGACGGGCGGGAGTACTTCGTCGTGCCGGAGGGGGCAGCTGTGCCGGAGGGGCTTTCCGGAGATAAAATCATCATTCGGCAGCCGCTCTCGAAAATCTATGTGGCGTCATCTTCCTCCATGAGCCGCTTTGTGGATACGGGCAGCCTGGAAAAGGTGGCCTACTCCGGCATCTGGCAGGAGGAGTGGAAGATTCCCGAGGCAGCAGAGGCCATGGAGACCGGAAGCCTTGTCTATACGGGAAAGTATTCGGCCCCTGACTATGAGACCCTGCTGACAGGGGGCTGTGACCTGGCTGTTGAAAATCTCATGATCCTCCACAAGCCCGAGGTCATAGAGAAACTCGAAGCCCTTGATATACCGGTTTTCATAGACCGGGCTTCCGGTGAGAATGAACCCATGGGCCGGACCGAGTGGATCAAGGCCTACGGGGTCCTGCTGGGGAAGGAAACAGAGGCCAAAGAAGCCTTTGAGGAGCAGAAAGCCCTCTATGTCCGGGCGGCGGAGGAAAGGCCTACGGGCAGGACCCTGGCCTGCTTTTATATCAATAGTCAGGGCCTTGTCGTCTGCCCGCGTCCGGATTCCGCCATGGCGAAGATGATTGCCGCGGCCGGGGCTTCCTATGTCTATCCGGATATAAAGACGGATGAAAACCGCTTGTCCACGATGAAGGTAGACATGGAAAGCTACATGGCTTCAGCGTCTCAGGCCGACATCATCGTCTATGACGGGGCCATCGACACGGTGAATTCCCTGTCCGATATCGTAGGGAAAAATGCCCTTCTTAAGGATTTCAAGGCGGTTCAGGAAAATAATGTCTTCATTTCCGGCTCCGATGCCTATCAGAATTCCGACAAGGCCGGGACGACGGTCCATGACCTCTATCTCACGATTCACGGGAAAGAGGGGGCCGAGTATATAAGGAAAGCGGAGTGAGGGAACACCGAAAGGATAGCGTTTTACAGGGTATGAGAGAAAACAGCGGAAGAAACGGAATCGTCTATATCGTTCTCATTGTCCTGCTTGCAATCATATTCTGCCTGTCTCTTTCTCTGGGCTCCGCTCAAATACCGGTTTCTGATGTCTTCGGCATTCTGCTCAGCCGGGGAGGAGAGGGGCAGTATGTGAAGATCATCCGGGAAATCCGCCTGCCCCGGGCGACTCTGGCCCTCTTCTCCGGCGGCGCCCTGGCCATTGCCGGCTACCTTCTGCAGACCTTTTTCCGGAACCCGATTGCCGGCCCCTTCGTTCTCGGCATTTCCTCCGGAGCCCGCTTTGCCGCCTGCATTCTCATGGTTGTGATCGCAGGGCAGGGCATGAATGTGACAAATGCCCAGATGGTGGGATTTTCCTTTGCAGGGGCCATGCTGGCAACCGGGATCATTATATTATTATCCTTTCAGATCAAAAGCATGGGCATTCTCCTGGTGGCGGGCTTCATGGTGTCTTATATCATGAGCGCGTGCACGGACTTTCTGATTTCTTTTGCTGACGATGCCTCCATCGTGAATCTGCATGGCTGGACTTTAGGGTCATTTTCCGGGACGGCTCCCGCGGATGCCATAGAGGCGGCCGTCATGATTGCTATAGTCTCTGTCACTATCTTTTCCCTTTCGAAGCCCATAGGGGCTTACCAGAGCGGGGAGCGCTTCGCGGAGACCGTCGGCGTGCATGTGCGTCTGCTGCAGCTTGCGATTATCATTCTTTCCAGCCTTCTTTCCGGTGTCGTCACGGCCTTTGCGGGCCCGGTCTCCTTTGTGGGCGTGGCGGTCCCCTTCATAGTGCGGACCATCATGAAAGACCGGAGGCCCCTTGTCATGATTCCGGCTCTTTTCCTGACGGGGGCTGTATTTACGCTGGTTTCCGATCTTCTGGCCCGCATGCTTCTTTCCCCGATGGAACTTTCTCTTTCGACAGTGACGTCCGTCCTCGGAGCCCCGCTTGTCCTCATTATGATGGTCGGGAGAAAGAGGGAAAGGGAGATGTAAAATGGCCGGTCACCCGGCAATCCGGCCGGGAACTGCAGTCTGTGAATTTATGGATGGAAAATGACGGGTGAACCTTTTCTGAAAATTGATGCCCTGCGCGCAGGCTATGAGAAGAAGCCGGTTCTTTCGGGAGTGAGCTTTTCCGCGGACCGGGGAGAGGCCGTCGCCGTCATCGGGCCGAACGGGGCGGGAAAGTCCACCCTCCTTCTGACCCTGGCCGGGCTCTTAAAGCCCATGGGAGGGGCCGCCTTTCTTTCAGGGCAGGATATGGCGGATTTTTCTGCCGGTCAGAGGGCCCGGAATGTGGCCGCCATGTTTACGGACCGGCGGCAGCGGGAACCGAAGACCGTGCGGGAGCTCGTGTCCGAGGGCCGCTATCCTTATACGAGCCGGCTCGGATCTCTTTCGGAGAAAGACAGGGCGGCGGTAGATGAGGCCATGGAGATGACGGACCTTGCGTCCCTGGCCGGAAGGGATATCGGCGAACTTTCCGACGGGCAGAGGCAGCGGGCCTATATCGCCAGGGCTCTGGCCCAGGAGCCGGAACTTTTGATACTCGACGAACCGACGGGCTTCCTTGATGTCCGCTATCAGATTGAAATCATCGGTGTCCTGAGAAAGCTCTGCGAGAATAATGTAAAGCCCGTCACAATCCTTATGACTCTCCATGACCTGGCCCTGCTTCCGAAGGCGGCGGACCGGGTCCTGATGCTGAAGGAGGGTCGTCAGGCCGGATACGGGACAGCTTCCGAAATGCTGACAGCGGAGAAGATTTCCGCCCTCTTTGAAATCAGCCGGGAAGAGGCGGCTGTCTACCTGCCGGGGGGATTTTACAATTCATTAAATGCTTCTAACGGAAATTTACAAAGCTCTGAACTGACAGTCCGCAAGGGAAGAAAGCACCTGCGGTACGGCTTTACGACAGGAACGGCGGCGGCCCTGGCGGCCAAAGGGGCGGCAGGCCTTCTGCTTGGCCTTTCCGGCAGCGGGATGGAAGCCCTTTCCCTGCAGACACCGAAGGGAATCACGGTAAGGGTGCGGCCGGATCGCATTGAAATGACGGAGGAGGGCACGGCCTTCTGCGCGGTCCGAAAAGATGCGGGAGACGATCCGGATGCCACGGACGGGCTGCTGATTTCAGCAGAAGTGCAAAAAGTAGATAGTTCCGCTGCTTCTGACGGAGACAGTGCGGAAATGCGGGTGCTTATAGAAGGCGGATCCGGCATCGGCCGGGTGACAAAGCCGGGTCTGGACCAGCCGGTCGGAAATGCGGCCATAAATTCCGTCCCCCGGCGGATGATCACGGCAGCCTGCGAAGAGGTCATGGAAAAAGCCGGGTATGAAGGCGGGCTTTCTGTTACAATATCCGCGGAGGGCGGAGAAGCTGTCGCGGAAAAGACCATGAACCCTGTCCTCGGGATTGAAGGCGGAATCTCCATCATCGGAACGAGCGGGATTGTGGAACCCATGTCGGAAAAGGCCCTCATTGATACGATTGCCGTTTCTCTCCGCCAGGCGGCAGCGGAAGGCAATAAGAAAGTCATTCTGACCCCCGGAAACTACGGGGAAGAATATATTGAAAAGACGGGTATGGCCTCCCTCGGAATACCGGTCGTTCAGGTGTCGAACTTCATAGGAGACGCCCTGGACCTCTGTGCGGAAGAGGGATTTACGGATGTCCTTCTTGTCGGGCATGCCGGAAAACTTGTGAAGCTGGCCGGGGGGCTTATGAATACCCATTCCATGTACGGGGACTGCCGGATGGAAATTCTCTCGGTCTACGCGGTCCTTTGCGGGGCCTCTGCGGAAACGGTTGAGAAGCTCATGAACTGTGCCACGACGGACGCGGCTGCGGATATTCTGATAAGTGCCGGGATATATGAAGAGACGGCAAAAAGGGTGACAGAGGCTGTCGATGCCCGTCTTCAGAGGAAGGCAGCAGGGGATTTCCGGATTGGGACGATTATTTTTTCAAAAGTACATGGGTTGTTCGGGATTACGGATGGGGCAGAAATCTTCCTTGAGGAGTGTGGATTTAAGGGAACTTTGAACTTTGTCCCCCGCTGAGGAATTGGTTGTGGGTAAAAGAAAGACTTTCTGGAACTTTGTCCCCCGTCGAGGAAATAAATGTGGGTGAAGTAGGGATTTTCTGGAACTTTGTCCCCCGTCGAGGAAATAAATGTGGGTGAAGTAGGGATTTTCTGGAACTTTGTCCCCCGTTAAGGGACTAAGTGTGGGTAGAGAAAGGTCTTTCTGGAACTTTGTCCCCCGCTGAGCAATGCGTGCGGGTAGAGAAGGAATTTTTGATGGTATATTTCGTCGGGGCGGGGCCGGGGGATCCGGACCTTATTACGGTAAAGGGGCAGCGGCTCATAGAGCAGGCCGATACCATTATATATGCCGGGAGTCTCGTAAATCCGGACCTCCTGCAGGGCGCCCGCTTTAATGCAAAAATCTATGACAGCTCAAAGATGACTCTGCCGGAAATCATCTCCGCCATGAAGAAGACGGAGCCTGGCATCACGGTCCGCCTGCACACGGGAGATCCTTCCATCTACGGGGCCATAAGGGAGCAGATGGAGGAACTCGACAAAGCCGGGATTTCCTACCGGGTCATTCCGGGCGTTTCAAGCTTCTCGGCTGCGGCAGCCGCATTGAATGCAGAGTATACGGTGCCGGACGGGAATCAGACCCTGATCATCACGAGGGAGGCCGGCCGTACGCCGGTCCCTGAGGAGCAGGCCCTGTCTTCTCTGGCCGGCCACAGGGCGGCCATGGCCCTCTTTCTTTCGGCCGGTTTGACGGAAGAAGTGCAGAAGCATCTCATAGAAGGCGGTTTGGCGGAAGATACACCGGCGGCTGTTGTCTACCGGGCTTCCTGGCCCGATGAAAAGACCGTCCTCTGTACGGTCGGGACGCTTGCGAAAGCGGCTGAAGAAAACGGGATCGGAAAGCAGGCCCTGCTCCTGGTCGGGGACTTTCTCGATACGAAAGGGAAGCGGTCGAAGCTCTATGCCCCTTCCTTTTCCACGGATGTGCGGGAGGGGAGCAGGGAAGGCTTTGCCATTGCCTGCTTCACGGACCGGGGGGAGGCGCTCGCAAAAAGGCTCGCGCCCCGGCTCGCCGAACTGCTTCCGGTCCGGTCGAAGGAGGCATTTGAGAAGAAGGCCGCGGCATTGGATTCGGGATCGGAAAGCCCGGATGAGGAGCTCTCCGACCTTGTCACGGTCACCCGGATCGGGCAGAATGAGGGGAAGGAGCCTCTCGCTGCCTGGGCGAGGGACAGCTGGTATACGAGGAGGGCCCTCATTTTCATCGGGGCGGCCGGGATCGCCGTGCGGGCCATTGCACCTTTCATCAAAAAGAAAACCATCGATCCTGCCGTCATCGTGCTGGATGAGGAGGGGAACTACATTATTCCTGTCCTTTCAGGTCACATAGGCGGGGCGGTGCAGCTTTCGAAGTCCATTGCCGGTCTGACGGGAGGAAATGCCGTCATTACGACGGCCAGCGACCGGCGGGGGGCCTTTGCCGTGGATACCTGGGCCCACAACAGGGGACTTGCCATAATAAATCCGGAAAAGATCGTCGATGTGACATCGGCGGTTCTGGAAGGCCGACAGGTCCGGCTTTCGTCGGCCATACCGATTGCGGGAAGTCTGCCGGCGGAGTTCGACCCGGGCTATGCGGTCAAAAACGCGGATGTCGTCCTTTCGCCCTATGTCACGAATTCAGGCAATGCCCTTCTCCTGTCCCCCTTCATTTCCGTGGGGATCGGGATGAAAAAAGGCGTTACGAAGAGGCAGCTTTCAATAGCCCTCGATGACTTCTGCAAAGAGTACGGCTTCCTGCGGGGGGCCATCCGGACTCTTTTCACGATTGACATCAAGAAGAATGAAGAGGGCCTGAATGACTTCTGCCGGGAGGAGGGGCTGGGCCTTGTCTTCTATTCGGCGGACATGCTGTCCCGGGCTCCGGGAGAGTTTACGGCCTCGGAATTCGTGAAAGAAGTCACGGGGGTCGACAATGTCTGCGAACGGGCGGCTATACTGGGCGAGGGCCCGGGCGGAACCTTAGCGGCAAAGAAGACCTCCTACGGGGGCATCACTTTTGCAGCGGCCGTTCCGGCGAAGATAATATTCTGAGACTGTCTGAGGCCGGGCTCGTCTGATTCCTGAATTTATTCATACATGCTGCCATTGTCCGAAAAAGAAAGGGGAGGCAATGAAAAAACTGTTCGTGGTGGGTATCGGTCCCGGGGACCGGGAGAATATGACCCTCCGGGCTGTGATGGCCCTCATGGAGGCGGACCTGATCTGCGGCTATACGACCTATATCCATATTGCAAAAGACATTTTGTCCGACGATCCTGCTTTCTCCGCCAAGGAATACTATGAAACGCCCATGACGAAGGAAACGGACCGCTGCCGGTACGCCCTCGCGGCGGCGGATGCAGGCCGGACCGCGGCCCTGGTCTGCTCGGGCGACGCCGGGGTCTATGGCATGGCTTCCCCTGTCCTGGAGGCGGCAAGGGACTTTCCGGACGTGGATATAGAAATCGTTCCCGGCGTGACGGCGGCCCTGTCGGGAGGCGCCCTCCTTGGCGCCCCCTTAGGCCATGACTTCGCAGTCATTTCCCTTTCGGACAGGCTCACGCCCTGGGAAGTCATTGAAAAGAGGCTCAAAGCCGCGGCAGCAGGAGACTTCTGTATTGCCCTCTATAACCCTAGGTCGCACGGAAGGCCGGATGCTCTGGAGAAGGCAGTTGAGATTCTGCGGGAGGCAGGCGTTTCCCCGGAAACCCCGGTCGGTATTGCCAATGCCGTCGGCCGGGAAGATACGTCCATCATCCTTTCCTGTCTCGACGGAATTCCCTATGAAGAATGCAGCATGGTAAGCACGGTATTCATAGGAAATTCGCGGTCCTACCTGGACGGGGTGCAGATGATCACTCCTCGCGGGTACAGAGAATGAAAATATTGATTTTTTCAGGAACGGCTGACGGCCGGCGGCTTTCCTATGACCTTTCCGATATGGGGCATGAAGTTTCCGTCTCAGTCGCCAGCCCCACGGGGAAGGCCTTCGAGGGACAGGAACATTCTGAGATAGAAACTATCTACGGAAGAAAGACTGCTTCTGAAATGGCTGCCCTGATGAGAGACTATGACCTGGTCATAGACGCCACCCACCCGTATGCAGCTGAAGTCAGCCGGGAAATCCGTCTTGCTGCAGGAGATGCCGGGAAGAGGCTTCTCCGCCTGAAGAGGCCGGAGAGCGTTGCCCCGCCCGGCACCGTGAAGGTGAAGACAGCAAAGGAAGCTGCGGAATATCTGGCCGGAAGAGAAGGCAATGTCCTTCTCACAACGGGCTCCAAGGAACTTCCTGCTTTTGCAGGAATTGCCCGGGAGAGGCTCTTTGTCCGCCTGCTGCCCACAGTGCCGGCTATAGAAGCTGCGGAGGCCGCCGGCATTGACATCCGCCACATCATCGCCATGATGGGGCCCTTTTCCCGGACATTCAATGAATTTCTGATCCGTTCCTTTCGCATTGCCTTTCTTGTGACAAAAGACGGAGGGGCCGAGGGCGGTTTCTACGAGAAGGCCGCTGCCTGCGAGAACTGTGAAATTCCCATGATCCTCATCACCCGCCCGGAAGACGCGGACGGGTTGCCATACGAAGGACTTTTGCGAGAGGTATATCGGTGAGAGGTACGCCGTGGGCGGACTCTTTCCTGTGTACCGAAAGGTGAAAAATGAAAAAGGTATATTTAATCGGCACATCCGGAGGCACCCGGGAGGGTCTGTCTCCTTCAGCTCTTGACATCATTGAGTCCTCTGGCCTCGTCATCGGGGCGGAGCGGCTTCTAGCCAATATTCATCCGAAGAAGGCCGGAACCAGGGCCCTTACCTCTTCAACGGAAATCCTTGCCGCTATCCGGGAAACAGGAGAGGAAGAGATTTCCGTCCTCTTTTCCGGGGACACGGGATTTTTCTCCGGAGCGAAGCGCCTTATATTACTATTGAACGATTCTCACATCGACTGCGAGGTCATCCCCGGGCTTTCGAGCCTTTCCATGGCAGCTGCGGCATTCGGCCTCTCCTATAGTGATATGGAGGCTGTCTCCCTGCACGGGCGGGCGAGGGACTCTTTTTCCCAGCAGAAAATCGTTTCATCGGCCGTTATGACCGGAAAGCCCTGCTTCTTCCTGACGGACTCCTATTCGACACCGCAGAGCATATGCGAGGAACTCTGCGCGGAAGGGCTCGCTGACACTGCTGTCCGTATTGCCGAAAACCTGGGCACGCCGGATGAAAAACTCCAAGTCATGACAGCGGAGGAGGCGGCGAACAGTGAGTTCGGTCCCCTTTGCGTCCTGCTTACGGAGGCGGCACCCGTGACAAAAATTACGGCGGCCGGTCTGCCTGACGATGCCTTCATACGGGCTGAGGGTGTTCCCATGACGAAGCGCTATGTCCGCAGTGCCATTTTCTCGGCCCTTGAAATGCAGCCGGGAGATATCGTCTGGGACATCGGGGCCGGGACAGGCTCCGTTTCCATTGAAGCTGCCCTTCTGAACCGGACGGGCATCGTCTATTCCGTCGAGTGCAGGGAAGAGGCGCAGAATCTGCTCTGGAAAAACCGGTCGAAATTTTCTGCCTATAATATGGAGATCATAGGCAATGAAGCTCCGGGCGTTCTTCCGGGCCTGCCCGCTCCCGACCGGGTCTTCATCGGGGGCTCGAACGGAAACCTGCCCTTCATCGTCTGTGCCGTGCTGGAGAAAAATCCCAGTGCCAGGATTGTGATTTCCGCCGTGACCATAGAAACCATGGTGGATGCCCAGGAGATTTTTCTGGAAAAGGACATTCCGTTTGAGACCGTTACCATAAATGTCTCGGATAGCAGAGAGGTTGGTGCATATCATATGCTGAGGGGGCAGAATCCTGTCATGCTCTTCATCGCCGGAGGAAAGGGCTGATGCCGCATTCTTTTCTTATTTCCGCCCCGGCCTCAGGCAGCGGGAAGACCGTCGTCACCATGACCCTTCTTTCCCTCCTGAAGCGGCACGGGTACGCACCGGCAGCCTTCAAAGCCGGCCCCGACTACATAGACCCGGCCTACCACCGGGCTGTTCTCGGCATCCCCTCCCACAATATTGACCTCTTTCTCTCGACGGAGGATGAGGCAGCAGGGGTCTTTGCCCGCTACAGTGAGGGGCATGGGAGCGCCGTTGTCGAGGGGACCATGGGTTTTTACGACGGGGTGACGGGACAGGAAACGCGCGCAAGCGCCTATGAACTGGCCCGGAGCCTGTCGCTTCCTGTCCTTCTCGTCGTGGATGCAAAAGGGGCTTCCTATTCCATATTGGCCCAAATCAAGGGGATGAAGGACTTCCGCCCCGACAGCGGGATCACGATGGTCCTTCTGAACCGGTGCTCTGAGAAGGTCTATACTAATATAGCCCCCGCCATTTTTCCTGAAACGGGAGTAATTCCGGCAGGCTTTCTGCCGGATACGAATGCAGCCGTCTTTCCCTCCCGTCACTTGGGACTCGTCGGGGCCGGGGAAATTGCAGATCTTTCCGCCCGGGTGGAAGAACTGACGGATCTGGCGGAGAAGACCGTTTCCCTCGGTGCCATTCTCGAGGCCTCGAAGAGAGAAGAGACTGTGAAAAACGGAAAAAGCCCCCTGTTTTCCTTCGCTCCGCAGGACGGGGATGAGATGTCCGCCCGCCCCCGCATCGCAATTGCCCGGGATGAGGCCTTCTCCTTCATCTATGAGGAGAACATCGATATTCTCCGGGACCTCGGCGCAGAGATTGTCTTTTTCTCCCCCCTCGAAGACGGGCATCTTCCGGAAAATATTTCCGGCCTCTATCTGCCCGGGGGCTATCCGGAGCTTCATGCAGAAGAGCTTTCGCGGAACTTCTCCATGAAGCAGGATATCATAGAGGCCATGGGGGCCGGCCTTCCTGCCATTGCCGAGTGCGGCGGCTATTCTTACCTGCAGAAATTCCTGGAAGGGACGGACGGGGAGCTTTATCCCATGGCCGGGGTGTTCGGCGGGACGGTCCGCAGGCAGAAGGGCCTGGTCCGCTTCGGCTATGCCGGGATGCAGGCGGAGACAGACTCCCTGCTCTTTTCCGCCGGCGAGACTATTCCGGTCCATTCCTTCCACCACTACGATGTGGAAGAAGACTTCCGGGGCAGCTCGTTCACCCTCACGAAGGCCGACGGCCGGACCTGGCGGGAAGGCTATGGCTCTTCCGCCTCTTACTGCGCCTACCCCCACCTCTATTTCCCCGGATGCCGCAAGGCAGCGGAGCGTTTCGTCAAAACCGCAGAGGTGCACCGGGGGCGGACTCTCCCGTCCTGACCGGTGAAGAATATTTGGTATGCAGCATGCGAGGACGAGAGGGTCGTTCCCGTGTGTACCGACTGGAGCATATATGGGCCCCGAAGAAAAGAAATTAAAAAACTATATTTCAAAGATCACCCCGCCCTCTGAATCCGCCCGGCAGGCGGCGGGGAATCGCTGGGCTTCTCTGGCCCACCCCCTCGGGGGGCTGGGGCTTCTCGAAGACGACATATGTGATATCGCCGCCCTGACGGGGAGCGCAGACATTTCTCTGAAGCCGGCTGCGGCCCTCGTTTTCTGCAGTGACAACGGGGTCGTCAGTGAGGGCATATCCCAGACGGACACAAACGTCACGGGGATTGTGGCAAATAATATTATTCATGACAGGACATCCGTCTGCCGGATGGCATCGTCTGCCGGCGTATCCGTGGCGGCTGTCGACATGGGCATCCGGGACTTTTCCCCGGAGGAGGGGAAGAATGTCTTTCTTTCCCGCCGGATGGGAAACGGAACGGAGAATATCCGGACCGGCCCGGCTATGAGCCGGGAGCAGGCGGCAGCCTCCGTGAATGCCGGAATAGAACTGGCCGGGCTTTTTTCGGGAAATGCCGTTGGCCCGGCTGCAGGGAAAGCCGGAGACTATGCCGGAAACAAGGACGGACTCCCGGCGGATATAAGCCCTTATCGCCTGCTGGCGGCAGGAGAGATGGGCATCGGAAATACGACAACGGCCTCGGCCATTCTGTCCGTCCTTTTAGAGAGACCGGCTTCCGAGGTCACAGGCCGGGGGGCGGGACTTTCCGATGAGGCCCTGGAGAAAAAGGTCCGCGTTGTGGCGGATGCCGTGGCCGTTAATCAGCCGGACAGGTCTGACCCCCTGGACATTCTTTCAAAAGTCGGAAGTTTTGACATCGGAGGCATGTGCGGCTTCTATCTGGGCGGGGCGATATTCGGAGTTCCTGTCCTTATTGACGGCATCATTTCTTCCACGGCGGCCTTGCTGGCCTATGCGTTTAACAAAAACTCCGCCAAGGCCATGCTGGCCAGCCATGTATCTTCGGAGCCCCTGGCGGCAGACATCCTGGACCGCCTGGGAAAGAAGCCGTTGATTTCGGCCGGCATGCATCTCGGAGAGGCGACGGGGGCCGTGGCGGCCATGCCCCTTCTTTTCATGGCGGAGGCCGTATATTCCGATTCATATACATTTGCGGAAGGCAATATTGAGGCGTATGAAAAATATGTATGACATGAATGCAGGAAGCAGAAACAGTACAGGGCTTTCCCATGCTGCCTTCGGCCACGGGGGCGACCGGGAAGGATTTTTTGCAGCGACGGGTAAAGAGCCCCTGGATTTTTCCGTCAATCTGAATCCCCTGGGAATCCCGGAGTCCGTCGTGACAGCCTTTTCGGAGGCCGCAGGGGAGGCCAGGTATCCGGATCCTTACTGTCGGGAGCTTTCAACTGCCCTATCAAAGAAGTACGGGATCCGGCCTGAAGAAGTCCTGTGCGGTAACGGGGCCTCGGACCTTATTTTCCGCTACTTCCGGGCCATAGGACTTTCCCAGGTCCTGCTGCCGGTTCCGACTTTCTCCGAATATCCGGACGCGGTTCATGCGGCAGGCGGCCACTGTATCTACCTTCCCCTGAGGGAGGAAGACGGGTTCGCATTGAGGGACAGCGTCATTGATATCCTGGACGGGAGCGCTTCGGAGGCCGGTCTGTTTGCCGGTGAGGAGGTGCGTCTCCCTGTCCCTGAGGTCAGCGGGAAGATTGACTGTCTCGTCCTCATCAATCCCAATAATCCCACGGGGCGCCTTATAGAGGAACCACTTTTCTGGGAGACCCTGAAAACAGCCAGGGACAGGAATGTCCGGGTTTTCATTGACGCCTGCTTCCTCCCCCTGACCGGTATTTCGGACCTTTCCTATCCGGAATTTCTCGATGAATATCCGAATGTCTTCCTCCTCGGGGCATTTACGAAGACCTATGCCATGGCCGGCATGCGGCTCGGGTACGGGTTTACGGCGGATACGGATCTGCTGCGTAAAATGATGGAAAACGGGCCGGCCTGGTCTGTTTCCTGCCCGGCCCAGGCAGCCGGAATCGCGGCCCTTTCCGAGGAAGCGTATCTCGATGATGCGGTAAAACTCATAGCTTCCGAGAGAGAAAGAATGGTCCGGAAACTTATAGATCTGGGCCTTAGGGTCATTCCCTCCGATGCGAATTTTCTCATGTTTTCTTCGGACCGGGAACTTATGGAGCCTCTTTCCGGAGAAGGCATCATGATCCGCGACCTGAATAATGAGGTGGGCATCCGGAATCTCTCTGCAGCTGAAGGCCCGGAGGGCAGGGCTTCCCGGTATTGGTACCGGGCGGCTGTCCGAAGACCTGAGGACAATGAGACCCTTCTTTCGGCACTGGGAAGGATTCTGAAGGAATAAGGCAGGTAAAAACGCATTACATTAGTCATGAGATAAAGAAGCGGAGAGGATAATGGCGGGAAGGGCGAAAAAACTCATGATTCAGGGGACCATGTCCGGGGCCGGAAAGTCTGCCCTGACAGCGGGCTTCCTTCGCCTTTTCGCAAGGGAGGGCCTTCGTTGCGCTCCTTTCAAGAGTCAGAACATGGCCTTAAATTCCGGAGTCACGGCGGAGGGACTTGAGATGGGCCGGGCCCAGATCATGCAGGCCCGGGCGGCCCGGAGGGAACCGGATGTCCGCATGAACCCGATTCTCTTAAAGCCGGAGGGGGACAGGAAAAGCCAGGTTATCTTCCGGGGAAAGGCGGTCGGCTCCTATAGCTCGGCAGAATACTTTGAAAAGAGGGGGGATTTCCTTCCGGATATTCTTTCCTGCTTCGACAGCCTTGCAGCGGAAAACGACGTCATAATAATAGAAGGGGCCGGCAGCCCGGCGGAAATAAACCTGAATCTGAAGGATAATGACATCGTAAATATGGGCCTTGCAAAGGCAGTCGATGTGCCTGTCCTCCTCGTCGCCGATATCGACCGGGGCGGGGCCTTTGCCCAGCTTTTGGGGACGTACGAGTGGCTGCGGCCTGAAGAAAAGGCCCGGTTGAAAGGCTTTCTATTCAACAAATTCCGGGGAGACCCGGCCCTTCTCTCCCCGGGACCGGAGCTTCTCTTTGAGCGGACCGGGGTACCCCTTCTGGGCGTCGTGCCCTACTCAGACATCGACCTCGATGACGAGGATTCTCTGGCTGACCGCCTGCAGAAAAAAGCGGGAGATGAAAGCGCCGTACTCGATATTGCCGTAATCCGCCTGCCGCATATATCAAACTTCACGGACTTCATACCTCTTACCGTGCCCGGGGTTTCGTCCGTCCGCTATGTGGAGAGGGCGGAGGACTTCGGGTCTCCGGACCTCCTGCTGCTGCCCGGGACAAAGACGACCATGGATGACCTCCGCTGGCTGAAGGCCCGGGGACTGGCAGAGAAGATATGTGATTTCGCGGCAGACAAAGGGCAGGTCTTCGGTCTCTGCGGGGGCTATCAGATGCTGGGGCTATCTCTTTCCGACCCTGCCGGAAACGACGGGGGAGGAGAGGAGGAAGGCCTCGGCCTCCTTCATATTTCAACCGTCTTTTCAGCGGAGAAGACCCTTGTCACCTGCAGGGGCCGGAGCGGGGACCCGGTGACGGGACCTGAAATTTCCGGCTACCAGATTCATGCCGGATTGACGGAGGGAAGTGATCCGCCCATGAATTTTCTTACCGACGGTCCGGAGGGGGCCGTGCACGGAAATATCCGCGGCACTTACATTCACGGCATTTTTGACTCCGCTTCCTTTTTGCAGTTCTTTCTCAGGGGCCTTGCGGCCGCCCGGGGGAAAATACTTCCGGCTGATATTTCAATTGTCAGCCGGCGGGAGCAGGAAGAGAGAGACTTTGACCTCCTGGCGGATACGATTCGGGAACACGTCGATATGGCTGCGGTGAAGAAGATTATGGGCCTGTAAAGGCAGACTATGGTTTTTGAAACAGCTTTTTCATTGAAATTGAGGAAAGAATCATGACGGACCATATTCCGGAAATCATCCGGGAGCCCGCCGCCATTGAGCGGAGGAGCATGGAAATAATCGGCGATGAGCTTAAACGTATGCAGATGGAAATCCCGGAGGAAAATCTTCCGGTGGTAAAAAGGGCCATTCACGCCAGTGCCGATTTTGACTATGCGGAGAATCTTCTTTTTTTGAATTCTCCGGTGACTGCCGGGATATCTGCCGTAAAAGCGGGGAGCCCGATCGTGACGGATACGAATATGGCAAAGGCAGGAATCCATGCGGCATCACTCACTCCCTACGGGGGAAGCGTTTCCTGCTTTATGGCAGACCCCGGAGTCGCTGTTCTTGCAAACGAAAAAGGAACGACCCGGGCTGAGGTTTCCATGGAGAAGGCGGCCCGGGACTTTCGCACTCCGGTTCTTGTCATCGGCAACGCCCCGACGGCCCTGATTGCGGTATCCCGCCTCATTGAGGACGAAGGGTTTGCTCCTTCCCTGGTCATCGGGGTCCCGGTGGGCTTTGTAAATGTGGAAGAGAGCAAGGAATATGCGGCGGAGGTCTGCAGAAAGGCAGGCATTCCCGCCATCCTTGCCATGGGCCGGAAAGGCGGCTCCTCCGTCGCGGCCGCTATAATGAACGCCATCATCTATGAGGCAGCGGGGCGGAAGATTTGAGGGCGCCATTATTCTGAGAATGCATTTTTGACCACAGAGAGACAGAAGGCATGAATGTTCTGGTAACGGGCGGGGCGGCTTCCGGCAAGTCAGCCTATGCGGAAAATCTGCTCCTTACCCTTGCGGGGGAGGGGGAGAAAATCTATATCGCCTGCATGCGAAACGATTCGGCAGCGGCGAAAAAAAGAATTGCCCGCCACCGGGCCCTGCGGGAGGGCAAGGGGTTTGCCACGATTGAAAAGCCGGGTGACCTTTCTGCCATGGCAAAAGATGTTTCCGGCCGCTCCATCCTGATCGAAGGGGCCGGCATGCTGCTTTCAAATGAGATGTTTCCAACAGCTTTAAATCCGGATCCGGAGGCAGCAGGCGGACAGGGGCTTTCTGCCGAAAGTGCAGCAGAACGGGCTTTCGCTGGAATCCATGCGCTCATGCATGCGGCGGCAAATACCGTAATTGTGACGGATGAGGTCTTTTCAGACGGAAGAACCTACGACCCGCTGACAGCCGCCTATATCAAGGCTCTGGGGACTGTCAACTGCCGCCTGGCCTCCCTATGTGACAGGACGGTCGAAGTGGTGTATTCTTATCCGGTAGAAATTTTGAATCGAGGAGGCACCTCATGACGGTGAACCAGCTGGGAAGATCCCTGAAAATAGCATTTTCCATGTATTCGAGCATACCGGTCAAGGATTTCAAGTGGAAGGAAGAGGACATGAAATACGTCATGGACTTCTTTCCCCTGGTCGGGGCCCTGATCGGGGCAGTGACCTATGTCCTTTTTGCTCTGACATTCCATTTCGGTCTGGGACCGGGAAACTTTTTCCTTCCCGCCATATTTGCCGTGCTTCCGGTCCTTCTCTCCGGCGGCATCCACATCGACGGCTTCATTGACACGGTGGACGCCATGCTCTCCCACAGGGAAAAGGACAAGCGGCTCATGATCATGCAGGATCCCCATGTGGGCGGCCTTGGCGTCATGGGGGCTGTCATCTACTTCCTCCTTTTTGCCGGTTCTTTTTCCGCCTGCTATACAGGGCAGAAGGCACTTACGACGGAGGCCTTTGCCACGGCTTCCCTGGGTTTTGTGCTTTCGAGGACCATCAGCGGTCTCTCCCTTGTGACCTCGGAGTCGGCGCGGGGAACGGGCCTTGCCTACACATTTCAGAAATATGCGGACCGGAAGAACGTGCGGGATACCCTGACGATTGAGGCCGTCGTGACGGCCATTCTGTTCATCGGCTTCGGCCGCTGGACCGGGGTCCTGGCCCTGCTTTTCAACCTCCTCCTCATTTTCTTTTTCCGTCGGGCCGTGAAAAAGCCCATGGGCGGCATCACGGGGGATACCTGCGGCTTTCTCTCTTCCATGTCGGAGCTTGTGACGGTTTTTGTCGCAGCCGCCTTCACCCAGATTTTCAGCCTCCTTTGAGGGTTATATTACTAATGTAAAGCCGGACAGGGGATGCGGATTTTCACCCTGTCCCAAACGGTGATTTCATGGTACTGATTGTCGGCGGCCGGAGCCAGGGGAAACTGGCTTTCGCCCGGTCCCTTTTCCCGGAATATAAAGAATTGGACTTCGGAGACGGGCGGGTAGAATCTCCGGATGAACTTTTGAATTTTCCCTGTCTCTGCCATTTCGAGACCCTGGTGCAAAAACTTCTCAAGGCCGGGCAGGAACCGGCTGCGTGGCTCGAAGACTATCTCGGGCAGCATCCGGATGCCGTCATCATTTCCGATGAAATCGGAAGCGGCATCATCCCCATGGATCCTTTCGAAGAAGAGTGGAGGGAGGCTGCGGGCCGGGCCCTCTGTGACCTGGCCGGGCGCTCTGCCGCTTTCTACCGTGTCATCTGCGGCTGCGGGCAAAGGATTAAATAGGCGGGCAGGAAAAACACCGGACAAAAACATTTTGCCTGAAGGGAGGCAGTTATTGCGGACCATCACTTTCATCCGGCACGGCTTTACGGCTGCGAATCTGGAAAGCCGCTATGTGGGGGCACGGACAGACTGCGGCCTTTCCGAAGAGGGAAAAAGGCTGCTCCTTCAGAACGCTTCGGCCGGCCTCTATCCTGAGGTCGATACGGTTTTCTCCGGCCCCATGCTGCGCTGCAGGGAGACGGCGGGGCTTATCTACCCGGAGCAGACGCCTGCCCTGATTCCCGGCCTTACGGAGATGGACTTCGGGGACTTCGAGGGAAAGAACTTTTCGAACCTCGACGGCAAGCCGGATTTCCAGGCCTACATCGATTCGGGCGGAAGTATGCCCTTCCCCGGCGGGGAAGACAGGGCTTCTTTCACGAAACGGACTATGAAAGCCTGGCGGGCCTTCCTGGATGACTTCCTCCGGGTTTCGGCATCTGATATTTCCGCGGCCGTCATCGTAAACAGCGGCAGCCTTATGGCCATCGCCTCCGAGACGGCAGAGCCGGTCCGGGACTACTTCGACTGGCATGTATCTCCGGGAGAGGGAATGACCTTCTCCATGGATTCAAGCGGCCGGCTGGTTTATCAGGGCTCTGTCGGAGCAGACAGCTGATGCCGGGCCGCAGATGAAAGATTGTCCTCCCTGATATTTTGTTTTACATAATCTATGCTCTCAGATTTCTTTCATGCAAATCATATGGCTCTGGCCCTGGTCGCCGGTTTCCTTCTCGATGCCGTGCTCGGGGACCCGGAGAAACTCTATCACCCGGTCCGTCTGATCGGGAAACTCATCTCATTTCTGGATTCCCGTTTGAACCGGGATACGGATTCGGACCGGAAGCGCTTTGCCGCCGGGATTCTCACAACGGTCTCCGTGATTTTTGTGACCGGGGCAGCGGCCTTTTTCATTCTTTTTCTCTGCCGGAAAATAAATTTCTGGCTCTTTTTCGCTGCGGAATCCTTTATGTGCTATCGGATTCTTTCCGTGAAAAGCCTGTCCGATGCGGCCCTTGGAGTGAAAGAAAGTCTGGAGAAAAATGACATTGAAACCTCCCGGCACCGGGTCTCTATGCTGGTGGGGAGGGATACGGAAGGGCTCGATGCCGCCGGCATTGCCCGGGCCGATATAGAGACCGTGGCGGAAAATACGGCGGACGGCTGCATCAACCCTCTTTTCTACCTGGCCCTGTTCGGACCCGTCGGGGGCTGGGCTTATAAGGCTGTTTCCACCATGGATTCCATGATCGGCTATAAAAACGACCGCTACCTCTTTTTCGGCCGGGCGGCGGCAAAAACGGACGATGTCCTGGCCTTTATTCCGGAGCGGCTTTCCGCCTGGAGCATGATCCTATCGGCAGCGCTTCTGCCTGCGCGGGAGGGAAATCGCAAACGGAATATTCACGCGGACAGTTCCGCCTTTGCCGGCTATGACGGAAAAAATGCGCTTCGTATCTACCGACGGGACGGGCGGAAGTCGGAGAGCCCCAATTCCGCCTGCTGTGAGGCCGTCTGTGCCGGGGCCCTTCATATAGAGCTCGGGGGCCCGGCCTCCTATTTCGGAAAGCCCGTCGTAAAGCCTTATCTCGGGGATCCGGACCGGCCGATAGAATATACGGACATCCGCCGGGCCTGCACCCTGTCAAAATGCGCCTCGGTCCTGTCCCTGCTGCTTCTCACCCTCCTTCGCATCTTACTTGCCTTTTAAATCAGTTGAAAAAAGGTATGGCTTGCTTTAAAATTTCAGGTATGAATGAGATGAAAAAGGCTCCCCGGCCGAAGAGGAAGGAATATCTTCACTGGGAGAAGCTTGATAATACAGCAAATATTTTTCCCGTCATCGCCGGTGAGGAGATGACGAATACCTATAGGATTTCCGTCGTGTTAAATGAGGACGTAAATCCCAACTTTCTGCAGGAGGCCGTGGACCGGCTGACTGTCCGCATGCCGGGCTTCAATCTCCGCCTTAGGAGCGGTTTCTTCTGGTACTATCTCGAGGAAATAGATAAGCCCGCTCCGCGGGTTGTGGAAGAAAACACCTACCCCTGCCGTTTCATCCATCCGAATACGAACAACGGCTACATGTTCCGGGTGACCTACTACGGCAAGCGGATCAATTTCGAGGCATTTCATGTCATTGCCGACGGGACCGGCGGCATCAACTTCCTCCGGGAGCTGACCTACCAGTACCTGCGCCTGGCCCATCCGGAGCTGGAGCAGAAACTGGGCGACGGCTTTTCCCCTGAAACTTCCATGGACCGGGAGGATTCCTTCCTCAAGAATTTCAAGAAGGGGCAGAAGAATGCCTACCGTCTGGACAGGGCTTTTCTCTTCCGGGGCGAGCGCCTTCCCTATCGGGGCTTCGGTGTCATCCATGGCATCATGTCCGTTGCCGAGATCAAAAAACTGGCCCGGGAGAAGTACAATCTCACCATCAATGAATATCTCGTAGCCTGCTTTGTCTATGCGACCTACAGGGCAAATCCCCGGGGCGTGACGAAGAAACGGCCCGTCCGGGTGGCTGTGCCGGTCAATCTCCGTCCCTACTTCGATTCGATTACGACGAAGAACTTCTTCTGCATGGCCATAGCGGAGTTCGTGCCTGAAAAGGAAGATTATACTTTTGCCGAGGTGGCGGAAATCATCCGGGACAGTCTGAAGAAGGCCATCACGAAGGAAAATCTCGAGAAGACATTTTCCTTTGCCGTTTCAAATTCCGAGCACTTGATCGCCAGAGTCGTTCCCCTGCCCCTCAAGAACGGAGGCATGAAGTTTTTCTACAATATGGCGGCCAAGTCCACGACGACGACGATTACGAATATCGGCAACATGAAGGTGGACGAGGACTACCGGAAGTATATCCGCCTTTTCTACTGCTTCCTGCCCTTCTCGACGGGACAGCGCATGAAGGGGACTATTGCTTCCTTCAACGATACCCTGATGTATACGATTGTTTCCGCTTACAGGGACACCTCCGTGCAGGAGGGAATCTTCCGTCAGATCGCTTCCGACGGAGCCTCTGTCAGCATTGAGACGAACGGAGTCTACTATGAGTAAGTGCCGGAAATGCGGGGTGGAAGTCCTCGACGATACGGAATACTGCCCCCTCTGCCGGGGAGTGCTCGATAAGTCGGCAGGAGAGAGCAATTTTGTCCGTTTCAATGAATATCCGGACGTGATCACGACATTGCACCGCTTTTCCCTTCTGAAGAGGATCCTTTTCTTCATCGCATCGGTTGTCAGCGTGATTACGGTATTTCTGAATATCACATATGCGAAGAAGCCTCTGTGGTCAATCATAGTCGTCTATGCGGTTTTCTACCTTTTCTTCACATTCTGCCGCTTTGCAAACGAGCGCTATCAGGTCTTTACAAAGATAGCCCTGACGGTGTTCTGGGGCTTTGTCTACATGGTGGTCATAGATGCCGTTTTCGACTTCTCCCGCTGGTCCATCAATTACGTTCTGCCGGCGGCCATCATTCTGATTGACTCGGTCCTTGTCATTCTGATGATTGTGGATCACCGGGATTTCCAGTCCTACATGGCCTTTGAAATAGCCATGATCGGCTTCGGTATCCTGCAGATGATCCTGCTTGCCCTGGATGTGGTTACCAGTACGGCAGTCAGTGAGGTTGCCTTTCTCATGTCCATTATCCTTTTTCTCGGAACCCTGATCCTCGGGGGCCGGGCGGCCAGGACCGAGATGACCCGGCGCTTTCACTTCTGAGAGCCGGTGGCAGGGTAGTTGTTTTACATTATTCATGACTGATATAAAAGAGGACGTATGAAAAAACTTTCCGCTCTTTTCTCAGCCGCCGTTTTTGCAGCGGCCATACTATTGGGAACCGTCTCGACGGCCTTTGCCGAAGGCACGAGTCAGCTGGCGTTTTCCTCGAACTCTGTCACGGTCGGGGATACATTTTCTGTCACGGTCACGGCCAGCGGGCGGGCCAATATGACGCTCAAATATTCTTCAAGCTATGTCACACTGACGGATTCCCACGGGGCCAGCACGACCGGCAATTCCGTCACCTTTACGGCGACGACGCTGACGTTTACGTTTCAGGCAGCGGCAGCCGGGAAAGCGGACTTCATAGTTTCCTCTCCGGACGGCTCCGTGACGGGCTGTTCGGCATCCCTTACCGTAGCGGGGGCGGCGCCTGCCGAAACACCGGCCGAAACGCCTGCTGAGACTCCGGCGGAAGCCCCTGCTGAGACTCCGACAGAGACACCGGCCGAGACACCCGCGGAAACTCCGACCGATACTTCGAATGCGGATAATACAGCCTCTGACGGAACGGCTTCGGATACTGCTGCTGCCATGCCGGACAAGGCGGACCTTTCATACAACGGCGCCTTCTATGCCGTAAGCGAGCGCTACAGTGACAGCCAGATTCCGGCCGGCTTCTCCAAGGTCCAGATGACGATCGGCAGCAAGACGTTCAGTGAACTCACGAACGGCCAGGTCAACCTCATCTATATGAAGGCGGTCTCGGCTGACGGGACTATGGCGGATACAGGTTCCTTCTTCCTCTATGACTCGGCCACCGGCACGGTCCTCTTTCCTATGGAACTTGTGGGAAGCACCTCTTCCTATGTCATAGCCATGGACTCCGGGGAAAATCCCTACTCGAATATTCTGACGCAGGTTTCCTTTGACTATACTGCAGCGGCAGAGCCTGTGACAATTGACAAAGCCTATGTGCTCGACGGGTCAGGAGAGGGCTTCTACTATATCTACGGCTTTGATGAGACAGGGACTACCGGCTGGTTTGTATACAGTGCGACGGACGGGACCATTCAGACAGCGGACACGGCTCTTCTTGACAAGCTGAACGCGGACGCGGCCTCGGATGCGGCTCCGGAAAACACGGATACGACAGGAACAGATATCGGCGGGACGGAGGGAACTTCGGCAAAGACAATCCGCCTCGTGAAGACCGTTCTCATCGTCGTCATCGTCCTTGTGGTTCTTCTCATTATCATCAATCTCATTCCGAAGAAGCAAAAGAGCGATGAAGAGGAGCTGGCTTCCGCAGCGGCTGATGATCTGCCCATGGAAGAAGAGCCTGAAAAGAAGCCGTCGAAAAAGGCAAAGAAACAGGCCGGGAAGGGGGATGCTTCCAATAGCAGTTCTTCGGACAGGGTTTCCGTTTCTGACAAGACGATAGATTTTTCAGGAAAGGCTTCGGCACCGGAAGAGACGGATGACGTGACTACGTTTATGCCTTCGGCTGAGGATGTGGCGGCAGGACTGAAGCAGGAAGCCGGAAAGTCGGCGGCCGCAGGAGATAAGGCCGGAACAGAAGAAAAGAATGTTCCCGCCCCGGACGACAAGCCTGAAACCGGCACTGCCGGCCAGGATACTTCCGCGGCTGACGATCAGAAAAGCGCCCTCTACTGGGCCCAGAAGAATTTCTGGAATGATAAGACCGGAAAGATGCCTTCGAAGGATGAACTCTTCTATGGGGCAGAGCCAATTGATACCCCGCCCCTGTCCGGCGACAAGGCGGCGGCCAAAGACAAAAAGAACGGTAAAAAAGGCGGCTCTGACGGCGGCTCCGGCGGCGGAGACAATGGCGGCAATATTGATGTCATGGATCTAAACGACCTTTGATATTGTAGAACAAATAATACGTCTGCGGGAATCAGTCCTGCGGACAGGAAAGAAGAAGCTTCAGAATGAACTATACGGTACAGGCAAAAAAAGCCGTGGACGGCGCGAAGCGGATTTCTAAGCGCCTGAAGCACAACTATACCGGGACGGAGCACATCCTTCTCGGCCTCCTTCGGGTGAAGGATTCCCTGGCAGCCAAGGTCTTTGCCCGGGAGGGGGTGACAGAGGAAAACGTCCTGAAACTCATAGACGAGCTCGTGGCCCCGGAGTCCAATGTGGCCCTGATGGAGCGCTCCGGGCTCACTCCGAAAGCCCAGCAGCTCCTCAAAAACGCGGAGGACGAAGCGGCTCTTTCCCACCTCGATTCCGTGGGAACGGAGCACATTGCCCTTGCCATGCTGAAGATGCCGGACTGCGCGGCCACCAGGCTTCTTACGTCCATGAACGTGAACCTGCAGAAGCTCTACGGGGCCATAATTACTTCCATGGGAAAGAGCGGGGGCACCTACCAGGAGGAGTCGGCAAAGAAGATGCGGTCCCAGGGACGGCCTGACCGGCCGAGCATTGTAGACCAATATTCCCGGGACCTCTCGAAGCTCTGCCGGGAGGGAAAGCTCGACCCCGTCATCGGACGGAAGCAGGAAATCCAGCGGGTCATTGAAATCCTTTCCCGCCGGGGCAAGAACAATCCCTGCCTCATAGGAGAGCCCGGCGTCGGCAAAACTGCCATCGTAGAGGGTCTGGCCCAGTATATCGAGACGGGGCTTGTTCCTGACTCCATCCGCTCGAAGCGGATCATCTCCATGGACATGTCCGGCATGGTGGCCGGGACCAAGTACCGGGGTGAGTTCGAAGAGCGGATCAAGAACTTCATGAATGAAGTCATCTCCGCCGGGAATATTATTCTTTTCATTGACGAGGTCCATACGATTATCGGGGCCGGCGGGGCCGAAGGCTCCCTCGATGCCGCGAACATCCTGAAACCGGCCATGGCCCGGGGAGAACTGCAGATCATCGGGGCCACGACCATCAGCGAATATCATAAGTATATCGAAAAGGATGCGGCTCTTGAACGCCGCTTCCAGCCCGTCATGGTGGAGGAGCCCACGGTCGAGGAGACCAAGGCCATACTCGCCGGTATCAAGGGCCAGTACGAAAAGCACCACGGCATTACGATTACGGAAGCTGCTACCGATGCCTGTGCCGAGCTTTCGGCCCGCTACATCACCGACCGCTTCCTGCCGGACAAAGCCATTGACCTCATGGATGAAGCTGCAGCCAAGCTTCGCCTGAAGAATGCCCGGACGCCGGAGAAAATCTACAATCTCGAGGCCGAGGCCCACAATGCCGAGGCCGACTTCGAGAAGGCCCTGTCCGAAGAGCGCTTTGCCGACGCGGCACAAATCCGAAAGAACAGGGAGAAGAATCTGGCCGAAATCGAGCGCCTGAAGAAGTCCTATGACCGGTCGAAGAACAGAAAGACCGTTTCCCTGACTCCGGAAGACGTGGCGGAGGTCGTCTCCGTCTGGACCCGGATTCCGGTCACGAAACTGAATGAATCCGAGGCCCATCGGCTGACGGAACTGGAAAAGACCCTGCACAAGCGGATTATCGGCCAGGAGGAGGCAGTATCGGCTGTCGCCCGGGCAGTCCGCCGGGGCCGGGTCGGCCTCAAGGCCCCCAACCGGCCTATCGGTTCCTTCCTCTTCCTGGGTCCCACCGGCGTCGGAAAGACCGAGGTCTCAAAAGCCCTGGCCGAAGCGGTTTTCGGCGATGAGAACAAGATGATCCGGGTCGACATGACCGAATACATGGAGAAGCAGTCCGTGGCAAAGATGATCGGCTCGCCTCCTGGCTATGTCGGCTACGAGGAGGGCGGTCAGCTCGCCGAGAAGGTGCGGAAGAACCCTTACTCCGTCATTCTCTTCGACGAGATTGAAAAGGCCCACCCCGATGTATTCAATGTCCTCCTGCAGGTCCTTGACGATGGCCGGATTACGGATTCCCAGGGCCGCAAGGTGGACTTCAAGAATACGATTATCATCATGACAAGTAATGCCGGGGCCCAGGAAATCATGGAGCCCAAGCACCTGGGATTTTCGGCCGAGGACACGGAAAAGTCCGACTACGAGTTCATGAAGTCCCGGGTCATGGATGAAATCAAGCACGATTTCAAGCCGGAGTTTCTAAACCGGATTGACGAGACCATAGTCTTCAGGGCCCTCAATAAGGACGACCTTACGAAGATTACCGGCCTTCTCTTAAAAGAGCTCTCGACCCGTCTCAAGAGTTCGATGAATTTAACTCTTACGTTCCGCCCGACCGTGAAGAAATACATCGTGGACAAGGCCTACGATCCCAAGTTCGGAGCCCGGCCCCTTAGGCGGAAGATTCAGACGGATATAGAGGACCCTCTTTCGGACGAGCTCCTGTCCGGCAAGGTGACAGGCGGCGGAGAGGTCGTAATCACGGTGAAGGGCGGGAAGATCGTCTTTGAACCGGTCTCGACAAAAAAGAGAAAATATAAAAGGAGGAAAACGAAAAGAAATGGCTGACATTATCAGAACAGAAGCAGGCGGTGCGCTGGCATTCGGTGACTACACACTCGGGGAAAAGGCCAAGGTGAACGACTTCGCTGCCAACGGGGGCGTCTACAGCCTCAGGGCATATAAGGAAATCACGAAGCTCGAGTGCAACGACTCTTTCGTATACGAGAGCGTTCCCGGAACGAATGTAAGCGCTTTTCGGATGAAGGATACGGACGTAAGCTTTTCCGTTACGGGTCCGGAAGACGCTGAAATCACGCTGGGACTCGAGCCGGAGCAGGAATATGACATCCTTTTGAACGGGGCCGACGCTGGCAAGATGAAGACGAATCTCGGCGGCAAGCTGACCCTGTCCGTGGAGCTCGAGGAAGGGAAGACGGTCTCTGTTGAGGTGAAGAAAGCCTGATGCCTGCGAAGAAGAAAACGGTCTTTTTCTGTCAGAACTGCGGGTATGAATCCTCGAAGTGGCTGGGCCAGTGTCCGGCGTGTCACGAGTGGAATACCTTTGTGGAGGAGGCGGTATTACCGCCTTCTTCTTCGTCTTCCGGAAAGAGGATTGATACTAATATAAAACCCCTTGCTTTGGATGAAATTTCCACGGCGGACGATACCCGGATGACAACTCATATGGAGGAGTTTGACCGGGTCCTGGGCGGCGGTATCGTGAAGGGCTCCCTGGTTCTGATCGGGGGCGACCCCGGCATCGGGAAGTCGACCCTGCTCCTTGAGCTTACGAGGAATCTCTGCGCCGACCATGTGAAGATGCTTTATATTTCCGGAGAGGAGTCCCTGTCCCAGATCAAGATGCGGGCAGAGCGGATCGGTACATTTACGAAGGACCTTTCCATCCTCTGCGAGACGGATCTCGATACGATTTCTGCCGTAATAGACAGAACCCGGCCGGAGCTTGTCATCATCGACTCCATCCAGACCATGTATTCGGAATCCGTCGGCAGCGCCCCGGGGAGTGTCTCCCAGGTCCGGGAGTCCACGAACGTCCTTATGCATATTGCAAAGACCATGAATATCACGGTCTTTGTCGTCGGCCATGTCACAAAGGAAGGAAATGTGGCCGGCCCCCGGGTTTTGGAGCACATGGTGGATACGGTTCTCTATCTCGAGGGAGACCGCTACGCCTCCTACCGAGTCCTTCGCGGCGTCAAGAACCGCTTCGGCTCCACGAATGAGATCGGGGTCTTTGAAATGAAGGGGACAGGTCTCGTTGAAGTGAAGAATCCTTCGGAATACATGCTGTCCGGCCGGCCGGAAGGAGCCTCCGGTTCCGTCGTTGCCTGCTCCATGGAGGGGACCCGGCCCATTCTGATCGAGATTCAGGCCCTTGTGACCCGGTCGAACTTCGGCATGCCCCGGCGGACGGCCGTGGGCTGTGATTATAACCGGGTCAACTTATTGATGGCTGTCCTTGAAAAGCGGATCGGCCTGAAGCTTTCGGATTATGATGCCTATGTCAATGTGACGGGCGGCATGCGGATGAACGAGCCGGCCGTGGACCTCGGCATCGTCATGGCCCTGGTCTCATCCTATAAGGATACCCCGATTGACGACCACATCATCTGCTTCGGGGAAGTGGGCCTTTCCGGTGAGGTCC
>CAZOYS010000013.1:0-26872 GCA_964584155.1 uncultured Lachnospiraceae bacterium
TCGTGGAGCGGGCCGAAGCCGCCCGGAAGAAAAAAGGCGAGCGGATGCTGGCCGCCCGGAACGGAGATGAGCGGGCCTATGAGGACCTGTCCATGGAAGAGATGAATCTCTACTCCGTCATCACGTCCCGTCTGGCGGAGGAATCCATCTACGAAATTATCGACACCTCCTTCATGCCGGTCGGGGTCGAAACGGACAAGTATGCTGTGGTCGGGGAAATAGACGAAGCCCACAAGTTTTTAAACCGGGTTACTATGCAGACGGTCTGGGTCCTGACCATTGTGACGGAGAGCATGAAGTTCGAGGTCACGGTCAACGAGAAGGACCTCATGGGAATTCCGAAGAAGGGCCGCCGCTTCAAGGGAGAAATCTGGCTGCAGGGGAAGGTAAACGCCTGACGGCGTATGGCGCTCGCACAGGGCTCGCGCCTCGCTCCTGAACATTGAATTTCGCCCCGCAACTCGTAAATAACCGTTAAACAACAATGAACATACTAGCAACTATACAGAGCCACGCGGCCGTCCGGCCGCAGGCGCCGGCTTTCGTGATGCCGGCAGGCTCGATTACCTATGAAGAACTCTGGACGTATTCCGGCAGGGTCGCCGGATGGTTGGCTGGACTTTCCCTTGCGAAAGGACAGCCAATTCCTGTGTACGGCCACAAAAATGTTTTGCAGCCCGTCTGCTTTCTGGCCTGCGTGCGATGCGGCCATCCCTATGTCCCCCTCGATACCAATATGCCGGCGGGTCGGATTTCCGACATCCTGGAGGCTGTTAATTCTCCTATTGTATTTGCAACAGAGGAATTTCCGGAAGGAATTGTCATTCCGGAGGCGGCGGTATCATTTGAACAGCCTGAGGCTGCAGCATCTGTTGCAAGGCCCGCGATTCAGGGAAAGGGGCATCAGGAGAAAAAAGCTGCGGGGATTCTCTCTGCCGAGGAAATTTCCGCCCTCGCTGAAAACGCAGCAATAGCGCCTGTTTCCGCAGCCCTTGCCAATACAAAGGACGACGTCCACTACATTATTTTCACGTCGGGATCCACCGGAAAACCCAAGGGCGTCGAAGTCACAACCGGAAATCTCGAGGCCTATCTTGCCTGGTTCGTCGGCCTCATTGACGGGAAGCCAGGAGTTTTCTTAAACCAGGCCCCTTTTTCTTTCGACCTCTCCGTCATGGATACCTGGACCGGCCTCGCATCAGGCTCGGCCGTGGTCTGCCTCAGCCACGATATGGTGGACGACCCGGTCCTCCGGGCAGACTATCTTAAGGACAAGGGCATCACATACTGGGTTTCCACTCCTTCCTTCGCGGACCTCTGTCTCGGAGACCCGGATTTCGGGGCTGAGAGCCTGCCTCACCTTACGAAGTTCCTCTTCTGCGGGGAGCCGCTTAAGAAGATTACCGTTGAGCGATTAATGGACCGCTTCCCGGAAGCTGCCATCATCAATACCTACGGGCCCACGGAAACCACGGTCTGTGTGACAGCGGTTCAGATGACCAGGGAAATGCTCGAAGATGAAAGGCCCCTTCCGGTCGGCTACGTGAAACCCGGCACAGGCATCTATTCTATGTCTGAAGACGGAAAGCGCCTGCCCGCCAATGAGAAGGGCGAGCTCATCATCACGGGGGATACCGTTGCCAAGGGATATTATCATAATCCTGAAAAGACGGCGGTTGCCTTCTTTACGGATAGCGTTGGAAACCGGGCCTACCACACGGGAGACCTGGGCTGGGTGACAGAAGACGGCATGGTCTACTGCGCCGGCCGGGCCGACTCCCAGATCAAGCTCCACGGCTACCGGATCGAGCTCGGAGATATCGAGAAGAATCTCATGCAGATAGAAGGCGTGAAGGCAGCGGCCGCAATCCCTGAAAAGAAGGACGGGGAAATCTACGGCATCGCGGCCTGCATCCTGCAGGCGCCCGGCACCGACACTTCCTATGCGAGAAGGAAGGCCATCCGAAATGCTTTGGCAGAGCGGGTTCCGGCCTATATGGTTCCGAAGCGGGTCGCCTTTTTCGAAAGTTTCCCCATGACCAATAACGGCAAGCTGGACCGTAAGGCCCTGGAGGCAATGTTCTAAATGGAGCTCAATATGGCATTGTTTTCGGACCTCTCCTTCTTCATCTGCCTGGCCATAGCCTGCATTCCGGCAATAATTCTCGGGGCGCTGGAAAAGCCGCTCCGCTACTACGGTTTCGCGGTATCAATAATATTTGTTTTCCTGGCCATGGGCCA
The DNA here is from genome assembly GCA_964584155.1 of uncultured Lachnospiraceae bacterium. Lineage (GTDB taxonomy): Bacteria > Bacillota > Clostridia > Lachnospirales > Lachnospiraceae > RUG306. Next base: position 2,242 of record CAZOYS010000013.1, read on the forward strand.
CAGCCTCCCGGCCCTGATCTTCCTTGGATTTTTCCTGGCCTGGGAATATATAGAGGCGAAAGTCTACTTAATTGTTCGACAGAAATGGGGCCGAAACGCCCGTCTTTACTGGGTCTTCCTGATCCTCTCAATCCTGCCCCTCTGCCTCAATAAGTACCTGCCGAGAAACAATGCCGGCTTTTCCATCTTCGGCTTCCTGGGCATTTCCTACATGACCTTCAAGTCGGCCCAGGTCATCATCCAGATCTACGACGGGCAGATCAAAGAGGTGGGCCTTTTTCCCTACCTCTACATGGACGTCTTCTTCCCGGTCATTACGTCCGGCCCCATCGACCGGTCCGAGCGCTTCAAGGGGGACATGTACAAGGTCCTACCCAAAGCGGAATATCTGAACCTGGCCGGGACCGGGGTGGAAAAGATTCTCCAGGGCATGGTCTACAAGATTGTCTTTGCCGCTGTCTTCTGGGACCTGCTGCAGAAGTACGGGATGGGGGAGAGCCCGGGGTCTTACATTATTTATATGTACCTTTACGGCCTCTACCTCTTCTTCGACTTCGCCGGCTACTCTCTGATGGCGGTGGGCGCCTCCTATATCTTCGGCATCCGGACGCCGGACAATTTCCGCCAGCCCTATCTGGCCCTGGACATCAAGGACTTCTGGGACCGCTGGCACATTTCGCTTTCCACATGGTTTCGCGACTTCGTATTTTCGCGCGTGACCATGGACCTTATGCGGACGCGGAAAATCAAGTCGCATCTCGCCATCGCCTCCATCGCCTTCTTCATCAACATGGGCGTCATGGGCCTCTGGCACGGAACCGCCGTCTATTATATCCTTTATGGCCTCTACCACGGGGCCCTGCTCTCGGCGACGGAGATTTACCAGAAGAAGTCGGCGTTTTATAAGAATCACAAGAATAATAAAGCCTTCAAGGTCCTCGAGTGGGCGGTCACCCTGCATCTCGTATTGTTTGGCTTCCTGATTTTCTCGGGACATTTGTTTGGCGCTGCATAAACCCCTCAGGCGCGACAAAAAGGCGAGATGTCAGCGAAGCTGACAGAGAGGTTGTAACTAAATTATAGGAGACATAAAAAATGGGACTTTTCGGAAAGAAAAAAACTGAGAACACTGAAAACACAGCCACTGCTTCGGCAGCAGGCGCTGTCGACATCCGCACCGCTGTCCTTGAGAGCCTGGCAGGTATCTGCGAGGATGAGGTCGTAAAGGAAGAGCCGGACATCAATATTGTGGAGGAGGGCCTGATTGACTCCCTCGGCTACATCGAGCTTCTGATGCAGATCGAAGAAAAGACCGGTGTGGTCATCGCGCCCGCGGAATATACGAGAGAGCAGATGGACACTCCGAACAAGATTGTCGCCATTGTTGAGGAAAAAGCAAAAGCATGAAGAAGCTGCAGGCCTTCTTAATGGCCTTCGTCCTCTTCCTGATCTTTGCCCTCTGCGTGAATGAGGCTGTTGAAAGGGTCAGCTTCACGGACCCGGGCTTTTCCACATGGTACAGCGCGGAAAAGGACCGCTGCATTCCGGCCCTGACCGCAAACCTCGGCGACACCACCATGACCGTCATGGGCTCGTCCGAATTTAACCACGGGAAGAAGACGAAATATCATATTAAAAATATGTTCTCCAAGGCGGACATGGACGTCCTCCTGATCGGCCAGCCTTACAGCCAGTGCTTTTCCCACGCCATCAATCTCGCGGCCCTGGCCCCGGACATGAAGAATAAGAAGGCGGTCCTCCTCCTGTCCCCTACCTGGTTCAAGAACGGAGGTATGGCCCCCGAGGCCTTCACCGCCCGCTTTTCGGACTCGGCCTACATAGGAATGCTCATGAATAATGATCTTTCCATGGATACCCGCAAAGCCATCGCTGCCCGGGCCGAAGAGCTTTCAAAGAATAATGTAAACCTCTCCAAAAAGGTACGGCTTTATAATGAAGCCTTCCTCGGAGAAGATGCCGGATATTTCCGCTTTTTCGAGGGTCTGTTTACAGGCTGGCTGCAGATGGAGCGGGAGCGGGCCCAGCTGGCGGCTGCCGTGAAACTGAACCATAAGAATCTGAAAAAGGCCCCCGGCAAGAATCAGGAAGAAACTGTCGGCGAGACCGGCGTTATGCCCTCCTGGTCCGAGTGGAAGACCATGTGGGACGAGGCGGACGCGGCAACGGCGGGCGAACACAACAATCCATTGAACGTCAGCGACAGCCAGTGGGAGAAGAAGTTTGCCCAAAAATACCTGACGTCCGGCAATCTCCACCGGAACACAAGGCTGGACGGGCCCAATGAATATAATGACCTGAAGCTCTTCCTGCAGATTGCGAAAGAAGAAGGAATTGAGACGGAGATTGTTCTCCTTCCGGTCAACGCCTACTGGTACGACTACACCTCCCTCGGCACCAGCCAGCGGGAGCTCTTAAGTCAGAAAGTCTCGGCTATTGCTGCAGACTACGGGGCGAAGGAAGTGGATCTCTCCGATTATTCATATGAACCGGGTCTTCTCACGGACGCCGTGCACCCCTGGCAGAAAGGATGGCTGCTCATAGATGAAACGATTTACTCTTTTTACAAAGATGAAGAACCGGCTGACTGACAAAGAATTCTGGAAGTACACCCTTCTCTTTTTCGCAATGATGGTGGTCCTCTACGTCTTCCTGGTCTTCGCCGGCGGCCTTTCCTCCCCGGAGTTCACGTACGCGGAGTTCTGACGGCCCTTTCCGTGGCGCTTCGCTGCCTTCCTTTCAGAAAGGCCGTGCGGCAGCTCGCTCCTGCTGGTCCTTCTCCCCGAATTTTCCTGCACCCGGCTGTCGCCTTCGAAAATGTGACTTTAGCAAGAGCCGGCTGTACCAATCCCGCGGAAAAGAAGGGAATCCCGCCGGCCGCCCTGCCGGTCTACGGACCGCTGCGGCGTCCGTCGGGACCCCCTTCTTTTCCTGCTTACCCCTGCATCAGGCGAGGCTCTTGAATACTCACATTTTGTTCAGGCGGGTTTGGCCACTCACCCAATTTCCACGCCGTCCCTGCAGGAGTCTCGTGCCTTCGGCTTCCATACCACCCTTGCTGACCGGCAGCTCGCGCAGGGGCTGGACCGCGGAAGGTGCCGCCTGGTACGGGGTGAAGTAAAACTGAATAGCCATCGATTTCGAGCATCCCTTGTCCGAAAGGACAGGGGATGCTTTTTCTTCTTGACATTTATCCGCCGCTGCAATATATTTGTAACATCTTCAAGCGGCTTTTCGCCGCAGCTGCATTCGCAGCAGGGCCGGTCCTTTCCGGACGGCTCGGATTCCACATTATTCTTCTATCTGTATCTGACGGATGGGAATAGAAAAGCACTTTGGCTGATGCTATAATCGAAAGGAGAAAGCATGGCAAAACGAAAAACCTACGATGAGCTTACGTTCACCGATGACTTCATGTTCTGTGAGGTGCTGCGGAACCACCCGGAGCTCTGCCTGGAACTGGCAGAATTAGTGACCGGCAGGAAAGTACAGACAATCCGCCTGCCTCAGGCACAAAGGCAGGAAAAATTCCTATACGAGGGCAAGGGCGTCCGCTTCGATGTCACCTTTGAAGATGAAGCGCATACGGTCTACGACATCGAAATGCAGACTACGCTGAAAGAAACACTGAATAAGCGCAGCCGTTACTATGGAAGCATGCTGGATATGGATCACCTCAGGCGCGGCGATAGATATTCAGAGCTTCCGAACACATACATTGTATTCATATGCCTTGAAGATCCGTTTACTGAAAATATTGCCCGCCATACCTTTCAAGAGATCTGCCTGGAACAGCCGGATCTGAAGCTCGAAGATGGCCGGTCAATCATTTTCATCAATACAAAGGGTGAAAATGGAGCATCTGCTGAGCTCCGGGAGTTTTGCGAATTTCTGAACGGCCGTCAGTCGGCATCTGACTTTACAAACGCCATAAGTAAGGCCGTCAAAGATCAGAAGGACGACGATGCAGGAAGGAGAAGATATATGACGCTTGAAGAACACTATGAAGAGGAACGGGAAGAAGGACGTAAAGAAGGCATGGAAAAAGGAAAATCAGAGATGATTCAAAATGCTGTAGCTGCTGGGAGATCTGTTGAGCAAATTGCAGATTTTTTGGGGATTTCTGTAAAAGAAGTCCAGCAGCTTTGCCAACTCTAAATGCATGCGCGTATTCCGCTGTCGTCTCCTTCCAAATGCCTTCAGCCCCTGCGCGAGCTGCCGCACGGCCTTTCTGAAAGGAAGGCAGCGAAGTGCCACTGAAAGGGTCGTAACGTAGAAAAGAGACTTGCCTTTTGAAAGGCAGTTTTCTATAATGAATAGGCTTGTTTCTGTAGCTCAGCAGGATAGAGCGTCCGCCTCCTAAGCGGAAGGCCGGCGGTTCGAATCCGCCCAGGAACACATTTTATTTCGGCTTCGGAGAATCGATTTTCTCCGGAGCCTTTATTATTATCGCAGGCCCGCGCATAGGTATTTTCCGACTTCGCCGGCCGCGGGCCGCGGCGGGTAGGAGAATAAATTCTCCTACTCGATTTATCAATGGATTTGTCGATAAAAGTTGTAGAAAATGCGGACTTTGTGCACAAAAAGATGAAGACAAATGCCTGTTTGTGCTATAATTCTACATATCTGTGACACGCAAAGTGTGTGCTGCCGGTTCAGGGGAAGGCCCATGAAAAGGCTCCTGGACAAGGCTTCCGGAAAAGGCCACGGCAAATGGCCCCGGAAGTTCTATTGCACACCGGTGAAATGCACATCTCCGAAAGGACTGTCAGACCATGGACAATGAAAAGACGGCAAATACTCCGCAGCCCCAGAACCCGCAGCCGGCGGCTCCCCATGACGGAATCCTGATCGCCTGCACGGCCGTGCTGGCCTGCCTCTTCGTCATCGGCTTCATATATCAGATTCTTGTGAGCCCGAGTGAGGTCATCCCTCTCGTGGCCCTGGCTGGCGCTTTCGTGGTCGACATGTTCGTACTCGTAAGCTCTGTTGCCCGGAAACTGACCCGGGACCGGGACGAAAAGGACCGCCAGTACGAGGACCTCTATAATGCCCAGAAGGCTTCTTACCTGGTTCTGCGCCGGTCCTTCGACGAGCTGTCCGAAAAGCTGGATCGGATGGGGGATTCCGGAAGCATTCCCGCCGAGGAAATCATCAACGCCCAGAAGGCTTTGGCAAAAGTCACCATCAACCGCTCGAAGGAAAATGCCGACGCCCTGATGAACTCCAACGACGAGATGATCAAGGCCTTCGACTCCATCCAGGGAATGGTGGATTCCGGCAACGACGTCCTTTTCGACAAGCAGAAGGCCCTGTTTGAGGGTGTTTCCGCCGACATCAAGGAACAGACCCGGGAAATCACGGCCCAAACACATGAACTCGACCGCAAGCTCTCAGCCATGAATGAGGAAATGCGCTCCCTTAAGCACCAGGTGGCCTCCCTCGAAACGGCCCAGCGGCAGGTGGCGGCCCAGCCCGTGATGATGGCCTTCCAGGCAATGCCCCAGATGCAGGGCATGCAGCCGGTTCCCGTCCAATCCATGCCCCAGCAGCCTTACGTTCAGCCGGCCCCGGCCCCCGCGCCTATGCCGCAGGCGGAGGAAGAGCCCCTGCCGGAGGAAACCGATGACCTTTTCTCTTCAGATGAGAATAATATAGACCTCTTCGCGGATACGGATTCCGAGTCTTCCATGGAAGCCGAAAGCGAACCGGCAGCTGAAGATACAGAAGACGCTGAGGCTATTCCTGACGAATTCGACCTTTCATCCGACAGCGGCGACGGCCTCGACCTCTTCGCCGATGAGAAGGTACCGGACGTAGACGAGAACTTCGGCAGCGACGAATCCGCCGAGCCTGAGCTTTCCCTGGACGAGACTCCGGAAGAGCCGGAACTTTCTCTTGATGAAACGCCGGAGGAGCCTGAACTCTCGCTTGATGAAGCGCCTGAAGAGCCTGAGCTTTCCCTCGATGAAGTTTCTACTGAATCTGAGCTTTCCCTGGACGAAGCATCCGAAGAACCCGAACTTTCACTGGATGACATTTCTATAGAAGAACCGGCCCCTGCAGAAGAAGCACCCGTCCCCGAGGCAGCGCCTGAACCTGAGCCTGCTCCCGAGCCTGTCCCTGAGCCTACGCCTGCTCCGGCACCCGCACCGGCCCTGGATCTGAGCTCGTCCGGTGTGGACCTCTCCGATCCGAATGCGAAGATGTCGGCGGATGACATCGCGGCCCTCTTCGCCGCAGCCAATGGCGGCGGAGCAGCAGCCCCTGCACCTGAGCCGGCGCCTGAACCTGAGCCTGCGCCTGCACCTGCTCCCGAGCCTACGCCTGCTCCGGAACCCGCGCCGGCCCTGGATCTGAGCTCGTCCGGTGTGGACCTCTCAGACCCGAATGCGAAGATGTCTGCGGACGATATCGCAGCTCTCTTCGCCGCAGCCAATGGCGGCGGAGCAGCGGCGCCTGCCTCTGAGCCCGCTCCTGCCCCAGAGCCTGCGCCTGCTCCGGCACCCGCACCGGCCCCTGACGAGCCCAAGGAAATCGACCTTTCCGGCGCCGGCGTGGACCTCTCGGATCCCAACAAGCAGTTGTCCCCTGACGAGATTGCGAAACTGTTTGCCAGCGTGCAGTAAAAAAATAAAACTCAAAAGGACCAGAAACCTATGACAGGCTTCCGGTCCTTTTAATTTACAAAAGAAAAAAGCCCTAACTCCGTGGCATTCCACAAAGCTAAGACTCCGCATGCGCGATCAGGGGTTCGAACCCTGGACACCCTGATTAAGAGTCAGGTGCTCTGCCAGCTGAGCTAATCGCGCTTTTCTATGAGGTCGTCTCCCGACGACTTGTCTAATATACAACAATGCCCTGCGGAATGCAAGAAAAACTTTACGGATTTTTTCAGTTTCTTTGTTATTCACCCCTCTGTCAGCTTCGCTGACATCTTCTCCGCTTCGCTCCGGTCGGCGCATAACACGACGTCCACTGGACGTCATGCGCCCTTTCAGGGGCGACAAGAACCAAGCGTTAATCAAGATAAATTCTCTCCCGCGGGAAGACCGGGAGAAGGCCGTCCAGAGCCACTTTCAAAAGCTCCTGCTCTGCATCTCCATAGGTATAGGTTCCATCCTCCAGCGTATAGGGGAAGAGGGATATTTCTGTCTCCCCGTAGTTCTTCCGCATATTTTTGAGATAATCTTTCGGAATCCGGAAAGAACCCACGCTCACGTCCCGGACGTTTGAAAAATCCACTTCAGCCCGGATCCGGTCAAAAAAATCCGTATACATTTTCCGCCAGCCGGGCGTCAGAATCATAGGGTCAAAGCAGAGACGGACCGCAAAACCCGCTTCCTGGGCGGCCTTCACTGCGGCAATCCGGGCGGAAAGCCCCGGAGTCTTCTTCTCGAAGCGGTCGATAATCCCCTGAGGCGACAGGGTGAAGGAAAAGATGAGGTTTGAAACCCCTCTGTCGGCTCCGCCGACATCTCGTCTCCGCTTCGCTCCGGTCGGCGCAAAAGCGGATGTCCACTGGACATCCCGCGCCCTTTCAGGGGCGACTAGAGGAGACTTGCTTGTTAGAATACTTGAATTTAAAAGAGACAAATTCGCTGCTTTCGTCCGAATCTCCAATACAAGCTCCGGGACTTCAGGCGCGAACGCTGCGAACTTCGAAACGAAGCCCGTCAGATGATCGATGGCCATAAGGTCCGTCTCATAGGAGAGGGAAACCTGGGCCGGTCCTTCTTTCGCTTTTTCGCGAATTTCCGTTAAACAATCATCGACGTTCACGAAGATCACGATATTGGCAGTCGGGTACATGCCTTTCAGGAAGCAGTACTGGCAGTCGAAGGGGCAGCCCATGGCCGGAAGGGCATAGTAGGCCTTTGGCGATCCGAAGGCTTGGCAGTTCTGCGAACCGTCGTAGAGGAAAGAATCTTTCTTCACGGCAAGGATCAGGGCGGGCGGGACATTGGCAATTGGCCGGTCAAAAACGTCTTTATAATGATGAATCGGAATGACTTCTGCCCGGGGAAGGCTTGACCGGATCTCGTCGCTCAGGGGATAGCTTTCCGCATCTACTTCTATATATATATAAGAAAAGGGTGAGTTCATATCAGTCGCTCCATGAAATAAGGCGGAAAAGGTGAGTCCATTGTTTTCACTCCATGACCTGCCGCAAAACACTGCTCCGAAAGGCAGCAAGCGCCTTCTTTCCGCCCTTTCGATCCGCCGCGGGGAGGAGGCCTTCTTTTTTCATATCCGAAAGAATTTCTTCCGCATCGATGCCCGCCAGGGCGCAGTATTTGAGCAGATTCGTAAGTTCCAGCCGCATGGTTTCACTGGGGCGGAAAAGAGCGGGAGTATTTTCGCCGGGCAGGAAAAGGCCGGCTGCATCTTCCGAACCAGGTGCAGGTTTTTCCGAAACAGGTGCAGAGGTATCTTTAGAAACAGGGCCCCCGCCGAAAGCGGAGGCCCCGGAAATGTCGGGATTTATATTAGTATCATGCATGATAATAATGTCAGGCGGGGGCTTCCTCTTCATCCACAGTGTCGTTCAGGCGGGCAATCAGCTTGCAGATGGGGTGGCCCTGGGAGGAGAACTTCGTCTCGTACTCGGTCTGCACATTTCCGGCGTTCATGGTCGGATCGTGGTGGAGGTCATAGGTCTTGGCAAAGAGGTCGTAGTGGGGGTCTTCGGCCAGCTCCTCAAGGGAGAAGTCGAAGAGGTCCCTGTTGTCGGTCTTGAACTCGATCACAGAGCCGGGCAGCAGGAGCTCCCGGTAAATGTCGAGATGGCGGCGGCTGGTCAGGCGGCGCTTGGCGTGGCGGGCCTTGGGCCAGGGGTCGGAGAAATTCAGATAAATCCGGTCGATTTCGCCCCGCTCGAAGAAATCGGGCAGGTCCTCCGCATCGGCGCAGATGAAGGAAATATTGGGAAGAGGATCGTCCTCGACCTTGCGGACGGCCTTGATGAGGACGGATGCGTAGCGGTCGCAGCCGATGAAAAATGTCTCGGGGTGGAGTCTCGCCATCTCGTGGAGGAAGGCTCCTTTTCCGCAGCCGATTTCGATGGCGATGGGGCGCCCGTCCGTGACGGAGTCCAGCCATTTGCCTTTGAAGGCGTCGGGATTTTCAGTGGAAAAAATAGACGAGGCGACAGCTTCGGCCGCGCCGGGTACATTTCGTAGTCGCATATATACCTTTCAAATGAATAATGTAAAGCCGGTATTCACCGGCCGCCCTTCAGTATAGCCCGAATACCGGCCCGAAGGCAATGGGCATTATAGCACAAAGAAAGGCATTCCGTACAGTATCAGCGGAGAGGGGAATTGATCTGCAAATCCCTTCGGCGGAAAGCAGGTGATTCAGGTATAAAAACTTGCCACTCGCGCAAAAAGCAATTGCCAAAAAAAGCGGCAAGCCCTATACTGGAAAAAGTAATCAGCCCGCCGGTCCGGCTGGGCATGCAAAAGAAGAAATTTGCCCGCCTGTCGGGGTTTATATTAGTCATGAAATCTATCAAAAATACGATTCAAAGGGCGGCTGCTCTGCTGACAGCTGTCGTCGTGGCGCTTTCTCCTGCCCGGGCGGCGGCCGAGGACTACTGGCCCGCGAATATAGGGGTCTCCGAGGAGGAGGAATCCGCCATTGTCATTGAAGAGGAGACCGGGACCGTCCTCTACGAGAAGAACGCGGACGTGCAGCGGTGCCCGGCTTCGATTACGAAGATCATGACGACCCTGCTCGCCATTGAAAACAGCTCGCCGGACGACGTCGTGACCTATTCGGAAAACGCCGTGTTCGGCATCGACAAGGGCTCTTCAAGTATTGCCCGGGACGTGGGAGAGCAGCTGACCATGGAGCAGTGCTGGTACGCCATGATGCTCGAGTCCTGCAATTCGACCTGTATCGCCGTGGCCGAGCACGTGGCCGGCTCCGTCGACGCCTTCGTGCAGATGATGAACGACCGGGCGGCGAAGCTGGGCTGCACGAATACCCACTTCGTGAATCCGAACGGACTTCCGAACGATGCTCACCTGACGACGGCCAGGGACATGGCAATTATTGCCCGGGAGGCCTTCAAAAACGAGACCTTCCGCAAGGTGACCGGGACGAAGTCTACCTCCATCCCGCCCACGAACAAGCACGACGTGCCGACGCCCCTCAACAATCACCACGCCATGCTGAATTATTATAAGACGTCGAAGTACCTCTACCCCTACTGCGTGGGCGGAAAGACAGGCTACACGAGCATTGCCAAGAATACCCTTGTCACCTATGCGACGAAGGACGGCATGACCCTGGTCTGCGTCATCATGAACGCCAACGGGAAGAACCACTACATCGACACGACGAATCTTTTCAACTACTGCTTCGACAATTTCACCCTCATGAACATTGCCAGTGAGACGAAGCTCTTTGAGAAGTCTTCGACCTGGGACGCCGGCAGCCTCGGCGGGGACCGGTCCCCCGTGTCCATTGATGACACGGCGGTAGTCGTCCTTCCGAAAACGGCGAATTTCAGCGACGCGAAAGTGACTCTGGTCCCCGCGGAAGCCGATGCCGGGCTGCAGCTGGAAGGCGACGAAGCTCCGAAAGCCGGAACCCTCAGGTATTCCTATGCGGGCCGCCCGGTCGGTGAAGCGGACGTGAACTATGTGGAGACGGAGAGCAAGACGAAATATCCCTTTTCCGATACGGACACATCCGTCGCCACGGTCAGCGAGAAATATATCAATATCAACCTTCTCTACCTGATCCCGGTGGCTCTGGCGGTGGTCGGCATCATTTTCATTGTCCGTTCCGTCAAGAAGAGCACGAATATCAAGCGCCGCTTCAAGACCCACTACAAGCCGAAGAAGCAGACAGGGGCTGCAGCCTATACCCAGATTCGCCGGCGGGCTCCGAAGAGGGGGAAACACCGTTCGGGACATGATCTGACGAGTTCTGATCGTCATAGCGACAGTTTTCTCGGCAAATGAGTGTCATGGCTAATATAAAGCGACATGTCACTTCGGACCCCATGTTTGCAGACAATGCCGGGATTTGACAGCGCACAATGCGTATAAAACGTGCAATTGTCCGACAACAATTCCGGCCCGTGGCATCGCATTTCCGGCCCGGGAGTCGGAGGCCTGTCTCTTTCAGGGAAGCTTATTTCGCCTCCGGCAGGAGTTCGGCCAGGAATTTGCGGAAGGCAGCAGGGTCCCGGGTAAGGACCAGGATTCCGTTCGTCGTGGGCAGCATGGTCTCGAACTTTCCCGAAAGAGTCACGGACCGGGCCAGGCGGCCGGCGATATAGGCAATGTCCGTGTCGCTTGTCGTTTCGAGGCGGAGCACCAGCATCTGCAGGGGGTCCTCGATATTGGCCGGGTCGATGGAGGCGCCGGACTTTTCAAGGAGGCTATGTAGCTCCTCGTCTTCTATTGCCTGCTCCTTGCTCTTATGGACCATGTAGTAGCCGTCAGCGTCCTTCGGCATATCGAGGGACTTAAGGGCCCGCTGGACCTGTTTTTTAAGGCCCGGCCCGGCCGGATAAAGGGCTTCAAAATAGGGCATGAAGTCGGAAGAGGTCTTGAAATGGGCATTCTTCCCGCTCTCAAGCGTTTCCGTGATCAGGATGCGCTTGATGGCCTCCTCGCATTCGGTCCGGGAGGGACCGTGGGGTTTCGCCGGCTCGCTGGCGCTCGCCGGATTCTCCTGGCGGACGGGCATCATGATGTCTACGGTGTAATCCTGCATAAGAGTTCCTTTCAATTTGCATAAAAACGACAAGGAATTTTGTCTTTCTTCTAATATAATACATGAAAATCCTGTCGGCAAGTCCTTTCCGGCAGGGGGCTTTGGTGGAGCATGGATACGACAGAAAGTTTGACTTCTGAAAACGAAAAAATTCCCATGGACCGGGAGGAGAAGAGGACCTGGGACTTCGAGCGGATTGAGGACCTGATCGGGGACGGGGGCGGCCTTGTCCGGACCGGGGACATCCTGAAGCTGGGCATAGACTACCGGCGGATCCTGCAGTTCGTGGACGAGGGTCTTCTGATCCGGGTCAAGAACGGCTACTACTCCCTGGGCGGCGGGAACTACAGCGAAAGCCAGCTCATTGCCGCCATGTTCCCGGACGGGGTCCTGACCATGGAGTCGGGCCTTTATGTCCACGGCTATATCAAGGCCATGCCCTCCTGCTGGTCCGTGGCGGTCAGCAAGAATACGTCGAAGTCCCGCTTCGGGATCGAGTACCCGGTCCTGCAGCCTTACTACTGTACAGACGAGGTTTTGAGGCTCGGTGCCGAGGAAAAGACATTTGACGGTGTCACGATGAAGGTTTACGACAGGGACCGCCTGATCTGTGACATCCTGAAATATGAGGACAAGATGGACCACACGGACTTCCGGGCCGCACTCAGGTCCTACATTGCCGATCCGAAAAAGGATGTGGAAAAGCTCCTGGACTACGCGGCGAAGCGGAAGGTCAGCCGCAAGGTCCACGATATGATCGGGGTGTGGCTGTGACCGCAGCAATAATCAACCCCTCGGTCGGGCAAAAGCCGCGACAGTTCTTCTTCGCTCCGTTCCGGTCGGCGCACATGCGGACATCCACTGGACGTCCTGCGCCCTTTCAGGGGAGCCTATAATACTGAAAAATTTGGAAACGTAGAATGACGGCAGCGGATATCGGAAAATTTGTGCGGGAAAGCGGGCGGAAGACGGAGGAAGTCCTCCGGATTGTCGTGAATGAAGAGGTCATGGTCAGACTGGCCGCCTCGAAGTTCGGCCCCGTTTTGTGGCTGACGAGTTATGTCTCAAAGGATGGAAGTTACCAGAAAAGACTGTCCTATTTCTATAGGAGAGACAGCAAAGTCCTGCGGGCGGATGGCTTCGCCCCGGGCCAGGACCTGAATGCCCCGGGCTTTGCCCTTTCATTTCTGTCCTACATAAAAGTTCTCATGGCTCCGGATTTCATTGTCGAGGAAAAGAGTCTGGCCTTGCACAAGGGATTTTTAACGGCGGAGCTTTCGATTTCCATCGAGGCCATGCACACGCCCCTGATCCTGACCTTCGTCGAAAACGGGGAGGACATCTTCCCGGAGAAGACAGCCTTCACGCCCCGCTTCGGGGGAAGGACCGTGGAGCTCTTCACCTATCCCTTTGAAAATATCTGTGCCGATGACTTCGGGATGATCCTATCCCGCCTGGAATTCATGAACGACCCGGCTCCTTTCGAGGAGATCTATTCGATCATCACGGCGAATGCCTGCGACGGAACGGGATTTCTGGTGCGGCTGCGAGCCTCGTGCGAGCAGCGGAATGTCCCCTTCACGGCTTCCCGCCTGGAAAAGTTCCGTGCCCTGGGCGGGAACAAGGCCCTGATCAAAAAGTGGGACAAGCGGCAGAAAAAGGCGGCCGGAGCCCCGGTGGCCTGGCCGGACATGATCGAAGGTCTCTATGCCTTCCTGGCCCCGGTCTGGGAGGCCGTCCTCGAGAATCGGGTCTTTTTCGGCGACTGGATGCCGGAACTGGGGAGGTATCTCGATGGGTGATCTTCATGAGACTAATATAAAGCCCGCCTCCTCTACCGCCTCCGCGTCCCGTGCCAGCGCCAACGCAGCTCGCTCCGCCTCCTCTACCGCCTTCGCGTCCCTGGCCAGCGCCAACGCAGCCCGCTCCGCCTCCTCTGCTGTCTCCCCTTCAGCCTCCGCGGACCGGCCCGATCTCGACACCGCCTTGCGGAAATATGCGGACTCCGATTTCTGTCCTATGCACATGCCGGGACACAAAAGAAAGTCTGTGTTTGAGATAAAAGACTACATGAAAATGGGAAGTACTTCTGAGAAAGAACCCCCTCAGCCGTGCAATGGGCGTGAAAGATCCTTTGTCAGAGGCGCCTTAGATATTCCGGTTGAGCGCATGGACATCACGGAAATCGACGGCTTCGACAACCTCCACCGGCCTGAAGGTTTGATTGCCGACATCGAAAGCGGGCTGGCGGACCTCTACCATGTCCCGGCGGCAAAGCTCTCTGTCGGCGGCTCCACCGTGGGCCTGCTTTCGGCCATCACTGCCGTGACAAAGCCAGGCGACCGGGTCCTCATTGCGAGAAACTGCCATGCCGCAGTATACCATGCGGCTCTGGTACAGGGTCTTGAGGTCGATTACCTTTTGCCCGAGGCGGACGGGAGTATCGCTGCAGAGACAGTTGCCGATGCCTTCGAAAACAAGGCTTTGGCAAGGATGATTAATGCCTTGGCAGACGGACAGCTTCAGGACATATTGGATGGTACGGGAAAGCCGGATACTCCTAAAAGCAATGACCGGACAAAACCAGTTAGAGACCGTGCTTTGGACGGCAAGCCCTATAAGGCTGTGATTCTGACCTGCCCCACCTACGAGGGGATGATGAGCGACATCGAGGCGATTGCGAAAATCGTCCATGCCCACGGGGCGGTGCTGATTGTGGATGCGGCCCACGGGGCCCATCTGGGGATTTCGGCCGAGCCAATCTTTCCGGAGAACCCCATCCACTGCGGGGCGGACATTGCGGTCGTTTCCCTGCACAAGACCCTGCCGGCCCTGACCATGACGGCAGCCATCCTTCTCGCACCGCATGCTGCTTCTGGTAACCGGGAGGGAGACGCGAGCGGAAGGGCCGGGACTGGTGAGGCGATACGAACCGTGCCTTCATGTGTTCCAACGGAAGGAGACGCGAGCGGAAAGGTTGGAGCTGGCGGACTCGATCCGGCTAACTGCCTGCTGTCGGCTGTGGCCTCGGCCCTGGACATCTATGAGACCTCGTCTCCCTCCTATGTCCTCATGGCTTCCGTGGCCCGCATGCGGCGCCTTTTGAAGACGGACGGGGAGCAGCTGTTCGCGCGCTATGCAGACCGGCTGGAGAAATTCTACAAGGATGCGGCCGCATTGAAGGACCCGGCCGTTTTGCCCTATTTCGGCAGGGACCCGTCAAAAATTGTCATAGTATCGAAAAACGACATCATCAACCGTTTCCGAACCGAATACCATATCGAGCTCGAAATGGCCTCCCTCTCCTATGCCCTGGCCATGACCTCGATTGCCGACAGCGATGAAAACTTCGATCGCCTGCTTGCGGCTCTTTCGGATATGAACACGAGTAGCGCAGAAGATTTTTCGGCAGGTAGAGGTTCTTCTGCAGAAGGCGTTAAACAGAAATCCGGCCAGGCGAAAGCACATTTGCCAAGGCAGACGGCAATTGCAGGTGCTCCTGCCGGCTCGCGCTCCGCGCTCGCCGGCTTCCCAGGCGGCGTCTTCACTTTGGACATGCCCTTCACAGCGGAAAACTACACGCTTCCGGAGCAGGCCCTGTCCATCCGCTCCGCCTATTTTGCTGACGCGGAGGAAGTCCCTCTGGGGGCGGCTGCCGGCCGGGTCAGCGTCGCCTTTGTCTCGGTCTTCCCGCCGGAGATTCCGCTTCTCGTGCCGGGCGAGCGCATTGGCGAGCCCGAAATCCGGCTCCTGCAGAGTGCGGCCGCCCGGGGATTCACGATCCACGGCGTCGAGAGTGGCCGGGTCAAAGTTGTGAATCAAGACTGTGGGTATAAACAGGCTGATTTCGGATTTTGACACCCCTTTGGCGGGCTTCTGAGGGTAAAAACAAGTCATTTTCGGATTTTGACACCCCTTTGGCGGGCTTCTTCAGGGTAAAAACAGGTCGATTTTGAATTTTGACACCCTTTCACGAAGCCGCAGAGGGTAAAAAAGGAAGGTTTCTTGCAAATGTCCCCCTGGAAGAGTCTGCAAGGCTGGAAATTAAAGGTAACGACATGACACACATCTTCTGCGTAATGGGGAAGTCCGCCTGCGGGAAGGACACTATTTTCAGGCGCCTGACGGAGGACGAGTCCCTGGGGCTTAGAAAGCTTGTAACCTACACGACCCGTCCCATAAGGGCCGGAGAGACGGAAGGGATTGAATACCACTTCACGGACTCCACCGGGGAAGCTGCTCTGGAGGCGGCGGGGAAGGTCATCGAAAAGCGGATCTACCACACGGTGGCCGGGCCATGGGACTATTTCACGGCAGACGACGGGCAGGTAGAAGAGGGCGGGAACTATATTATCATCGCGACTCTTGAATCCTTCGTGAAGCTTCGGGATTTCTACAGCAATTGCGCCGTCTGTCCGATATATATTTATGTAGAGGACGGAGAGCGGCTCGCGCGGGCGCTCGCCCGGGAACGGCAGCAGGAGAAGCCCCGCTACGCCGAGCTTTGCAGGCGCTTCCTGGCGGACAGCGAGGACTTTTCGGATGAGAAGCTTGCCGCCGCCGGAATTACAGAAGCGGATTCCTACGAAAATATCGACCTGGCCCGGACCACGGCAGAGATAGCGGAACGGATTCGAAAGACATCAGAGACTTAATTCTCTGTCCGTGTAGATAGATTCGGACTTCGATGAAAGACCTGTGTGCATTCAATGGACAAACGCTAGTGTCAGTGGCACTCGCCTTTCCGGCCAGCCGAAACGAAGTATATACCGCTTTCGGGCAGACCGGGACGAAGCGTCCTGTGCATGGCTGAGGGGTTGTTTTTTAGTTTATATTGGTGAAATCATGGATGTAAACAAAGTCACAAACGTCGACAAGACCCAGCCTACGGCGGCGCCCGACAAAGTCGAAAAGACCGACGAGACCTTCAAGTTCACCCTGGCCTCGAAGATCGACGACGCCGACTTCCGCGAAAAAGTCGACTCCATGATGAAGGAAATCGACGAGCAGGGGAAGAAGATTGCCGAGCATATGGACATCCGGGACATGAAGAAGTACCGGTCCCTGGTCAAGGACTTCATCAACGAGGTCGTGAACCGGTCCCATTCCTTCACCCGGGAGAACTTCCTCGACCGCAGGGGCCGCCACCGGGTCTATGGCATGATTCACCTCGTCGACAAGAATCTCGACGACCTGGCCCAGGAGCTTGTGAAGGACGAGAAGGACCACATGTCCATTCTTGGCCACGTGGACGAAATTCGAGGTCTATTAATAGATATTTCGACATAACTATTTATAGTAATTGTCTCTGAGACAATTCAACTCCTGCCTGACGCCTTCGTATTTGCTGCCGATTCTTTTTTCATCGGCGCTGAGATTTGTTACAGATTATTTTTGAAATGAAGTTTGCAGACATTATCGGCCAGACGGCCGTCAAGAAGCATCTGATCACAGCGGTGGAGCAGGGGAAGGTCTCCCAAGCCTATATCATCAGCGGGGAAAAGGGTTCGGGCAAGAAGATGATGGCGGAAGCTTTTGCCGCTTACCTCCTCTGCCAACATGAGCCCAGAGGCGGGGATGCCTGCGGCGAGTGCCCCTCCTGCAGGAAACTCGAGCACGGGAACCATCCCGACGTCATATATGTGACCCACGAGAAGACCCAGATCACAGTCGACGATATCCGGGAGCAGGTGACCGGGACCGTGGACATCCGCCCCTACGAGAGCGAAAAAAAGGTCTACATCATCGACGAGGCTCAGAAGATGAATATCGAGGCCCAGAATGCGATCCTGAAGACCCTTGAAAATCCGCCGGATTATGTCGTAATTCTCCTTTTGACCGAGAATGCATGGGCTTTTCTGCCCACAATCCTCTCCAGATGTGTCCGTCTGGACCTGAAACCCCTGCCGGAAAAGACCATCGAAAAGTATCTGATGTCGCAGAACCAGCTGCCGGACTACATGGCCCGTCTTTATGCCATGTTTGCCCAGGGAAATCTGGGGAAGGCGGTCACGGCGGCCACGGACGAAGAGTTTCGTTCCCGGCGGGCGGCCGTAGTCGATTTGGCAAAAGGGATAGCCGGCGAACCATATTATTCATATGCCCAGAAGGCCGAAAATGTCGCAGCCGACAAAGAGGGGGCGGACGAATACCTGGACCTGCTTTCGCTTTGGTACCGGGATGTGCTATTATATAAGGCGGTCGGCGCTGACGACCGCCTGTGCTACAGCGACGAGGCCTTTACAATTCGCCGGATCGCGGGTTCCATGAGCTACGAGCGCCTGAACCGCCTGTTTGAGGCCGTCGACACGAGCCGATCCAAGCTCAAAGCCAATGTCCGCGCGGACCTGGTCTTCACGGACCTATTCGGACTCATGGCGGGAAAATAAGAATAAAGGATACTAAATACATGGATTTTGAAAAAGATGCCGAAGTTTTGACGGAAGACATCGAAGTGCTGCAGGAAGCAGCGGATAATGAAAGTGTCGGGGAGCTTGCCCTCCTGGACGGGGCGGAGGAAGAGAGCTTCGCGGAGGAAGTTGAGGAACTTTCCGATATTGACTCCGTCCCTGAGGCTGAGCCGGACGAAGGTGATGAAGAAGCCGCAGAAGAATTAGAAGCCCTGGATGAGGCGGAATCCGCTGAGCCCGGACCCGATGCAGTGGACGGAGACATCGAGGAAGGCATATCGTCTGCTGAAGACATTGTTTCAGAGGATATATCTGATATTGAGACAAAGAACAATGTCTTAGAGACAAATGACGCAGCATCTGCCGAAGAAAAACCTTCTATAAAGCCCACGGAAAATATCTTCGCGGGCAAGGGCGACAGGAATACAATAAAAGCTGCGGAAGAAGATACAGAAGACACCGAGTCCGGCGAAAAGAAGGTCAAGATGGTCAGCGTCGGCTTCCGCAATGCCGGAAAGAAGCTCTATTACCGGACCGGGGGCTACGACCTCCACATCGGGGACAAGGTCATCGTCGAAACCGTCCGCGGGATCGAGATGGGCAGTGTCGTCATGCCGCCCATGCTGATGGATCCGGACAAGCTCCACATCCGTCCGGACGCCATTATCCGTCCGGCCAACGAGATCGACCTGAACCAGGCCGCGGAAAACCGGGCCCGGGAGCGGGAAGCCTATCACGTCTGCAAGCAGAAGATCGGCGAGCACGGGCTGGACATGAAGCTGGTCCAGGCCGAGTACACCTTCGACCGAAGCAAGCTGATCTTCTATTTCACGGCTGACGGCCGCGTGGATTTCCGGGGCCTCCTCAAGGACCTGGCGTCCACATTCCACACGAGAATCGAACTCCGCCAGATCGGGGTCCGGGACGAAACCCGGGTCCTGGGCGGCATCGGGGTCTGCGGGCGCGAGGTCTGCTGCAAGACCTACCTCCGTTCCTTCGCCCCGGTTTCCGTGAAAATGGCGAAGGAGCAGAACCTTTCGCTCAACCCCACGAAGATCTCCGGCCTCTGCGGCCGCCTCATGTGCTGTCTCAAGAACGAGGAAGAGACATATGAATACCTGAATCGGGCTATGCCGCGACTGGGTTCCCGGGTCCAGACCAAAGAAGGGGAAACCGGCGTCGTCAAAAATATCGACATCCTGAAGCAGAAGGCCTCTGTCCTTTTCGAGGAAAACGACGAGCGTGAGATGCGCGTATACAATGTAAGCGACCTCGTCTTCCGGTCCTTCCGCGGCAAGCGGGAGGAGGGGGCGGAAGATGCGCCATTTACCGATGCAGCGCCGGCGCCTGAAACGGCAGCGGACGCCGGAGAGATGACGCTCGATTCCGGATTCGATGATAATAATAATGCGGAGGCAGCAGGCGGCGAGCCTCGTGCGAGCCGCCCCGACGGCCGCCGCAATGGTTCCGGGGACCGGAAGAATGATAGAAGCCGCGGCGGCCGTGGCCGTCGGTCCGACAGCAGGCGCGGAGACCGCAAGGACAGAGACAATCGTCCACCTCGCAGTGACGGAGAAGGCCAGTCTGCAGAAGGCCGTCCGAACGGCGGATACAGCAGAGGTTATGGCAGCAGCCGGTCCGAGGAAAGTTCCTCGGGTGATGGCCGGGCCAACGGCGGCTACAGCCGGGGCTACCGGGACGACTTTTCGAAGGACGGCGACGGCGAGCACAAGTCCGGCGACCGCCGGAGCAATCACCATGGCCGCCGCAACGACAGGAATTCAGGCCGGGGCCGGTCCGGCAGCAGGAGCCGCGATGCAAGTGACACTCAGAGAAACGGAGAGAATAGACGACCTGCAGAGGAACAATCTTAAGATCATCCAGGATCCGTCGAAATTCTGCTTCGGCATGGATGCGGTTCTTCTTTCCGGCTTCGCTTCCGTGAAGGCGGGCGAAAAAGCCATCGATCTGGGGACAGGGACAGGAATTATCCCACTTCTTTTGTCTGCTAAAACGGATGGAGACCATTTTACCGGTCTCGAAATCCAGTCTGACATGGCGGAGATGGCGGCAAGAAGTGTCGCAATGAATGATCTGATCGAACGCATCACGATTGACTGCGGAGATATAAAGGAGGCTTCGGAGAGATACGGAGCCTCCTCTTTTGATGTCGTGACGAGCAATCCCCCTTACATGATCGGGGGCCACGGCGTGCAGAATCCGGAGAGCGCCAAGGCCATTGCCCGGCATGAAGTGAAATGTACTCTGGACGACATTGTCCGGGAAACCGCTTCCTTACTGGTTCCCCACGGCCGATGTTACTTCGTCCACCGCCCCTTCCGCCTTGTGGACCTCTTCGTCTCCATGCGAAACTACGGCGTCGAGCCCAAGCGCATGCGCCTTGTCTACCCCTATGTCGATCGGGAGCCGAATATGGTCCTGGTCGAGGGCGCTCGCGGCGGAAATCCCCGTCTGACCGTAGAGAAGCCCCTGGTCGTCTACCAACCGGATGGCAGCTACACGGACGAAATTATTGATATTTACAGTTTCTGAAATTTTGTCCCCCTTACTCAATTTTTTTGGGGGCATTTTGAGAGAGAATTAGAACTTTGTCCCCCGTTTATTTGCTTAGGCGAAAGTGGAAAGAGCGAGATGGCAGGAAAGTTATACTTGGTCGCAACACCCATAGGAAACCTTGACGACATGTCTGTGCGCGCCGTAGAGACACTAAAAAGTGTCTCTTTAATCGCCTGCGAGGATACGCGGACCAGCCGTAAACTCCTTGACCACTTCGACATCCATGTCCCGACAACGGCTTACCATGAGTTCAATAAATATGATAAGGCGGACTTTCTGGTGGAGAAGCTTCTTGCCGGAGAGGATATAGCGGAAATCACGGATGCCGGAACCCCGGGCATTTCGGATCCGGGCGAGATCCTCGTACAGAAGTGCTATGAGGCCGACATTGAAGTCTATTCCATCCCCGGCCCGGCGGCCTTTGTAAATGCCCTCGTTTCCTCCGGCCTTCCGACCCGAAGGGTGGCCTTCGAGGCCTTCCTGCCTCAGGAGAAGAAAGAAAAGGAGCGGATCCTGTCCGAACTGCAGAATGAGACAAGAACTATTGTCCTTTATGAGGCTCCACACCGCCTGAAGAAGACTCTTGCTGACCTGGAGGGCGTGCTCGGAGGCGCCCGCCGCCTCACCATCTGCCGCGAACTCACAAAGAAGTTCGAGGAAAAAGTACAGACAACCCTGGGTGAATCCCTTCAATATTATGAAGAGAACGAACCCCGCGGTGAGTATGTCCTCGTCATCGCCGGTAAGGCTCCGGAAGAAATCGCCGCGGAGAAGGCGGCTTCTTTTGCGGACATGAGCATCGCCGACCATGTCGCATATTATGAAAAAGACAAAGGCCTGTCGCACAAGGACGCCATGAAGGCCGCCGCAGCGGACCGGGGCGTTTCCAAGCGGGACATTTATTCAGCCCTGCTTGCAGATAATGGAGATGACTGAGGGCAAAAGCAGGTCATTTTCGGATTTTGACACCCCTTCAGCCCGCCGGTGAGGGCAAAAACAGGCCATTTTCGGATTTTGACACCCCTCTGGCCAGCCATCGAGTGCAATATGAGGCCCTTTCCAAAGTTTGTCCCCCGTTGCGGCAGTCCGGTAACTACAAAAAACAAATTTTGAACAATCTGTGAAAACTTTAACAAATACACAAAAAGTGCCCGTTTTACGGGCTTTTTACCTTGCAGAATGCCCTTGTAGATACAAAATATTTGTTGTAATATAGGGAGCGGTCACGGAAATTTGGAATTTGCGGGAGTTTTACCTTCCGCAGGCGTTTCGCTTTTCACCGGCCGGCAGGCCGGAAGATTGCCGGAAACGCGGTAGTTCTATATTATTCATGTATTTCATGGAGGTATGAAATGGCAGCAGTTGATCTGACGAAGTACGGAATCACCGGCACGACCGAGATTCTCTACAATCCCACGTACGAAGTCCTCTTCAATGAGGAGACGAAGCCCGGACTTACAGGCTATGACAAGGGCCAGGAGACGGAGCTCGGCGCAATCAATGTCATGACAGGCGAGTTCACCGGCCGGTCCCCTAAAGACAAGTATATCGTGGATGATGCCACGTCTCACGACACTGTTTGGTGGGATTCCGAGGAATATCACAACGACAACCACCGCGCTACGCCCGAGATGTGGGACGCAGTGAAGGAAATCGCCAAGAAGGAGCTCTCCAACAAGAAGCTTTATGTCGTTGACGGTTTCTGCGGCGCCAACAAGGACACCCGCATGAAGGTCCGCTTCATCATGGAGGTCGCTTGGCAGGCCCATTTCGTTACGAATATGTTCATCCGTCCTCAGACCCAGGAGGAGTTCGACCAGGAGCCCGATTTCATCGTTTACAACGCGTCCAAGGGCAAGGTTGAGAACTACAAGGAACTGGGCTTCCGGTCCGAGACAGCTGTGGTATTCAACGTTACAAGTCACGAGCAGGTCATCGTCAACACCTGGTACGGCGGCGAGATGAAGAAGGGCATGTTCTCCATGATGAACTATTACCTTCCTCTCAAGGGCATCGCTTCCATGCACTGCTCCGCAAATACCGATATGAACGGCGAGAACACCGCTGTATTCTTCGGTCTTTCCGGTACCGGCAAGACGACCCTTTCCACCGACCCCAAGCGGAAGCTCATCGGCGATGACGAGCACGGCTGGGACGACAACGGCGTCTTCAACTTCGAGGGTGGCTGCTACGCAAAGGTTATCGACCTGGACGGCGAGGCTGAGCCAGACATTTACAACGCAATCCGCCGCGACGCCCTCCTCGAGAACGTCACCGTAGACGACAAGGGCGTAATCGATTTCCACGACAAGAGCGTCACCGAGAACACCCGTGTTTCGTATCCTATTTATCACATTAAGAATATCGTCCGCCCGATTTCCCACGGCCCCGCTGCAAAGCAGGTCATCTTCCTGTCGGCTGATGCCTTCGGCGTTCTGCCTCCGGTATCCATCCTGACTCCCGAGCAGACGAAGTATTACTTCCTTTCCGGCTTCACGGCAAAGCTGGCCGGCACCGAGCGCGGTATTACCGAGCCCACCCCCACTTTCTCCGCATGCTTCGGCCAGGCCTTCCTGGAGCTGCATCCCACGAAGTACGCAGAAGAGCTCGTTAAGCGCATGGAGGCATCCGGCGCCAAGGCTTACCTCGTAAACACCGGCTGGAACGGAACGGGCAAGCGTATCTCCATCAAGGACACCAGAGGCATCATCGACGCCATCCTGAACGGCGCCATCCTGAAAGCTCCCACCAAGAAGATCCCTTACTTCGACTTCGAGGTTCCTACAGAGCTTGAGGGCGTTGACACCGGCATCCTGGATCCCCGCGACACCTACAAGGACGCATCCGAGTGGGATACCAAGGCGAAAGACCTCGCAGGCCGCTTCATCAAGAACTTCGTCAAGTACGAGTCGAACGCAGCCGGAAAAGCCCTGGTTGCCGCTGGTCCCCAGCTTTAATTAGAATAATATAAACCGCGTCAGGGCCCGTGGAAGCTATCGCTTCCACGGGCCCTTTTGTAGTATAATGCCGGAAGAAAGGGGATTATTTCATATGGAAGATAAAGAATTAGAAGAGAAGATTGCGAAGCTGCAGGAGATGATCGACAGTTCAAACCGGATTGTCTTCTTCGGCGGGGCCGGGGTTTCGACGGAATCCGGGGTTCCGGACTTCCGGTCAGAGGACGGGCTCTACCACCAGAAGTTTGACTATCCGCCCGAGACCATGCTGAGTCACTCCTTCTATGTGACACATAAGAAGGACTTTTTCAAGTTCTATTACGACAAGATTCTTGTCGAATCCGTCGAAAAGGACGGGAAAGAATGTCCCATTGAACCGAACGCCGCCCACAAGAAGCTGGCAGAGCTCGAAGCAGCCGGGAAGCTCTCCGCTGTCGTGACCCAAAATATAGACGGTCTCCACCAGAAGGCCGGGTCGAAGCACGTTCTTGAGCTCCACGGCTCTACACTAAGGAACTACTGTACGTCCTGCGGGGCTTCCTACGGCATAGACTTCATGCTGGAACGAAAGGCAGCAGGCGACTTCGAGCCCAAGTGTCCCAAGTGCGGCGGTGACGTGAAGCCGGATGTCGTCTTATATGAAGAAAGTCTCGACATGAATACCATGGAGGAAGCCGTCCGGGAAATCAGCCATGCCGACATGCTGATCATCGGCGGCACCTCCCTGGTCGTCTACCCGGCCGCCGGAATGGTGGACTATTATAGAGGAAACAAGCTCGTCCTCATCAACAAGGGCTCCACGAAGGAGGACAAGAACGCCGACCTCGTCATCAGCGCCCCCATCGGCCAGGTCCTCTCGCAGATTCGTGTATGACATAAAATTGTAAACAAAAGTTTATAATTCTGAAATTTGTATTAAATGTGCGAAAAACT
>CAZOYS010000014.1:0-25071 GCA_964584155.1 uncultured Lachnospiraceae bacterium
CTTGGATGTTCTCTTTTTTGATGGATTTTTCCTACGTAAATTTTACACTAGCGGCATGACAAAAAATACAGGCTGTCGCAGGTACGATGAATTTTCCGGAGCGGACTGAAAAGCGAAAAAAGCCTCCCGCTCCCGGTGTTTTACATTATCCTCGAATCTCTTTCTGCAGCTTCTCGTAAATCGGGAAGCAGTCGAATGTGGCGAAGTAGTCGGACAGGGTCTCGGCCCGGCGGATACAGTCAAATGTCCCGTCCTCATGGAGGAGAATCTCCGCGGACCAGAGGCGGCCGTTGTAGTTGTAGCCCATGGAAAAGCCGTGGGCACCGGTGTCGTGGATATAGAGAAGGTCCCCGGTCTCGATCTCGGGAAGCATGCGGTCTATGGCAAACTTGTCATTATTCTCGCAGAGAGAACCCGTCACATCGTACTTGTGGTCGCAGGGGGCATCTTCCTTTCCCATGACGGTGATGTGGTGGTAAGCCCCGTACATGGCCGGCCGCATGAGGTTGGCCGCGCAGGCGTCGACGCCGATGTACTCCTTGTAGATATGCTTGCAGTTGATGGCCCGGGTAACGAGGGCGCCGTAAGGGCCCGTCATGAAACGGCCCATCTCCGTGAAAATCGAGATGTCCCCGAGGCCCGCGGGCTCAAGGATTTCCTTAAAGACCTTCTTGACGCCGGCCCCGATGACCCGGATGTCGTTCGGTTCCTGCTCGGGCGTGTAGGGAATGCCGACGCCGCCGGAGAGGTTGATGAAGGACAATGAAACCCCGCACTGGTCCTTAATATCGACAGCCAGCTTGAAGAGGTCCGCCGCCAGAACGGGATAATAATCGTTCGTCACGGTATTGGACACAAGGAAAGCGTGGATGCCGAAGCGCTTGGCCCCTTTGGCTTTCAGGATTTTGAAGGCCTCGAGAATCTGCTCGTGGGTCATGCCGTACTTACTGTCGCCGGGATTATCCATAATGGAATTCGAGACCGCATAGAAGCCGCCCGGGTTGTAGCGGCAGCAGATGGTCTCGGGAATCGCCCCGAGTGTCTTTTCAAGGATGTCGATCTGGGTGAAATCGTCGAGATTTATGATGGCCCCGTACTTGGCCGCCAGTGCGAATTCCTCTGTCGGGGTGTCGTTCGAGGAAAACATGATTTCGTCCCCCGAAAAGCCCGTGGCATCGGAGAGTATAAGTTCCGCGGCAGACGAGCAGTCCATTCCGAAGCCGTAGTCCTTCATTATTCTCATGATGAAGGGGTTGGGTTCCGCCTTCACGGCAAAATATTCGCGGAAGCCGGGGTTCCAGGAGAAGGCCTCCTTCACAGCCTCGCAGTTCCTGCGGATGCCGGCCTCGTCATAGATATGGAAAGGCGTCGGATACTTCGCCGCAATCTCTTCCAGTTTTTCTTTCGTCGTAAACGGAATCTTTTTCATCTTGCCTTCCTTCCCATGCACGTTTTTGTTTCATCAAGAATAATGAAGCACCGGGGGCGTGTCAAGTGATAGACTTGCAAAAAAGCCTCGTTCAAAGTAAACTATCGGAGAACTTTTGCACAATACATCGGTAAAGCCGCCCGCGATAAGGAACGCTTTTTTCGAAGGCGGGCACTGCATTAGTCATAAAAAAGGAGGTATGGCCATGTGGGCAGATGAAGCGGTATTCTACCAGATCTATCCGATCGGCATGTGCGGGGCGCCCCGGCAGAACGACGGCGTGCTCGAGCACCGGATTCTTCAGGTCATCGACTGGATTCCCCATTTGAAGAAGCTGGGAATCACGGCCGTCTACTTCTCGCCGATTTTCGAGAGCGACGCCCACGGCTACGACACCCGGGACTATCGGAAGATCGACTGCCGCCTGGGCACGAACGAGGACTTTGCAAAGGTCGTCAAAGAACTTCATCAGAATAATATAAAAGTCATCATCGACGGGGTCTTCAACCACGTGGGCCGCGGCTTTTTCGGCTTCCAGGACGTGCTTCAAAAGCGCGAAGGATCTGAATACAGAGACTGGTTCAATATCAACTTCGGCGGCAACTCCCCCTATAACGACGGCCTCGGCTACGAGGGCTGGGAGGGGGCCATGGACCTCGTGAAGCTGAACCTCCGAAATCCGGCCGTTTCCGACTACCTGATCGAGTCGGTCCGGGGCTGGGTCAAGGAATTCGACATCGACGGCCTCCGCCTCGACGTGGCCTACATGGTGGACCGTGACTTCCTGAAGCGCCTGCGTTATGAGACCTCACAAATGAAGGAGGACTTCTTCCTCCTCGGGGAAATCCTGGGCGGCGATTATAAATGCATCATGAATAATGAGATGTGCCACTCGGCTACAAATTACGAGTGTTACAAGGGCTCCTGGTCGGCGCTCGCATCGGACAATCTCTTCGAGATTGTCCACTCGCTCCTCAGGCAGTTCGACACCCAGCCCTGGTCTCTGTACACCGGCATGCATCCCGTGTCCTTCGCCGACAATCATGATGTATCAAGAATTGCTTCCATCCTGCCGCCGGAGAAGCTGCCGCTCGAATACGCGATTGTCTTCGGCATGCCCGGCATCCCCATGGTCTACTACGGGTCCGAGTGGGGCGTGAAAGGCGACAAGAAGGACGGGGATGACGCCCTGCGGCCGGCAATAGAAAAACCGGAGTGGACCGCTCTGACTGACATCATCGCGAAGATGGCGCTCGCGGAGGGTACCCAGCCGGCCCTTGTATACGGCGGCTTTCGCTCGCTGGTCCTCGAAAACCGCCACTGCCTCTTTGAGCGGGCACTAACCGGAGACTCTTCAGACCTTCTCTCCCGCTATGCGGCGCAGAATGAAAAGATTGAAGGGGCCTACGCCCCGGCAGGGCGTGTCCTTGTTGCCATCAACGAAGACAGCAATTCCTACACCTTCCATGCGGACTTCGGGGCCGGCCGGGCCATCAACCTTCTGACCGGGGACACTGTGGACTTCGGCGGCGGCCTGGATGTACCCCCTTACACCGCCATGTTCCTGATTCCGGATTGATACGCAGTGCGTGCCTTTCGACCTTTTCTTGGTCTGGAAGGGGCATTTTTGACTTTTGTCCCCCGTCAGGGCACTTCGCCTGAGCTTGAGACTTCATTTTTGAAACTTTATCCCCCCTTTGGCTCAGAGCCGTAGGTGAAGGATGCTTGTTTTTGAATTTTGTCCCCCCTTCGGCATGGCCGCGTGGGTATGAAGCTTCTGTTTTCAAATTTTGTCCCCCCTTCGGCACGACTGCTTGGGTATAAAACTTCTGTTTTGAAACTTCATCTCCCTTAAGTATGATGGCTTGTTTGCCGATGAATGAAAATGAGGAAATGGATTTCCGCGAAATGAAAAGTAAGAAAATGAATAGAACGGAGATTCGCAGACTATGAAGATCACAATCCAGTCCGGCAGCTATGACTATGTGGCCAGCCTGCAGCAGACTTCAGGAACACAGACAGGCTACGTCCCGGCACAGGCAGAGACGGAAATTCCCGATGATTTCGCAAGTGTCCTGAACAATGCCATGAGTGAAACCATAGATGCGCTTCAAGAAACCGCTGCCATGGCCGATTCCATGAGTCAGACTGCAGATGTCATAGATCAAGCTGCTTCCATGGCCAAAAGCATGAACGCGATGGCACAGACCGTTCAGCAGGCTGTTTCCACCGATGCCCTGCTTTCCGGCAATTCCGCCTACAATCCTACGGCCTATGCAGCCGGAACAATACTCAATATTGTAAAGACCGCTACCGGCTATGTTTCCCGCCCTGTGACCGAAGCAGAAAACGCAGAAAATCAGCCGAATCTGACCCAATATGGAAATGTCTCCGCAGCTGCCGACCGCACTGCATCTGTTTCCTCAGTGGCACAGACTCCCTACGCTTCTCCCGACGCTGACCTCGACGCCATCTTCACGGAGGCCTCGGAGAAGTACGGGGTAGATAAGCGCCTCCTCCTGGCTGTGGCCAAGGCCGAGTCGAATTTCCACACGGACGCCACGAGTTCTGCCGGCGCCATGGGCGTCATGCAGCTCATGCCGAAAACGGCGGAGGGCATCGGAGTCACGGACGCCTACGACCCTTATCAGAATATCATGGGCGGGGCGCAGATTCTCGCCAACCACCTGCAGGAATACGGCGGGGACCTGGATCTGGCCCTGGCCGCCTACAATGCCGGAAGCGGCAACGTGAAGAAGTACGGCGGCGTCCCGCCTTTTACCGAGACGCAGAACTACATTGCAAAGATAAAACAGTATTTGAACGACCAGACGCTGGCCGCGCCATAACAAACCCCTCTGTCGGCTTCGCCGACATCTTCTCCGCTTCGCTCCGGTCGGCGCGAGGGCGTGCGTCCACTGGACGCACCGCGCCCTTTTAGGGGCGACCAGTGGATTCTCGTATTTCTGCGCACCGTGATGCACCGCCAACGCGGATCAACCCGTATTTGTAGGTCTGCCAAGCTACTAGGCTCCCCTGAAAGGGCACATGACGTCCTGTGGACGGCCGGGAGTGCCTGTGGCACTCGTTTTTCCGGCCGACCGAAACGAAGTGTAGACCGCTTATGCGCCGACCGGAGCGAAGCGGAGAAGCTGTCGCGCCTTATGCGCGACTGAGGGGTAAAAACAAAAAATCCCAAGTCCGAATGGACTTGGGATTTTTTGTTGAGCTGGTGACCGGAATCGGACCGGTGACCTCCTCACTACCAATGAGGTGCGCTACCGACTGTGCCACACCAGCTTTTTCCTGCCGCCTTTCGGGCGACTTGTAGAATATACAACACTGACAGGGAGAAGTCAAGCGATTTTTCACAAGTTTACCGTTTCTTGCAGGGCAGTGTTTTCAGGCTTTCCCTGACATCTCAGCCGCTTCAATCCCTAACAGATCCTCGGCAGTCCCTCTCCTTCCAGGACTCCGATGACCCGCTCACCGCCGATGGCGGTTCGCGAGATGACCTGTCCGGAAGTCCGGGCGGCGCCTGCCATTTCCCGGGAACCGTCATTTCCCGCAGCCGCCATCTCCGTCACCTTCCCGATCACAGCCGCCAGCTGCCCGTAGGCCGAATGGCGCATTGCATCCAGAGCCTCTTCTGCTTCCTCCTCCGGCAGGAGGCAGACCAGCTTGCCTTCATTTCCCATATACATGGGATCCAGGCCCAGAAGACCGCAGAAGTCCTTTACCTTGGGGCTGACAGGAATCCTCTCCTCTTCTATTTCAAAGCGTTTTCCGGAAGCCTCCGCGAGTTCATTCAATACTGTCCCGAGCCCGCCCCGGGTGATGTCCCGGAGGACATGGACGTGGAGGCCCATCGCAAGCAGGTTCCGCACGATTTCCACAAGAGGCGCATTGTCCGACTCTATATCCGTCTCAATCTGCATGCGCTCCGAAAGGATGGCCGCATGGTGGTCCCCCATGGTGCCGGACACGAGGATGGCATCTCCTGCCTTTGCGTTGGAAGCCTTGATATCCACGTCTTCCGGCAAAATGCCGACCCCGGCCGTATTGATATAGATTTCCCCGTGCCCGTT
Source organism: uncultured Lachnospiraceae bacterium (assembly GCA_964584155.1). GTDB lineage: Bacteria > Bacillota > Clostridia > Lachnospirales > Lachnospiraceae > RUG306. Next base: position 5,518 of record CAZOYS010000014.1, read on the forward strand.
CACGACCTTTGTATCCCCGGCCACTATGGTCACACCGGCTTCTTTCGCGGTCTCCGCCATCGAATGCACAACCCGCTTCAGAAGGGCCATATCCGCCCCCTCTTCAAGAATGAAGCCGCATGTGATGTACTTGGGAACTGCTCCCCGCATCAGGAGGTCGTTCACGGTCCCGCAGATAGAAAGGCGGCCAATATCCCCGCCTTTAAACTCCGCCGGTGTCACGACGAAGGAGTCTGTCGTCATGGCAATCTTCCCGGCCCCGGGAACGACCGCCGCGTCCTCCATGGCATCGAGGACGGGATTTGAAAACTCCTTATCAAATATGGCGGAAATCAGGTCGCCGGTCGCCCGGCCGCCGGACCCGTGGACCATAGAAATTTTATTGTTAAGCATTTCTTCTCTCCAAATACACACTTCTGCCGCCTTGTGCTTAACCCCTCTGTCGGCTTCGCCGACATCTTCTCCGCTTCGCTCCGGTCGGTGCATGACATCCACTGGACGTCATGCGCCATTTCAGGGGCGACCACTAACTACACTGCCTATCACTTTTCAGGAACCTAGGCTCCCCTGAAAGGGGAGCTGGCACGCCTTTTTGCGTGCCTGAGGGGTGGTTAGAAGACTCGCCTGTTCGTGTACCACGAAAAGCAGGATCCTTCCGTCGAAACCATGCAGGCCCCCTGGGGATTTAAAGGCGTGCAGACCTTCCCGTAGAGGGGGCAGTCATAGGGGCGGATCTTCCCCATGAGGACCCGGTCGCAGGAGCAGGCGGGATTGGCCTTATGGTCCTCGTCCAGGCCCCGGCTGCCGGCATCAAAAGCAGAATATTTTTCTTTCAATACTCTCCCGGAGCCTTCTATTTTCCCAAGTCCCCGCCAGCAGGCGTCCGCCCGCTCGAAGTACGTTTCGAAAAGTGCCCTGGCCCTGGGGTTTCCCTCCTTCTTCACGACGGAAGGATAGAAATTCATGACCTTCCCCTGCCCCCGGGCTTTTACGATACCATAGAGGGAAAGAAGAATCTCCTCCCCCGAAAAGCCGGATACACCGAAAGGAATGGAAAAGCGCTCTGCAATCGGCTTATAGACTTCCGTTCCCGTCACGACCGACACATGGCCGGGGGCGAGAAAGCCGTCGATGGGCGCCCCCTGCTCCATAAGGCAACAGATCACCTCAGGCATGGTTTTGACCGCTGTGAGGAGCTTTACATTAGTCATATGTCTTTTATAAAGCGTGTCCACGAGGAGGCCGTAGACGGGAGCCGTCGTCTCGAAGCCCACCGCCGCGAAGATGAAGGTCGTCTCCGGCTCTTTTTCCGCCATAGGAATGATGTCCATGGGGGAATAGACCATCTCGACCCGGGCTCCCTCTCCCCGGGCCCCGCTCAGATTCTTCGGCGTCGATCCCGGCACCCTGAGGAGGTCACCGAAGGTCACGATGCAGGTCCCGGGCTCGCTCGCGAGGTCCAGGAGCCTGTCCACATAGGCGGACGGCGTCACGCAGACCGGACAGCCCGGCCCGCTCAGAAGGTGGAGCTTCGACGAGAGCAGGGAGGGAATCCCGTTCTTCGCGATGGCCGCCGTATGGCTGCCACAGACCTCCATGATGTTCATGTCCGGACCATCGTACGCCCGAAGGAATTTTTTGACGTCTTCAATGTTCATCCGGCAAACTCCTCAAGTTCCCGGAAGAGGTCTTCCATCTCATCGCCCATTTCGGTGGACACCACCTGCAGAATGCAGCCGGCATGGACCAGTACCCGGTCCCCGGGCTTCACGTCCACGAGGCCGCTCCTGGCCTCGACGATATTGCCGGAGAAGTCGACCGTCGCCGTGCCTTCTTCCTCATTCACTTTCAAAACCCTGCCGGGAAGTGCTACACACATTTCTTTTCTCCTCATTTTCCCGCGCATGGGCGGTATTTGCCTAAATGACCTTCTATTAAGACTTGCTGCTCTCTTCAGGTCCTGTCCCATGGGCGGCATTTGTCCAAATGGCCTTCTCTTGAGACTTGTTTTTCTCTCCAGGCCATATGCCATGGGCGGCATTTGCCTATATTTCTTGCTTTTGAGACTTGCTTTTCTCTTCAGGTCCTGTCCCATAGGCGGTATTTGCCTATATTTCTTGCTTTTGAGACTTGCTTTTCTCTTCAGGTCCTGTCCCATGGGCGGCATTTGCCTATATTTCTTGCTTTTGAGACTTGCTTTTCTCTTCCGGTCCTGTCCCATAGGCGGTATTTGCCCAAAAGAAGCTTTCTGCGACCTGCTCAGACTTCTTCCACCCCCGAAAAAGTCATCAGGTACATCTGCCCGAGGAAAAGCCCCCCGTCGCCGGGCGGGACAAGGCGGTTCAGGAAGACTATCCGCCCCTCCGCTTCAAAACGGCGGATGACTTCCCCCGTCAGCAGACGGTTCAGGAAGGTCCCTCCGGAGAGAAGGACCGGCACAGAGGGCGGCGTCAGGGCATCCGCCATGGCCACGGTCCACTCCTCCACAGCCAGATGGAAGCAATAAGCAAGTTTTGAAATATCTTCTCCTGCTGCCTTCCTGCGATAAAGGGAAAGAAGCAGGGACATGGGATTTCCGACAAGGCAGCCGTCCGCAGTCTTTTCTATTGTAATCGAAAGGTCAGGAGGGAGCGTTGCGATGGCCACACTCCCATGCCTGCCGGATTCAACGTCACGCTGAACAAAGCTTTCACTCTGGTGCTTCCCGGCTTCCACATCCTGCCGGCCCCGGCACTCATCCTCATACTTATGGGCTTCAATTTCAAGAAGTATCGGACATTCGCCCTCATAGTGATTGTAGTCCGCTATACCGAGTATGAACGCCGCCGCGTCAAAGAGCCGGCCCATGGACGTACAGGATACCTCATTCAGACCCAGGCGGTCCGCAGCCTCCAGGACCTTTTCTTCTTCAGGGGTATAGAGAGCCGGAATGTCTGCAGCTGACTGTCGGGAATCTGAATCAGCCTGCGTCAACCGCTGCTGCACAGCATCCGTCTGTGCAGAGCGGGTACTGCTCAATTGCCTGCGATATTGCCGCATCATGGCATCTGCAGTCTTTCTCGCGTCCCGGGCACCCTCGTCTCCTCCTTGTAATGGAAATGAAGACAGGTGCCCGGCCCTGTGCCAGACAAGCTGTCCGGAAACACGGCTGCCTTTGCGCGTGGACACGGCGTGCTTCCCGCCGGCGGAACTGTTTTTTCCGCCTGCGTCTTTATCCGGAATCCGTATATCCAGAAATTCACTTCCCCAGATGGTCCCGTCCGTTCCATATCCGGTCCCGTCAAAGGAAATGCCGAGAACATGTCCTGTGACACCGGCTTCCGCCGCCACGCTCATAGCGTGACATAGGTGGTGCTGGAATTTTCGTTCAACGCCCTGAGATGAGAAGTAGCGGGGATGCCGGTCGCCGGCCGTTCGAAGGCAAGGCTGCTTTCTCTCCGGCAGGGCTTCAGTTTTAAGAAGCCCCATCTGCACCAAAACGTCTGCCCCGGCAGTTTCAAGTTCGGAGGCAGGCGGCTCCATGAACCCCAGCAGGGTTCCGAGATGTTCTATGCCGTCCTCTCGGGCCTTCCGGCAGGCGGCCTCCTCCAGGTCCCCGTAATGGCCTCCGGCCCAGACGTAATTCTCCCGCCCGAAAGCGAAGACATTCTTGAGGTCGCCTCCGGCGGCGAAACAGTCCCCGGGCAGCTTCCGCGGCAGGCGGATGGCTTCCGGCACGATGCCCCGGGCCCGGCGCAGAATCTGTACCACCTGATGGCACCCGTTTTCCGCCGCCTCAGCACTTGTACCGCCTTTATCAGGCGCTGAAAAAACCGCCTCCGGATTGGCAGAAGAGCCTGCCGGGACATGTACGACCTGATAGATTGAATCATCAAGAGGCGTCAATATATCCCTGTCATGGGTCAGGACCAGGTCCGGAAAGCCTTCCGTCTTCAGCGTTTCAAGGAAGAGGTCCGCATCGGTTTCAATCACTCCCCCGCCCCGGTTTCCGCTCGTCATGACAAGGGGGCCGCACTCTGCGAGAAGCAGAATCTGTAAGGGGCTGCAGGGGAGGAAGGCCCCCATCCGATCACTATGACAGGAGACCTCCGGCCAGAGATCCCTGTCCTTCTGCTTCAGGAGGACGATAGGCCGGGGATTCGATTTCAGCAGTTTTTCTTCCGTCTCTGAGACAAGGCAATACTTCCGGATACCTTCCATAGCCGGAAACATGACGGCGAAGGGCTTCTCTTCCCGGTGTTTCCACTTCCGCAGCCGTTTTGCCGCCTCTTCGCAGTCCGCCCGAAAGGCAAGGTGGAAGCCGCCAATGTCGCGGACAGCAATTATACCGCCGCTTTTCAGAACACGAACAGCCTCTTCCAGCGCTGCGTCGCCGGCACTTGAGATCAGGTCTGTACCCGCTGCTATGGCTGTATCTTCAGCGCCGCTATCCGAGCTCACACTTTCGGAGCCTTGTGCCACTCCACCCGCATCAGCCCGTCGGCAGGCCGTAAGCACCGGCCCGCAGTCCCTGCAGGATATGGTCTGCGCGTGGCGCCGCCTTCCGCCGGCCTGAGTATATTCGGCCGCGCACGAAGGGCACATGGGGAAATGGCCCATGGTCGTAGAGACCCGGTCATAGGGCACTTCCCGCATGATTGTGTAGCGGGGGCCGCAGGCCGTGCAGGAAATAAAGGGATAGCGATATCTGCGGTTAGATGGATCTAATAGTTCCTTCGCGCAGGCTTCGCAGACGGGCAAGTCCGGGGGCAGGAAGCGGACAGCATCCGCCCTGTCTTCAGAAGGGATGATTCGGAAATCCTCCGGCTCAGGGATCGGGGCCCACAGGCTCTTTTTAATGCGGTCAATCCGGGCACCGGCCGGAGGATTCTCTTTGACGGAAAGGAGGAAGGCAGAAACTGCCTCCCTCTCCCCATAGACCTCTGCTGTGACGATGCCGCCGGAATTCCGTACCGACCCGGTCAGGCCGTATTTGTTCGCAGTCTCCGCCACAAAGGGGCGAAAACCGATGCCCTGGACCATCCCAAAAAATGTCAGGCGAAGTCCCTGCATGGCACCCACTCCAAAGTCATAAATCCAAAAAAATCATTCTGCCGCTTTCGTTTCCGTCGGCCCTGCAGGCGTTTCCGCAGGTGCAGGCTTGGCATCCGCAGGAGCAGGAGCCGCATTTGCTGCCTTCGCTGCTTCTGCCTTCTTGGCCATGGCAGCTGCCAACGCCGCCTTCTTCTTTGCCTCGAGCTCGGCTGCCTTCTGCTTCTCCTCCTCAGTCATAATGTGCTGGTAGGAGTCGAAGACCTTCTCATCCCCAGGCGTCTGGTAGCCGGGCACGATGGAAAGACACTTCGTCGGGCACTTATAGGTGCAGGCCCCGCACTGGATGCAGTCCATGCGGTTGATGGTCCAGGTCTTTGCAGCCCGGTCCACCTTGATGGCTCCGGGAGGGCAGTTCAAGGCGCAGGCCCCGCAGGAAATACACTTTTGAATATCGATTTCTATATGGCCCCGACTCCGCTCGGGATAGTCAATCGGAGCCGCCGGATAGGCCGTCGTCACGGGCTTATGAAAGAGATTCTTCAGGGCCACGGACGCAAATTTCATAATTGCCATAGCAAAATACTCCCCGGCGTTCCGGAAAAGTTCCCGAACGCCAAATACAATGTATGGTTTACCGCTCCGTACAGCTGATGCAGGGATCGATGGTGATGGCCAGAAGCCCCACATCCGAATACTCGCAGTCCTTCAGCATCTCGCAGAGGCCGGCCAGGTTGGCGAAGGTCGGGGTCCTCAGACGGAAACGGTCCAGGTTCCGCTTGCCGGAACCCTTGACATAGTAGATGGCCTCGCCCCGGGGCTGTTCGATCCGCATGAGATACTCGCCCGTGGGATTGCCCTTTACGGGAACTTCCAGATCCGTCTCTTCAGGTATCTTCCCGATGGCCTGGCGGACCAGGTCGATGGACTGGTAGATTTCGTGCAGACGGACATAGCACCTTGCCCAGCTGTCCCCCACCGTCGATGTGATGGGTTCGAAGTCCAGCTCAGGGTAGGCGGCATACCCCAAAGTCCGCATGTCGGACTTGACGCCCGAAGCCCGGGCGAAGGGGCCGACACAGCCCAAGTCGTGGCACTGCTCCTTTGTAAGGACGCCCTGCCCCTTCAGGCGGTTCTGTACCGTATAGTCTCCGAGGAAGGTGCCCTCGATTTCCTTCAGTTCCTTCTCAATGGTATCCAGTTCGGAAAGAATGGCCTTCTGCATGTCGGGCGTGATGTCCTTCATGACTCCGCCGATCTTGTTGATGGAAAAGATGACCCGGCCGCCCGTGATGGTCTCCAGGAGGTCAAGAAGGCGCTCCCGGATCCGCCATGCCTGATAGAAAAGGGCTTCGAAGCCGAAGGCATCGGCCAGCAGGCCCAGCCAGAGGAAGTGGCTCTGCATACGGGACATCTCCATCAGAATCGTCCGGATATACTTGGCCCGGCGGGGGATGTCGATGTCAAAGACATGCTCCACGCACTCGCAGTAGCCCATGCCGTGGCCGAAGGAGCAGATTCCGCAGGTCCGCTCGACCACATAGACCATGGTGTTGAAATCCTTCTTCTCCACGAGGCCCTCGAGGCCCCGGTGGATGAAGCCGATATTGGGAACAGCCTTTACGACCTTTTCGTCCTCGATGACCAGGTCCAGATGGATGGGCTCCGGAAGAACCGGATGCTGGGGACCGAAGGGAACGACACTCTGCTTACCCATTACGCTTCTCCTCCCTTCTTCTCATCTGAAACTGCCTCTGCAGCCGGCACTGCTTCTTCTTCAGCAGCTCCCTTTGAACCGGGCATGTCCTTTGCGACAGCCGCAGCCTTCCGCTCCTCATGCAGGCGCTCTCTGGCCTCTTCCGGCAGCATGGGAGCGTCTTTCTTGATGCGGTAGAGGCGGTCATGGTAATCGAGCCCTATGAGGCAGACATTGATGTCAAAGAGCTCGTGCATCTCGTTTTCATAGAAGGAGGCATTCGGGAATATGTCCGAAATGCTGGGCACCTCCGTCGTGAGGTCCGGCAGGATGACCCGGACGTTTTCGATATCATAGGAGTCGTCGTCCGCGAAGGAGTACGTAAGCTCGAACTTCTCCCCGACGTAGGCGACGCAGGCCTGGGAAAGACGTAAGTTTGCATCCTTCTTCTTCATGGCCGTATATATGAGCTGGTCGACAGGGACTTCTTCATATGTGTTTTTTGCGGAAACCGTATTTGCCATGGATCAGCCCTCCTTTCCGTTTTCAGCAGGGGCCGTTTCTGCGGAAGCCTTTTTCTCCGCCCCGCCGGCAGCCTTGCCTGCTTCAGCCGAAGCCAGGTATCCGCCGTGTTTTTCGGCCTTCACCTTCGCGTCATGCTCGTCCGACCGCTGCTGGAAGAGGTCCCGGGCCCTGATGATGCCGTCGATGATGGACTGGGGACGGGCCGCGCAGCCGGGCACATAGATGTCGACGGGAATGACCGTATCAGCCCCGCCGCAGATATTGTAGCATTCCTTGAAGACTCCGCCCGTGCAGGCGCATGTGCCGACGGCCACGACTACTTTCGGCCGGGCCATCTGGTCATAGAGCTGCTTCACGACGGGGGCGTTCTGCTCATTGATACCGCCCGTGATCAGAAATATATCCGCCTGCATGGGGTCGCCGGTATTCTCGACACCCAGGCGCTCGGCGTCGTAGACGGGCGTCATGCAGGCGAGGACTTCGATGTCACACCCGTTGCAGCTCGAACCGTCGTAGTGGAGGAGCCAGGGGGAGCGTTTTACATTCGCCATAGAAAGTCACCTCAGCGCCCCTTCTCTCCGCCTTCCTTGCGAAGGAGAAAGGGGCGAAAAATGTTCTTGTTTTACATTATTCTAAAGACTAACGGATCAGCATGAGGACCAGGAAGTTGAGGCCTGCGGAAAGCAGGATCACAATCCAGGTGATCTTCAGCATGGTCGTCGTTTTGACTCTGGCGCTCGTGTTGTCGATGAGAATCTCGAAGAAGTAGGCGAGCAGGACCACAAGAGCCGCAGCCAGGTAGGACCAGGGATTCTTATTAATAATGAAAAGCGCGATGACACCCAGCATCAGGACGGTTTCGTACCACTCCGTCACATTGTAGATGAAGAGGTTGCGTCCGCCCATTTCAGTCGTGATTCCCTTGACGAGCTCCTGATGGGCGTGATGGGAAGCGCTCTCATCAAAGGGGGACTTTCTCATCTTGATCGTCAGAATGAAGATAAAGGCGAAGAAGAAGCCCGGCAGCTTCACGATCAGGCTGTAATCCGACTGAATGATATCGGAGACATTGAAGGAGCCCGTCACGAGGTAGAAGCCGACCGCCGTGAAGAGAAGGGCCGGTTCGCAGGCCATTTCCTGCAGGAGCTCCCGCTGGCCGCCGATGGCCGTGTAAGGGGAATTCGTGATGACGGCCGCAAAGTAAAGGAAAATCGCCGCGGTCGACAGGACGAAGAAGCACATGAGGATATCTGTGCCCCCGAAGAACATGCAGCCCGTGAAGACCATCATGGCAAGGTACGACAGGAGCAGAAAGTGCTGGGACCGGTCGACGATGATGAACTGCTTCTTCGTGAGCTTCACAAGGTCATAGAAAGGCTGCAGAATCGGAGGCCCCACACGCCCCTGCATGCGGGCCGAAATCTTCCGGTCAAGGCCTTCCAAAAGGCCGCCGAGGATAGGGGCCAGAAGGATGTAGCAGATAATGGATATGGTTTTTGCAAGCATCACAGGGCACCTCCGACGATAAAGATCATCATCACGATAATGACGGCCGCCGTAATGAGCTGGCTCGGCAGCATGAGTTTCCGGATGCCGCAGATGTTCTTGAAATAATAATTCGAGAGCACGAGTCTTTCGTTCTGCCCGAAGGAACCGGTGAAGGCGTGATTCTTTCCGGTATTGATACCGGACATATAGGACAGCTTCTTATTGGCCCGGATATTCTTCGAATACAGGTAGGCGATGAAAGGCACGGCAAAGACGAAAACGACGAGAACGATGAGGAGATCCAGTACGCCGGTCGGCAGCGTCTGCTCGGAAATCGCGAACATCTCCCGGAGCAGGGGGCCGACATAGACCCTTGAAAGCAGGGGGAAGAGGACGCAGAGGGCAATCATGAGTACCGCGTGGACCGTGAGGGAGATCATCTCGTTTCTCTTCGTGATATCCCTGACGGGCGCCTCGTTCGTGGAAGCGATAAGCTTGCCCAGCCACTTCGTCCAGTAGAAGGATGTGGTGGCAGAGCCGAAGACAATGAAGAATACCAGGAGAATATTATTCTCATCGACAGAAGCCTTGAGGGCGGCCCACTTGGAAATCAGCATGCCGAACGGAGCCAGGAACATGCCGGCAATTCCGATGAACATGAAGATGGCGAGGCGCGGCAGACGGTAGAGAAGGCCGTGCATATTCTCGATATCCCGGCTGTGAAGGGCATTCTCCGTCGCGCCGACGTCCTGGAAAAGAAGGGACTTCGATACGGCGTGGAAAATCATGAGGAAGATGCCTGCCCAGATGGTCTCGGGTCGGCCGACACCGGCACAGGCCACCATGAGGCCAAGGTTTGAAATCGTGGACATGGCCAGGACCTTCTTCCCGTCGGACTGGGCGATGGCCATGATGGAAGCCGCCAGGAACGTGAAGCCTCCGACGAAGGAAATCATGGTTCCCGTCGTCGTCCCGCTCATGGCCGGAGCCAGGCGGAAGAGAATATAGATGCCGGCCTTGACCATGGTCGCGGAGTGAAGAAGGGCTGATGAAGGCGTGGGTGCCACCATGGCCCCGAGCAGCCAGGTCGAGAAGGGCAGCTGGGCCGCCTTCGTAAGGGCCGCGAAGGCAATGAGGGCCACGGGGATCATGACTTCGCCGGGCCGGGCCGTGCCGAGGGCCACAAGGTCATGCAGGCTGACATTGCCGTGGGTCAGGGCGAAATAGATGATGCCGACCGCCAGGGCCGTGCCGCCGAGGAGGTTCATCCACAGGGCGCGGAAGGAATTCTTGATGGCTTCCGGCTCTCTCGTATAGCCGATGAGGAGGAAGGAGCAGACAGAGGTCGTCTCCCAGAAGAGGTCGATCCAGAGGAGGCTGTCGGAAAGGACGAAGCCGAACATGGCGCCGAGGAAGGCGAAAAGGACCATGAAGAAATAGTATCTACGGTCCCCGATATTCGTGTGATAATGCTGATAGCCGTGCATATAGCCGACAGCGTAGACTACGATCAGGGAGCCGATGACCCCGATGATGATGCACATGAGCACCGAAAGGTGGTCGATATAGATGTGGCTCGTCTCCTCCACTTCCGGTCCGAAGAGCTCCAGCCAGGCTATGGCCAGGGTCGGAACGATGGAGAGGAGGGAAATCCAGTACTTATGGTACTTGAAGCAGAGGATGGTCACCTGGATCATGAGCAGGATCTCTGCAAGCAGGATGACCCGGTCCGCAAGCTCCGTATGGACATAGAGCTCCACCGGCTTCATGCCGGCTTTGGCCCAGACCGCAAACAGGACGCCGACCACAGCCATGATGACGACGGCTCCGACGTAGGCGATGGCATTCCGCACCTTGTTGACGCGGACACAGAACATGAGTCCGGCCATGACGAGCGGAAAGATGATGAGAAATGGTACGACAGGCATTTCCCAAAACTCCTTTCAACTTTTGAATTTGCGGCCGCATAAGGACCGCAGAGTGTAAATCCCCGCACATTCGGCAAAATGTATACCAAACTTTTATATATTAAATCTTCATTTGCAATAATTCAATGCTATAATTGACATGTCATTTTTGAATACCGGCCCGAAACGGCGTATTTTACTGCCGTTTCCAAGTTTGCAAAAAGCGCCGCATTTTTTGCAATTTCACCCAAAGTTTGCGGGTTATTGGTTAAACGGAATACATTTTTGTAAGGAAACGGAAAATGCACGAGCTCTCCTACATCTGTCGCATGGTTTCTTCCGCCGTTTCTGCAGCGGATGAGAATAATATAAAGCGCGTAGACTCCATAGAAATTTCAGTCGGCGAAATGACCGGCCTCGTGCCCGAGTATCTCGAGCGCTACTATCCGGCCGCCACGGAAGGGACCATCCTCGAGGGCTCAAGGCTCCAAATCGACTTTCGCCCCGTGCAGGCCAAATGCACCGACTGCGGGACCGAATACGCCCCCTCGAAGGACAATGCCTACAGGTGCCCGGCCTGCGGCTCCGTGAAAGCCCATATTCTCTCCGGCCGGGAATTCGACCTCGTGCGCCTCAGCGGAGAATGAGGAAGCCCCGGTGCTTTACATTAGTCATATCCATGGATTTCCATCCGCTTTCTTCCCTATAAAAGTAATGATTTTTCTCCCTATCTATGCTAATATAAAAAGCGTTGCGGGCTGCTGACCGCCCGGTCTTTCCGGAAGCCCCGGAAGCCTTGCGGCGACAGCGTTTGCATAGTCAAAAGAATACTGGAGGTAAGACATGATCTACACACAGAAAATCGAATCCCAGTGTCCTGTTCACCAGGGTGTGCACCACGGTGCAGCGCCCATTCCTGAAGAGGGTCAGTGGATTCAGGCAAAGGAAGTCAAGGACATCAAGGGCTACACCCACGGCGTAGGCTGGTGCGCTCCCCAGCAGGGTGCCTGCAAGCTGTCTCTGAACATCAAGGACGGCGTCATTCAGGAAGCCCTGGTCGAGACCATCGGCTGCTCCGGCATGACCCATTCCGCAGCAATGGCTGCCGAGATTCTTCCCGGCCTTACGGTTCTCGAAGCCCTGAATACCGACCTTGTCTGCGACGCCATCAATACCGCCATGCGTGAGCTCTTCCTTCAGATTGCATACGGCCGCAGCCAGTCCGCCTTCTCCGATGACGGTCTTGCCATCGGCGCAGGCCTTGAGGATCTCGGCAAGGGCGACCGGTCCATGGTCGGCACCATGTACGGCACGCTGGCCAAGGGTCCCCGCTATCTCGAGATGACCGAAGGCTATGTCACCGGTATCGCCCTGGACAAGAACGATGAGATCATCGGCTACAAGTATGTGAACTTCGGCAAGATGATGGACTTCATCAAAGCCGGCGACGACGCGAACGAGGCCCTGAAGAAGGCTTCCGGTCAGTACGGCCGCGTTGCCGATGCCGTAAAGATCATCGACCCCAGAACGGACAAGGAGGTTTGAAACAATGTCACTTTTTGAATCCTACGAGAGACGTATCGACCAGATCACACCCGTCCTCAAATCCTATGGTATCAACTCCATCGAAGAGTGCCGCGATATCTGCAAGGCGGCCGGCTTCGATCCCTATGCCATCACCGAAGGCATTCAGCCCATCTGCTTCGAGAATGCCAAGTGGGCTTACACAGTAGGCGCTGCCATCGCCATCAAGAAAAACTGCCGCACCGCTGCTGACGCAGCCGCAGCCATCGGCGAAGGCCTGCAGGCTTTCTGCATCCCCGGCTCCGTAGCTGACCACCGCAAGGTTGGTCTCGGCCACGGCAACCTCGGAAAGATGCTCCTGACCGAGGACACCGAGTGCTTCTGCTTCCTGGCCGGCCACGAGTCCTTCGCAGCCGCTGAGGGCGCCATCGGTATCGCAAACAACGCAAACAAGGTCCGGAAGAAACCCCTCCGTGTCATCCTGAACGGCTTAGGCAAGGACGCTGCAAAGATCATCTCCCGTGTCAACGGCTTCACCTTCGTTGAGACCCAGATGGACTACAAGAAGGGCGAGGTCAAGGAAGTAGAGCGCATCGCTTACTCCGACGGTCCCCGCTCCAAGGTCAACTGCTACGGCGCAAACGACGTCACCGAAGGCGTTGCCATCATGTGGAAGGAAAACGTCGATGTTTCCATCACCGGAAACTCCACGAACCCGACCCGTTTCCAGCACCCCGTTGCAGGTACCTACAAGAAGGAAAGAGTTGCTGCCGGCAAGCCTTACTTCTCGGTTGCATCCGGCGGCGGTACCGGCCGTACCCTTCACCCGGACAATATGGCAGCCGGCCCCGCTTCCTACGGTATGACCGATACCATGGGCCGTATGCATTCCGATGCCCAGTTCGCAGGTTCTTCTTCCGTTCCTGCCCACGTTGAAATGATGGGCCTCATCGGCATGGGCAATAACCCCATGGTCGGTGCCACCGTTTCCGTTGCCGTTGCAGTAGAGCAGGCAGCCAAGGAAGGCAAGTTCTGATTTCTCAGATTGCATAGCTGACCGGCCCCGGCGCACATGCGCCGGGGCCGGTTTTTGCATACAGGCGAAAAAAGAGGCGGGCACGCATTGCGTGTCCGCCTCTTTTTGCTTCGGGATAATCACTTTCCGGGATATTTAATTACGGAGCCTACGTCGTAGCCCTCCAGCCGCTTCCGGCCTTCGAGGCCCTCGAGCTCCATCAGGAAGATCATCTTCACGACCCTGCCGCCCAGCTTCTCAACCAGGTGGGCCGCCGCTTCAATCGTGCCGCCCGTAGCAATGAGGTCATCGACGAGAACGACCTTCTGGCCGGGCTCGATGGCGTCCCTATGCATCTCAATCGTAGCTGTCCCGTACTCGAGGTCGTAGGTCTCTTCTATAGTCTCTGCGGGAAGCTTGCCCTTCTTGCGGATCAGGACGAAGGGCTTGTGGGCGAGGTAGGCAATGGCCGCCCCGAAAATGAAGCCCCGGGACTCGGCACCGGCAATGACGTCATAGTCAAGGCCGTCAAGAAGCTCCATCATGGAGTCGATGGCCAGCTTCAGCCCGTCCGGGTCCTTCAGCACTGTCGTAATATCCCGGAACATGATGCCGGGTTCGGGAAAGTCCGGTATGGTGCGGACGTAATCCTCAAGTTTCTTTTCCATTGAAATCTCCCTTCAAAAATTGTAGAGGCCCGCAAAAGCAGCCGGCAGACTTTTCACACCGGCGTTCCCCCGCGGCGCCAACAGGAAGATTATATCATTTCTCTCCGCTTGTGGGAAATGGCTTTTATATATATAATAAAGGCATTGTGTCCATCTGAAAGCAGCGTCCGAAAAAAGTGTTTTACATTATTCATAGAAAGAAACCATGACAGCACTCATTATTCAGATTATCGTTCTCATCCTTCTTCTCTCTCTTTCGTTTTTCTTCTCGTCGGCGGAGACCTCTCTGACGACAGTCAACAAGATCCGCGTGATGACGATTGCGGAGGACGACGAAAGCGACCTGCAGGATGAAGCAAAGGCTCTGCTCAAGGTCCTGAAGGAACCGCAGAAGATGCTGACCGCCATCCTCATCGGGAACAATATCGTAAACCTCTCGGCTTCTTCCCTTGCGACGACCGTCGCCATCGGCCTCGTCGGAAACATGGGCGCCGGAATCGCCACAGGTATTCTGACCTTTCTCATCCTGATCTTCGGCGAAATCACCCCGAAGAATCTGGCCACCATCCGCTCCTTCCCCCTGGCCATGCGCTACGCGAAGCCGATCTGGGCCCTCATGGTCGTCCTGACCCCCTTCATTCTCTTCTTCCGGAAAATTTCAGATGGGGTGCTCCGTCTCTTCGGTGTCCGGCCCGATGAAAAGCCCGGAGCCGTCACGGAGGAGGAAATCAAGACCATCGTCGACGTGGGCCACCGGAGCGGCACGATTGAGGACGACGAGAAGGACTACATCCACAATATCTTCGACTTCTCGAATTCCGAGACCAAGGAAATCATGATTCCCCGGATCGACATGACGGCCGTCAACGCCAACTGGTCCTACGACAAGCTCATGGAGGTCTTCGCGGAGCACATGTATACCCGCTACCCCGTCTACGAGGGGGACATAGACCACATCATCGGCATCATCAATATGAAGGACCTCCTGACCATAGACCGGACGAAACCCTTTTCCGTCCGCCGCTGCCTCCGGGAGCCCTATTTCACGTTCGACCACAAGGCCTGCGCCGAGCTCTTCGATGAGATGCGGACCGGCTCCATCAGCATGGCCATTGTGAAGGACGAGTACGGGGCCGTGGCCGGCCTCATTACGCTCGAGGACCTTCTCGAGGAGCTGGTCGGGGAAATCCGGGATGAGTATGATACCTACGAGGAAGACGACATCGTGCAGACCGGAGAGAACGAGTACGATGTCCTGGGCACGACAAATCTCGAGGACCTCTGCGACGCCCTGGACCTCGACTTCACGTCAGAGGACTACGACACGATCGGAGGCTACCTCACAGGCCTCTTCGACCACTTCCCCGAGACAGGGGAGACCTATGTCACGAAGGAGGGCATCCTGCTCCGGGTCAAGGAAACCGGCCGCAAGCGGGTCAAAAAAGTCAGCATCCGCCTTCCCGAGAACTGGGGAGAAACGACAGAAGCTCCGACCGAAAAGGATTCTCTGTCGTGAGATAAGCAGAATAATATTTCTCGTAGAACTTCTTCAGGTTCTGCTGGGACAGGGCAGGCACGGCTTCCTTTGTGAGCTTGGCCTGCTCTTTTCGTATGGACAGAACCTTGTAGCTCGTCATCCGGGTCGAAACCCCGGCGGGATAGATTTCCTCTAATGTCTCCAGGCAGACGGCGCAGAGCATGCAGGGATACTCCGGAACCCGCCCGTAGTGAAAGCAGCCTCCGTCCGTGAAGATGGCGTGGGGCCTGTAGCCGGTCATGCCGGGCCGGTTGACACCGGGGACATCGGACTTACTTGACACATAGACCGCCGAGAGCGTCGGGGTGTGGCCGCAGACCACGACCGGAATCTCGTCCGGGTACATGGTCTCGTACTTATTCAGTTCAAAGGGAGAAATCCCGTCGCAGGAGCGCCCGTAGAGATTGATCCACCGCTGCCGTTCCGAATCCTTTTCCTCGGATACGGAATACCAGGCGTGGGCCAGGTAGTAGTGAATCTTCTTCCGGCCGGTTTCAGCAGCCGCATCCAGTATGAGCTCGGTGGAATAGGGAAGACTGTGGAAGAAGTCGGCAATACGGTCCAGAAGGTCCTCCGTCACGTCGCACTCCCTCGAGAGACGCCGGTAGAAGTCATACTTGGACTCCGGCGGAAAGAGGGTACGGACGGACTCGCTCTGCCACTCCAGGTACTTACGGTACCAGAGCAGGACCTCCTCCTCGTGATTGCCGCGAAGGCAGCGGATCGGTCCGTCCGCCGTCACATGATCCATGGCCCACTTCAGTGTCTCCGCCATCTTCGGCCCCTGGTCTATGATGTCCCCCATGAGGTAGATAATCGGGTCCGGGTCTCTTGCATATATTTTCTCAATCACGGCCGTCAGCTCATCGAAACAGCTGTGGACGTCTCCGATGCAGTAATGCATGTTTTTCTCCCTGAAAAAGCTTACGATATGTCTTTCCAATCATACCATATCTGCAGGGCCGGAGAGCGTCTTTCAAAATATTCAGACAATTGCCGGGCCGGCTTCCTCCACGGCATAATAAAGGGTCTCTTCCGTATAGGCTCCTCTGTCCCGGCCTACATAAAGACTGACCCTGTAGGCCCCGCTTTTCGGGAATGTCACTTCGCTGCCGGCCTCTGAAACCGCCTTTTCCGTCACATCACGGCCGGCATCCGCCCCGGAACAGAGTTCTACCTTCCGCACCCGGACCCCATACTCCTGTCCGGACAGGGACTTGATAAGGTCCTCTGCTGCCAGTGTCTCTCCGCTTCTCAGATGTACGGCAGCCACAAGGTCCTCCGCGTCGACAGACTCTTCCCTGGCGTAGGATCGGACATAAAAGCCGGCCATTCCGGTTGAAACAGTCAGTGCTCCGGTAAAAATAAAGCACATGACCATGGCTCCTGCCACAGCCGCCAGTAGAGCACCCCAGAAGTTTTGTATCATGTCTTTCACTTCACGCACCTCCCTGATTTTCCAATACATTCTTCAAATACAATACCGCACGTGCAGACCTGCATTTCATAGGCTCACCCGGA
This sequence comes from uncultured Lachnospiraceae bacterium, assembly GCA_964584155.1. GTDB lineage: Bacteria > Bacillota > Clostridia > Lachnospirales > Lachnospiraceae > RUG306. The sequence goes on from CAZOYS010000014.1 coordinate 22,430, forward strand.
GGCCGCTCCCTCTGCGAGATTCCGGCTGCCAAGACAGGTCCGCCCGTTCTTTCCCAGACGGAAGATCTCCGTCATGATTTCCTCCATCCGCTCCTGCTCGGCCGCCTTCTGCTCATCCGTCCCGGCCGTGCTGATGGTGATCTTGTCCGCGGCAAAGCGGATGGCCTCGTCTTCCGTGTCCGCACCCGGTATACCGGATAATTCCTCTTCGGCCGGAAGAGAAAGTACAGACTGCTCCTCCTCCGGAGCTTCCGCAGCCTTCTTCTCCCTTTCTTCCGCAGGGATTACCTTCTCCCGGCCAAATACCTCTTCCTTCGGATAAATCTGTCCTTTCACCCTGTCAAGGGCCTCCTGAACAGGCTCCGGCAGGGGCCCCCGGACCATCTTCCCGTCTTCGACGAGCGTGGTGCAGACATTCTTCCCCTCCTCCCGGGTAAAGATACCTGCCTGGTCCACGGAGCGTATGGTGCGGAGAGTCCCGTCCGCGCAGAGAACCGTCCTCTTCCGCACCCGGATGCCGGCGTCGAGGAATGTATACACGTCGTTCATGAAGTGGTCTCCCCCGCCCCTGGAGCCGGCCAGACGTGTCAGACGGGCCGGAATATTTTTGACGTCGTCCGTGTGAACCGTGGTAATGGCTCCCCGGATGCCGGAGGACAGAGCATCCAGAAAGAGCCGCACCTCTCCGCCCCGGATTTCCGAGAAGAGGAGGCGGGAAGGATTGAGGTGAAGGGCTGTCCGGAGGGCCTTCGCATAGTCCATTCCCGGACCGGCAATGAGGGCTGCCGCATCCCGTCCGGGAGCAAGTTCTCCGTAATGCCACTCTGCAGCCTCTTCTATGGTCACCACCCTCTCCCCCTCCGGTATAAAGGAGGACAGAAAGCGGGCGCATTCCGTCTTTCCGGCCCCCGGTTCTCCCGCGATACAAATAGACATGCCCGCCTCCACGAAGGCCTTCAGCAGGGCCAGGACCTCCTCGCTGCAGAAGCCGTCCCGCACGGCAGTTTCTTCCGAAAGGCGCAGTCTCGGCAGGGCCTTGCGGATGGACAGAATGCCTCCCCCTTCAGAGGCAGCCGGATGGACCGCTGTAATCCGTAGGGACTCAATCCCCGCTTCAAGAACCGGGTGTTCCCGGTCGAAGGGACGGGAAACCGAATTTGCAATCCGCTTGGCAAGGGCTTCTGTAAAGCCCTCCTCAAGGGCCGTTCCCTCCGCCCGCTGACGGACGTTTTCCGCCGTACCGATGACGACTGCCTGTCCCGTACAGTCAATATCCGTGATTCCGTCGTCAATCAGAAACTTATAGAGGGGACCGAAAAAGGCCGCCCAGTCCTCCCTTCGAATCGGACGCTCGTCTGCCATATGCTTTTCTCCTTCATGTGTGAGTACTTCGTGGGAAATCGGGGACTCTGAAAAAGATGGATCGGATGAAAGAAATACAAAGAAAAGTGAAATGACCCGTCATTTGAGATAAGGGCACTATAGCAGGCCCCTGGACAAAAAACAAGAGAAGAGGCCCCTGTTTAATGAAACTTTAAGGATCAGCCTCTTCTCTTAATTATTCTTTTATATCCTGTTCGAAAAGCGAACGAAGTATAAAGAGAATTTTATCTTTATAAATTTTTGATGACGTCCGGCAAAATAGATGCCGCCGGACATTTCCGGCCCTTAAGCCAACGCTTCCAGCTTCTTCACGGCCGCAGCGAAAGGAGCGCTGTCTATGGACTCGCAGTTGCCGGCGTCGCAGGCCGCCGCGAAGTCTGCCTTCATGGGAAGCTTTGCGAGGACGTCGATGCCGAGTTCTTCAGCCGTCTCCTCAATGTGGCTTTCGCCGAAGACACTGATGTGCTCTCCGCAGTGGGGACACTCGACGTAGGAATAGTTCTCGACAACGCCGAGGACGGGCACCTTCATCATCTCCGCCATATTGTAGGCCTTCTTCACGATCATGGAGACCAGCTCCTGGGGGGAAGTCACGATGACGATGCCGTCAATGGGCAGGGACTGAAAGACCGTGAGGGGCACATCTCCGGTTCCGGGCGGCATGTCCACGAGCAGGTAATCCAGGTCTCCCCAGATAATGTCCGTCCAGAACTGCTTCACGGTATTGGCGATGACAGGCCCTCTCCAAACCACAGGCTGGGTGTCGTCGTCGAGAAGGAGGTTGATTGACATGATCTTCATGCCCTCCGCCGACTCCACGGGATAGGCCCCGTCCTCCGTCGCATAGGAAGGACCGTGGACCCCGTACATCTTGGGAATGGAAGGGCCCGTGATGTCCGCATCCAGAATGCCGACCGCATGTCCCTGCTTCCTCAGGGCGTTGGCGATGGCCCCGGTCACAAAGGACTTGCCGACGCCGCCCTTGCCGGATACGACGCCGATTACATGCTTCACGTGGCTGCCGGGATTGGGGTCGGCCATGAAGGGATGCTCGGGTGTCGCGGATTTTGCGACTTTCGTCTCCTCGCTGTCCTCCTTGCCGCTCGCCTTGCGGATGCGCTCGGCCGCGGCCAGAGCGTCTTCCTTGGCCTTTTCCTGTTCAGGCGTAAGTTCTTCTGCCATAGTTTTCCTCCATGTCAATCTGTTTCAGGGAACAGGTACAGCTTACCTCGCCTGTCCCTCTACTTGTGTTGCCTCAG
>CAZOYS010000015.1:0-25015 GCA_964584155.1 uncultured Lachnospiraceae bacterium
AGAGAGGCTGTCCTTTCTTCAGGAGCGGGCTGACCAGGTCATCTATCTCCTGTATTTACTCCAATGTACCATCTGTCCAATCCGTACTGCAACACTTTATTGTTTCGTTGCATTTAACCGTGGATTTTTGCATTTTCTTTTAAACTTTACCCCGACGCATTGCTTGTATTTTAACTATCGGATAAATGTTCATTTTTCCGCATGGTGAATATATGGTTATTTCACATATATACCACGTATTAATTACATATATTTCACCACCTCATATTGATATTCAACGTTATCCATGATATGTTATAAATCATCAAAGCAAGCTTTTTATCTGGAGGTAGCATATTATGAACGCTGTTCAAGAAAAAACAAATATGACCATTACTTTAGACAAACCGACAAAGGAGGAATTTGGGGCTCTTTGTGATGAACTTGGCCTTTCAATGTCATCTTGTGTTATAGCGTTAATGCGACAGGCCGTTCGGCAACAGGGAATTACTCTGACGGCAACCGATGAAAACGGATTTTCACTTACAGAAGCTGCAGAACTTAAGAGGCGCGTTCAAGACGTAAAACAAGGTCATATTGAACAGCATGACCTGATTGAGGTTTAATTCATGAGAAAGCTTGAATGGCAGCCCGATGCATGGGAAGAATATGTATGCCTGCAGCAGATGGATAAAACAAAAATGCGCAAAGTGAACAGCCTCATAAAAAATATTCAACGAAATGGTTATCACTGCACCGAAGGTCAACCTGAAATGCTCAATGCGGATCTTGCCGGATATGCCAGCGTGCGGATTAACCAAAAGGATCGACTTGTATTCCAGGTTTCTGACGATACGGTTACCATTATCAGCTGCGGAAAACACTATTCAGACCATTAATTTCTGAATTGTGGTCTTATATTATCCTTATGCTCTGTCTTCATGTAGGTTGAGCGCAGTGATCTTTATCAGGATTCCGTCTTCTTCCGGCTCGATGGTGCCGCGAAGAGGACAAACGGTGAATGGCTGCAGAACCGGGGAATCGGTGATCATTGTGGGGATGGTGTAGAGGTCGTCCTTGCCGTTGTCGATACCGTTATTTTCGATGAAGATGCGGCAGGGATTGCCTGCGGAGTCGGTTCCTTCCAGGATGTAGCGAGCGGACAGGTAGATTGTGTCCCCCTCCTGCCGCTGGGTGTCCACGCCGCCGGGCAATATGGTTCCGTGGAAATATTGGGACTCAGCTTCGCCGTGAAAAGGAAGCATGTGGTACTTGCCGACCTCATAATGGGCGTCCAGCTTGACGTGGATATTCAGGATGACATCCCCGGTACGGGACTTCATGTCTTCATTGTTTCTGCCGGCTCTGAGGAAAGTTCCGATTTCAGCCAGCATTTCACCTTGGCCTGCTCCTTCCAGGGCGTGATCCAGGTGATCTAAAAGAACAAGGACAGATCCGGGAAGCGCTGCGGTAAACTTTTGGGCAACACCGGGACGGACAATGGCATCCTCTTTTCCCTGGATAATAAGAGCCCTTCCGTGGTAATGGGAGGCCAGTTCGTAGATGGGGAAATACTTGGCAAGCCGGAAATAATGGCCGCCCATCTTGTGGCGGCCGTGATCGACCGTCACGAATTCGGGGATGTGGTCCGTGTCGTATTTTGTCTCAAAACAGATGCCTTCTCTGGCATCATCCTGGAGGGAAGCCGCGGCAGCCAAAAGAATCAGACCGTCGATTTCATCCGCATACAGGCCGGCCAGGGCAGAGGCTACTACCCCTCCCTGGGAATGGCCAAGCAGGACGATTTTCCCCACATCTTCCCGATTCAGGGCATAACGAATGACTTCTATCCCGTCAAGGACCTCCCGAAAAAGGTCCATTGTTTCCATACTGCCACTGCTCTTCCCGTGGCCGTCGAAGTCAAAGCGGAGGGTCATATAGCCCTCTTCTATGGCCAGGTCGGATATCTTCCGGTAAACAGATTCCGGCTCATAGCCGAGGTCGCCGCCAAAACCGTGACAGATGATGAGGAGGGGGAGTTTTTCATTTTCACTATGACTGTCCGGTATCGTGACGATGCCGTGCAGAGTTATCCCGTCACGTTTCAAGTCTATAATTTCTTCACGCATATGTTACTTCCTGCAAAACCATTCTTATTCATTCAGTTCATATAAAACAGTCTCACGTCTTAACGGCTCCGGCTGTCATGCCGGCCACGATGTACTTCTGCGCCACGAAATATACGATAACCGTAGGTATCATAGCAAGAATAGAGGCTGCAAAGGCCAGGCTCACATCTGAAGAGTATTCTCCAAAGAAATAATACTGCATCAGGGGCAGGGTCCGCATCTCCTGTTTCTGACAGATGATCATGGACATGATGAAGTCGTTCCAGGAATTTAAGAAAGTAAGGACAAATACGGTCATGTGGATTGGCTTAAGCAGTGGAAATACAATCTTGAAGAAGACCTGGTACTGATTGCAGCCGTCGATTGCGGCCGCTTCTTCCAGAGAAACCGGAATTCCCTTCACAAAGCCGGCATATAGGAAGACATTGTATCCGACATACATGCCGACCTGAACGAGAATCAGGCCCCAGAGGTGGTTCAGGGCACCGATGCCGGAAAGCTGCTTATAGAGCGGGAACATGATCGACTGGAAGGGGATCATGATGACCAGCTGGAAGACATAATAAATGACATTGCAGACCTTGCTCCGGCTGTTTCTCGAAATGATATAGGCACCTGTTGAAGACGTGATAATCGTCAGCAAAACAACGGCAGCCGCCACAATCAGGCTGTTTAAGAAAGCACTGTAATACTCCGGCAGCTGAATGGCCCGGGCAAAGTTTCCAAAATAAAAAGATGTGGGAAAGGCCAGCTTTGTCTTTATGAAATCCTGCTTTGTCTTAAAAGCATAACAGAGGGCCACATAAAAGGGGGACAGCATGACCACGCACACTGTGGCCAGGATAATGCCCTGGACCCAGCGAAATCTCTTTTTTTCAGCTGAAATACTCACAGTTCGATCTCCCTTCTTCTAAGCCATCTCGTGACCAGGTTGGAAACCACAAGGCAGAAAATAAAATAAAGCACTGCGACGGTCTGGCCGTATCCGACTTTGTTATAGGGGAACAGGTATTTATAGATGTAATAGGCAATAGACATCGTCGCATTGCCGGGGCCGCCGGACGTGGCGACACAGGAATAATCAAATTCGCGCAGGCCTCCGGCAAGCCACAGGGGGATGCAGTATGTAAAGGCCGGGGCAATAAAGGGAATAGTTACATGGATGAAGCGCTGCCAGTTGGAGGCTCCGTCCATTATGGCTGCCTCTTCCACATCGGCCGGCACGCTTTTCAGCGATGCCAGATATATGATCATGGCAAGACCCGTCTCCTTCCAGATACTCATCAAGCACAGGCCCAGCATGGCGGTTTTCTTGTTTATCAGAGGGCTCTCCCAGCCCAGCATGCCGAAGAAGTCACTATAGACGTAATTCCACATCTGGCTGGTCAGCACCAGGCTGATGATCAGGGGAATGAAAATAATACTCTTTACGATATTTACGCCCTTAAATTCGTGGTTTACGAGCACGGCCAGCCCAAGCCCGCCGGCATTGATGCAGACAAGGGTGACAATCGTAAACAGAAACGTATTTTTTATAGGCTCGATTTTCTCTTAAAATCCTGCTTTTCCCACGTCTTTTGGAGAAATACCGGCAATCTTCTTGAAAACCTGATAGAAGTAGGCGTAATTGCTAAAGCCCGTCATCTCCCCGACCTCATATACCTTGTAATCCCCGGTCCTAAGCAGGCGGATGGCGGCATTGACCCTTGTCTTATTGAGAACCGTGGTGAAGGTGTCCCCCGTCTCGCTCTTTAGTAGACGACAGATATGAGATTGCGAGATGCCGACACCCTGCTGCAGGTCCTCGAGAGTAATGGGTTCACTGTAATGTCCTTCGATATACTGAAGGATCTTTCGGGTCTGAAGACTGAGGCCGCGGGCTTTTTCCGCCTGTTCGGCAGCCTCCTGTCCAAGTTTCCTCAGAAGGATGAAAGCATCGTCTATGGACTGGGTTGCATCTATTGCTTCCCGGATCTCTTCCTCACTCTTGCTGCCGCTGACCCGAATGATCCGGGAACCGGCTTCGCGTAGGATCATCTTTGCCCGGGCGACATCATAAATCTGGTCGCTGGAAAAGCAGTTCAAAAGACCTTCCAATTTTTCCGGGATTTTCTCAGGCGAGTGTTCGCAGGCATCGGAGAGCTCGCGCATTTTTTCTATGCCGTCCGTCATTCTCCGGATACTCTTGCTGTTTACGCTCTCGTAGTGAATAATCTTCTGATTTTCTATAAAATACCGGCTTTCCATGGCCTGCCGGGCCTCTTCGTAGGCGTGCCGGACATCCGTCAGTTCATGATACGGGCGGCTGATTGCAACAACGCAGTCGTCCCCCTGCTCATTGATCCTGGAGGTCAGGGCTTCGGCAAATTTCATGGAAGCAATCTCATAATCCTTATTGAATCCAGGGTCCCGAAAGCTTATCAACAGGGCAATGCCCTCCTCCCGAAATGCGGAAAGGACATCCACCCGGGCAGATTCGGCAGCCTCTTTCAAGACACCGTTGTAGTCCCTGCCGCTATCTCCTACATCGAGAATCATGACGGCATAATCGTGAAAATGCCATTCATTTTTCAATTCCGTCTTAAGTTTCCCCGCAGAGTCCTGGTACCCGCTCAGCAGGTCCTGCAGGAACTTTTCCCGCATTGTTTCCCGATTTTTCGCCATCTGCCGGGTGGTCTGCTCTTCCTTATCCACCAGACCGGCTGTCTTCTCGAGCGCAAGGACAAGGTCCGCATCGGACACGGGCTTCAGCAGATAGTCACAAGCGTTCAGCTTCAGGCCTTCTTTGACATAGGAGAAGTCATCATAGGCTGTGACCAGGATACAGTGAACCGTACTTTCATGCCTTTTCAGTTCCGCCATAATCTCCAGCCCCGACAGGCCGGGCATCCGGATATCCAAGAGGGCAATATCCGGCAGCAGCTGCTCAATCTGCCGCAAGGCCTTCTTCCCGTCTGTCGCCTCCCCGATCACATGGTATTGGTCGGAAATGGCTCTGACAGACTGGACCAGAGCTTCTCTGGCAAGTTCATTATCATCTGCTACATAAATCGTATACATTATTTTCAGTCTTTCATAACCGGAATCGTAAGCGCTACAACCGTTCCCTGACCGAGGGTACTGCTGATGGAAACCTTTCCCCGATCTCCATACAAGTATTTCAGCCGGCTTTGTATGCTCCGGACACCTATATGGTTCCGATCCTCAGCTGAAAAACGAACCTCTTTTGCCGTAAACAATTCATTAATCGTGGCTTCCGGTATTCCCTTGCCGTCGTCACTGACCTCAAGAAGCAGGCTGTCCTTCTCCATTCTTGCAATGATACCGATGTACAGGCTGCCTTTTGCTTCATCATATCCGTGCACGATGCAGTTTTCCAGAAGCGGCTGCAAAATCAGTTTGGGAACCGGGTATTTTCCGTCCACGCCGTCGGAGATGATGTCCCAATCCAGCGTGGAGCCGCTGGTCATCTTCCTCAGATAAAGATAGTTATCCGCGTTCTGCAGCTCCTTTTCGAGGGGGATTACATTATTTTTATCGGAAAGGGATACCCGGAGGAGTCTGGAAAAACGATCGGTCGCCTCCACGATAGCCTCATCACCGTGCAGCTTGGCCAGTGCGCTGATAGAGCCCAATGTGTTATACAGGAAATGCGGGTTCATCTGCGCAATCAGGGAATTGTACTCAGCCTTCTCCCGGCCAGTCTTCTCCTCCGCCAGCTCGTCTGCATAGGTACTCAGGCGCCCGGCCATTTTATTAAACGTCTGAATCAGATAGACGGATTCGTCCAGCCGCCCTTTGGTACTTACTTCAATCTGCCGGAATTCCTCTCCCGGCTTCATCTGCTTCAGACCGTCTGTCAGCGCGAGAATATTTGAAGAAATAGTATCCGTAATGGTCCGGGAAACAAAGTAGCCTGCTATTCCGAAAGCAAGCAGGACAAATATGAGAAACCACAGAGGCTGTTTCAGGCCGTTCCATATGGTATCCTCATCAATAAGTCCCACAAGAGTCCAGTTTCTCCCGCTCAATTTCGAGCTTACCTGTCGGAAGTCTTCAGGATTATCTTTTCCATAGAGAAGTTCCCCCTGGTCATCATAGATACAGATAGGCATACCCGAAGCTCCCGTCTCAAATTGAGAAAAATAGGCCTCATCCACACACAGCACAATCCTTCCGACCCGCTGAATCTGCGAGGTGTTGAGCATGTTTTTATAAATCCATATCTTCTCAGGGGTATCCTTAAAACGCCGCCAGCGGATGGTGCCACGATTCTCTGGAGCATCGCTGTCAATGGCTTCGATGGACCGGAATCCCTCCATTCCCGTAAATTCGTCTTCTGTGATTCCCTTTCGGCTGTAATAAGCATCTGTTCCGTCTTCGAACAAAACATACACCAGGTCGACCTTAAAAAAATGGTTCTCCAGCAGAGCGCCAAATTCCCTGGCCCGGCTCAGCTTCTCGTAGTCTGATTGTGCTTCCGAGCTGAACAATTTCGCTGTTTCCGACTTATACAGCAGTTCCTCCTCCATGCCGTCAATACTGTGATTCATCTTGTCGGCCCGCTCTTCAATCAGGTCCTGGCTATAGTTTACGACCTTCTTTTCGACGTCCCGGACATAAAAGCCTACCATAACTGCGACGATGGCGGCCATTACGGCCAAAGTCATAAGGAACATGGCCATGAAGATTTTCTGGCGGATGGATATGAAACCCGGTTTTCTTTTGTCTTTGGAATGCATAAGGCGTAACTGATTCACGCATATGTTGCGTTATTTCTGGAAATTTGCGGTAATTGAAATATGATAGCACGAAATAGAGTTTTAAAAACTGCTTCTCAGTCTTCACGCCTATCGACCGCATCTGCCGGAGAAAGGCCATAGCCGGAGCTTCGATATCCGTTACGTGACCTCCAGCTTCCGCATGGAAGGCGGGAAAGAGATGGATGAGAAGCAACGTAAAGCTATTATATATCCGTCAAACACGAAGTCATATGCTCTCTCATCTGCTGCAAAGCCTCTTTTGTTTCCGGATTCGTGAACGGATAGTCAAACAGCCTGTCCAGAAATCCCTGTGTTTTTGCCATTTCCCGGCTCTTGGCAAAGACGAGCTCGTAGCAGAGACAGATATGCCCGACGAAATGGTCCGCCGGAGTCTTGTGCAGTTCCCGCGGCACTGCCCTGTCCTCCGTAAGTGCAACCCGCAGCACCTCAGGAGAAACGGGACTTGCCGCAATTTCTTCTTCCGGCAGGGAATAGATTTCGGACTGGGGAACGGCAAAGTTCACCCGGAGTATGTCAATCTTGTCCGCATCCCGAATGATATTGCAGAAAATTTCTGTCACCGGATCCAGACCCTCCGGCAGACGATAGAGACTATGGTCCCGGACAGCTTCTTCCAGAAGGGGATACAGAGTGGCATTGTCGGTAAATCCTCCGATCAGATGCTCTTCGTCAAACAGCAGGTCGGCTCCAAAAGCCGCATGGTCTATAGACAGCCGGTCATTAAACGTGTCATACCGCTTCAACTGTTCAAAGCGGCCTATATCATGAAGCATACCGATGAGCCAGGCCGTCTCTCCGGCCAGACGGCTGTCACCCGCAAATGCCGCCGCTTCTTTTCCGAATACGTCCTTTGCAATCTCTTCACAATTTTCCGCCACATGGTAGGTGTGTTCATACTTCAGACGTATCTTCGGATTGTTGAGATCAAAACCATTTACATAGGAATCGAAAGCTTCCTGAATTTTCTGTCGATCCATTTTCAATTCTTCCAGAAACAAACGTACTCTCACGTCCAAAGAACATTAAAAAGTATGGAAATGCCCAGCCCCAGCAGAAATCCCATGAAGACCTGCAGGGGCGTGTGGCCTACGAATTCCTTAAGTTTCTCCTGGTTCGAAAGCTTGTCGCTCTGCACAATGGCCACAAGCTCGTTTAAAACCTTTGCCTGTTTCCCCGTCTCAAGCCGCACGCCCATAGCATCGTGCATGACGATGATAGCCAGGATACCGGACACGGCAAAGGCAGGAGAGTCAAAACCGCACTGCATACCGCAGCTGATGGCAACCGCAGTGACCGTGGCGGAATGTCCGCTCGGCATACCGCCATCTCCGAAAAGCCGTTCCCAGTCAAGGTGCCCGTTAATGGCCGCATAAATGACCGTCTTCAGAACCTGGGCCACAAGCCAGGAAAGCAGGCCGCAGATGATAATTTCATTATGGAATAATTCCTGAAAGAAATGCATCCTGCTCCGCTCCTATTCATAATAATATAAACTGCCGCCTTCGGTGATTTCCGTATTAGACGCCTTTTCCGTTTTTTATTATAATACTTCCCGGATCAGAATTGGAGACGCACGTGACCCCGTTTTCATGTTTGGCCTGGGGCTCGGCGTCAGCGGAGCCGGCCGATACGAGCGGGTCAAAAAAAGAGCCAGGTTCACGGTCACTGCCGGAACGCTGGCCCTTACGGTTCTCGGAATCATTCTTTTCATATTTGCAGAGCCTGTCATCACCTGGTTCCGTGACGACCCGGAGGTCATAGAAATCGGAACCGCCGCCCTGCGCTGGCAGTGCATCTCTGCCATATTTATGTCCGCATCCGTGACGGGAAACATGCTCTTTCAGAGCATAGGAAAAGCAAAACAGGCCTTTTTTCTGGCTTCTCTCCGGACAGGTCTCTTTTATTTCCCGTTGATTCTGCTACTGCCGCGGCTTATGGGAGTGACCGGAATCGAGCTGGCACAGCCAATATCGGACGTCCTTTCCGCCGTCGTCTCCGTCATCCTCGCCGGGAGATTTCTGCACCGGCTGGGTACTGACAATTAAAGTCTTCTATCCCTTTTGCGGAGTGGCTATTTTCATCGACCCCTCATTACAGAGTGTTAACCCCCAAAAACTCCGCAGCAGAAGCCCTATTTAACAAAGTTCTGCGCAAAAAATTCCGCCGTCATCTCCGTCAGCCTGCATCGCATATCCGACAGCATATGGTCGGTCGGAAGGCATTCGTATTTGATCTTTTTACCGTAAAGTTCCTGCAGGCGGTGGGCCCAGGGCTCTACGACTTCTTCTGCAGAGACGAGAGTGTCATATTCTGCTCCGATGATCAGCATAGGCAGGTCCTGAGTACCGACAAGGTCGTTGAAACATCTGCCGTCAGCAAACGCCCGGCATTCCTGTTCCATCTGTTCCATCGACGTTCCGGCAAGCCACCCGTCTCCCTCCTTCAGTCCGGAAAGAAAGTCCTCTCTTGTCTGCTCTGACTGATGGGAAAGAATCTCCATCTGCCCGAAGTCAGCAGGAACGGCTGCAGCCGCGGCCCGGATGTCTGTCCGTGCCGCAGTCACATGACTGACAACAAATCCTCCCATGCTCTGTCCGAACAGAAAAATGTTTTTCGGATCTGCCTGGTATTCTGCATTATTCCTGACCGTATCAATCACAAACTGTGTATCGTCAATACAGTGCTGCAGGGAAAAATCCCCGCCGCTGTGAAGCAGGTAGAAAAAATCTTTCCATGCGGCCCGTCGAGAATCCGGCAAATATTGTGCGGCCCCGACGGGTCGTCTCCGAACAGCCTGTCTTTGTGCAGATAGCAGGTATCGATATCCGTATATTTTTTCAATGCAAGGTCCCTTTCTTTATGTACGGCAGCTTGGCTCATTGCTTTACAAAAAAGGCGCAGGAAAACCATTTTCCCGCGCCATTGCTGCTTTTATTCTAATCTTTTCAGGGAGGAATGCAAGGGGCCGAACCACGCTATTCCCCCTCCAGGAACCTGTCCACCCCGCCTGCAATCCCTGCCGCAACGCTTTCCTGGTAGGAATCGGATACCAGAAGCTGCTCCTCTGCCGTATTGGACAGGAAGCCCACCTCAATGATGGTACAGGGAACCCGGCACCAGTTGATGCCGCTCATGGTGTCCGTTTCCGTGACGCCGCGGTTCCGGCAGCCGGTTGCAGCCGAAAGGCTGCCCACCACGTCCTCTGCCAGTTTCCTGCTCTGTGGATAAAGATTTCCATTATAGGGATTTGACGCCGACTGGCAGAGGGCCGTGGCCCCGTTGGCTGAAGCCACCTCCGAGCTGTCTGCGTGAATGCGGATGAATGCGTCTGCTACGGCATCATTGGCGATGGCTGCCCGCTCGCTGTTGCTGATGTCCACATCATTCGTCGTCCGGGTCATGACAACCGTATATCCGCGCTGTTCCAGCTGTTTCTGAAGCTTCAGGGCTATCTGCAGCGTGATCTCATACTCCGGCGTTCCCGTGACGGTACCGACCGCCCCGCCGGACACTTTATATTTCTTTGTGGCTGAACCGGGTCCGTCCAGTTCTTTCTCATAGTTCCCCTTCTGCTGATGCCCCGGGTCTATCGCCACCACATACTTTGAGCCCGTTACAACCACAGGCTGCGGCTCTTCCGGAGTAGTGAACCGGGTTCCGCCGGTAATCACCCGGTCGTCTCCGGACAGTTCCATTGCTCCCTCAGTGACAGGAAGTTTCACTGTGCTCTCAGTGGCGGGCTCTGCATTATTCTCATCCTGAACAGCAGACTCTGCAGGAGCTGAAACGGGTGTCTGCCCGCATGCACAAAGGGCCAGGGCCACAACAAGAATCGGGAGAAGCATTTTCATCAGTCTCATGGGATTTCCTGTTACATTTTTCATGCCGTGTATGCTAATAAGGAAATAGAAGGATTAATGGATGCATGAATAATATAAGGCCCTCCGCAACCTGCGAGATAAACTCGCTGGCGGAGGACCTCCAAATTCAACTCTACCAAAACCTCAGAGCAAACGAACTTCTTCTGTCTTAAATAGATTCTCATAATCCTGCGATTGATGATACATCGCATCAATAACAGCCTTATTATCTGTCACTCGATAGATGAACAGATACTCCATGTGGTTGAAAAATATTATCCGGTACCCCAACGCCTTCAAATCCTCATCTCTGCAAAACCCAAGGCTTTCTGCGACCTGATAAAGCATATCCTGCGTGTCATTGAATTCATCAATCAAATGAGACGCCGCCTGAGAATTCTTTTTCGCATAAACCAGATAATAAAGATCCTCATCGAACATCTCCAAGGCTCTGTCAGTAATGATTACCTCAGAGACCATATTTTTCCCTCATAGAGTTTGCAGCAACATCTGCGCGCATGTATTTCCCCTCTGAATACTGTTTTCTGGAGATTTCCAGATCGCGGAGTACATCTGCCTTCGTGACCTGCTTCCGGGAAGGATTCTGTGCGTAGGTACTTAGTGTCAGCTGGTAAACCTGATCTACCTGTTCTTCCGGCATTTCCTCAAGAATTGAAACAATTTTCTCAATAGTCGCAGTCATGGAAGGCCCTCCTTTCTGAATCGGATGTTCGCGTCTTGATTCTATCATGAAATTGCAATTATCGCCACATCAGATATTGTCTTAATTTCCCGCTTCATTTTTCATCCCGCCCCCTCACAGAACCCACGTCATCAGAAGCAATACCAAAAGGTATGCTGCGTTCAGCAGGGAAAATACTCCGATATACTTCCCGGGCTTCGCGCCTTTTGCCCCGCAGTAGAACTGGAAAGAGATCAGCGACGCCATCGAGGCAATCAGTGTGCCAAGGCCCCCGATATCGGTCCCGATAATCAGGGCCCGATAGTCATCCGTAAAAGAAGACAGGAGCATTGCGGCCGGGACATTGCTGATGACCTGACTGGCCGCAACCGCCGTAATCGTCTCATGCCCGCGGATCACCGCCGACAATGCCTCCGAAAAGCCCGGCAGGACCTGAATATTCCCGGTCAGGATGAAGAAGACGATGAAGGTAAGCGGAAGGATATAGTTCACCTTCCGGAAAACCTGCCGGTCGGCAAACACGAAGAAAATAATGCAGATCGCCAGCAGCAGAGGCACATTCCCGATATGGAAAACAGCCAGAATACAGACCGCAAGCAGGGCAAGTGAACCCAGCCCTTCTATCTTCTCCTTTCGTCCGAAAGAGATTTTTTCACCATTTTCACGGACCGCCAGCCCCCTTTTCGGCAGAAAAAGGCAGGATACCAGGAGCAGGCCAAGGGAAACCAAAGTGAAGGGCAGCATTATTCCTATGAACTCTATACCCGGAATGCCGGACAGGTTAAAAAGATACAGATTCTGCGGATTCCCGAAGGGCATCAGCATACTGCCGAGATTCGCCGCAATCGTCTCCAAAGCAACCACCGGAATCAGCAGATCCGCTGCACCTGCGGAGGAAAGAAGTAAGATAGTCAGCGGAACGAAAGAAATCAGAGATACGTCGTTCGTGACAAGCATGGAAACAAAAAAACAGGCCAGAATCAACACCGTTGACAGGCTCCGCGTAGAACGGACCGTCCGGACAATCCTGTCTGGGAGCAGGCGGAAAGCCCCGCTTTCCATCAGGCCCTGGACAATCATGAGCTGACAGAGGAGCAATCCTACCGTCCGCCAATCGATATAGGAAACGTACCCGGCATTGGGCGGGACAAAGACCATCGAAATGAGTGCAGCTATCCCGGCAACCACAAAGACCGGATTGGCCTTAACAAATCGGACCATCATCTGCATGTCCTCTCTGAGAGTATAAAATCAGGGCAGAATCTTCACGGGCATCCATTTCAGGAAGTCGCCGGAGACGAGGGAATAGGTGATGTCGTTGTGATTGCCCTGAAGGCTGTCATGAAAGCGGCTCTCCCCGTGGCAGTGGGCGTAGATGACCTGCTCTGCGCCGTATTCTTCCGCCAGATGCGTGAAGACGCTGTCCTCCTGCAGGATATTCGTGGGAGGATAATGTAAAAACATGATCATTTTCCGGAAACCTGCGCTTTTGGCGGCTTCCAGAGATGCCTTCAGGCGCTCGGCCTCCCGCCCCACGAGCTTTTCGGCGTGGGCGGCTTCCGTTTCGTCCCAGCCTGTGATGAAGCCGGACCGGTTCAGGTAGAAGGGGCCCTCAAACGTATAGCCCTTCGTGCCGACCAGGGCATAGTCCTCATATGAATAATAATTATTCTGGAGGAAGAAGAGCCTTCCGGCAAACTGCCGGTTGAGCCGGTCTGTCTTCTTCGCGTCCCAGAACATGTCGTGGTTTCCCCGGAGCAGAATTTTCCGTCCGGGCAGACTTTCTATATAGGAAAAGTCCTCCTCGCACTCGCTGAGGTTCCGGCCCCAGCTGTGGTCGCCGACGAGGACCAGGGTGTCTTCCGGCCGGATCAGCTTCTCACAGTTTTCTTTGAAGCGCTTTTCGTGCCCCTTCCAGACCTTGTCATGAAGCTGGTTCGGGGCCTTCAGTTCCGCCTGGAAGTGGAGATGCAGGTCTCCGATCGCAAAAAGACTCATATTTTGTCGTGCCCCGTCTTACGTCCGCTCATCCGCTTCAATCTTCTTTTCCGTATCCCCGATCACATCGGCAATCGTCATGGAAGCCATTTCCTTCTCCATGGCCCCCTGGATCTGCTGCAGGCGGCCGTCCATGACGAAATGAATGTTCCGGCCGACCGGGCAGTTGGCGTTCGGATTTTCCTGAAAGTGGAAAAGGCCCTCTTCATCCACGCTGTCCACAGCCTTATAGATATCGTAGAGAGTAATATCTTCCGCCGGCTTTGCCAGCGTCACCCCGCCGTTGCCGCCCCGCTGGACGTGGATGAGGCCCGCGTCCTTCAGCTGACCGAAGATTTTCCGGATGATCACGGGATTGGCCCCGACGCTCGCTGAGATGAGCTCGCTGTTCACTACATTATCCTTTTTCAATACCTCTATGCAGGTCAGTGTCTGCACGGCAATCGTAAATCGGCTCGATATCTGCATGATGTCACCTCCGTAATTACATCAAGGATAGCACGTTTATGAGACGATAGCAAGGGGGAAGCCGCTTTGCCCGCTCCGCCTACTCCGCTTGCCCGCTCCGCTCCGCTTGCCTGTTAAATCGATACAATCCTGTACAATTTCAGGCCCTGTTTGTGCGCCTCTGCGGCACCTGTCATTTTCCCGTTTGCCTGTTAAATCAGTACAATCAAATACAATTTTTCGGGCTGTGAGGTCCTGTTTGCGGGGCTGCCAGAAAACTGAAAAATCGGGTTTGACAGGCAAATCGATACAATCCTGTACAATTTCGATCACTGTTCATGCGCCTTTGCGGCACCTGTCATTTTTTCGTTTGCCTGTTAAATCTTCAAGAGCTGTCATTTCTCCAGTACATCATAGATCTTGTTCCAGGGCATGGGGATCTCACGGACATAAGTTCCGCCCTCCGCCCGGAATTCCGTGATTGTGTCCGCATCCGTTACCGGCTTCCATTCCGGAAGTGAGGCGTCATCATGCCCGCTCCCGCCGTCGTTCGGGTCGCCGGTCCGGCAGAAATTGGCCCAGTAGGAAGACATGATGGCGGAAAGCTGCCGGTCGTCAGAAGTATACAGGCGGGGACCGCCCATGAAACTTTCATACCAGTGCTTCTTCTCCGGGATATTTCCATAGCAATAGACTTCTTCCCCGCTGTGCCAGGTTCCGAGGCGGCCGTTTTCCTGATTGAAATAATATTCATAGACAGGAATCTCTTCTTCCAAAGCCTTCTCCGTCAGGCACTGGTGCCCGTAACCGAACCAGGCTGCAGAAAGGATCTCCTTCATGGCCTTCTCCGCATCATCGTCATTTTCAATGGAATAGAGGGAGGCAAGGTCAGCCGTGTCCGTAACAAGGCCTCCGCAGTAGCCCGCCAGCTTTTCATTGAAATTTTCTTTTGTGAAATGATCAAAAAGGACAAAGGGCGTGCTTTCGTCCCCGTTGTAGCCGTTCAGGATTGCTTCCGCGTTAAGGGTCTGACCTTCTTTATATAGAACATACGGGTCAGCCGGAAGTACATACCCGTCCGGCGTGATGTGATGGTTTTCTTCCGTATATTTCACAAGCTTTTCAGCCGGAAGGGCCCGAAGTCCCTCCAGGTCTGAAGTTCCTGTCTCCTTGTACAAATTCTGCCCGGCCTTCAGCGTTTCCTCAAATGAACGGTAAGAATGAGCCGGCATCTTCGCATCTACAGTCGAGCTTTCCAGAATGGCCCTCCGAAAGAGGCCGGAAGCCAGGGGCGATGACAATAGAGCGCTCACGCAGGCACTGCCCGCAGACTCCCCTGCTACAGTTACATTTCCGGGGTCTCCACCGAAGGCTGAAATATTATTCTGGACCCACTTCAATGCGGCAATCTGGTCGAGGAGGCCGTAGTCTCCCGTCGTCCCGTTCGGGGATTCCGCCGCCAGGTCGCTGTTTCCGTAGAAGCCGAAGGCGCCCAGGCGGTAGGCCAGGTTCACGACGATCACGCCCTGCTTCGCGAGGCCGCTTCCGGAATAGTCCGCGTACCAGGGCTGCCCCGTCTTCAGGGAGCCGCCGTGGATATAGACAAGGACCGGCAGCTTTTCTTCCGGCCTTTTCGCCGGCCGCCAGATGTTCAGGTACAGGGAGTCCTCGCTCATGGGCGCCATGTAGTTGTCGTCGAGGGAAATCGTGTAGTCGTGATAGGCGACAATCTGGGAAAGGGAATCGTAGATATGGCCCGACCGCGGCTGCATGGACATTGGCGCAAACTTATCGCAGGCCCGGACGCCGTCCCACTTCTCCGGCTCCCGGGACTCCTTCCACCGCAGCTCCCCCACAGGAGGCGCCGCATAAGGAATTCCCGCAAATATCTCCACGCTTCCGTCCGCGCTTTTCACCCCGGTCAGCTCGCCCTGTTCAACGGAAATTGTTTCCGTAACTTCCGGATGTCTGGCATCAGAGGCAGGCACCGGGCGGACAGGCGGCCATGACACCGCAAAAACTGCGACCAGCACCCCTGTATAGAGCAGCCGTCCCCACAGTTTCCTGTGTTTCCTCTCCGGCAGAAATCTTTTTCTGAGAATAATGTAAACCGCGAAGGCAGCTGCCGCCAGGAGCCAGCCCAATAATGTGTTTTTATTCAGCTCCATGACAATAAGGAGCAGGATTGTGAGGATGAGTGCGAATGCCATAAGGATGCTCCTTTCCCTGGTGTTTGCCTTGCCTGTTAAATCGATACAATCCAGTACAATTTCAGGCCCTGTTTGTGCGCCTCTGCGGCACCTGCCATTTTTGCGTTTGCCTGTTAAATCAGTACAATCAAATACAATTTTTCAGGCTGTAAGGCCCTGTTTGTGCGGCTGCCAGGAAACTGAAAAATCGGGTTTAACAGGCAAATCGATACAATCCAGTACAATTTCAGGCCCTGTTTGTGCGCCTCTGCGGCACCTACCTTTATAGCGTTTGCCTGTTAAATTGAAAAGAAAGGCATATAGCGTTTGCCTGTTAAATTGAAAAGAAAGGCAGAATTTCACACCCGCGGCAGGTTCCAGCGGAAGTGGGCGGCCAGCCAGCGGATGAGGACGGTCGTGGCGATGCCGAGAAGAAGGGCCAGGTGGGCGTCAGGGCCGACCCGCAGGAGAATGCCCGTTACAAGGGCGCCTGCGATGGAGGCCACGGCATAGACATGTTTGACAAAAATGGCCGGCATCTCATCGGCGAAGATGTCCCGGAGAAGGCCGCCACCCACGCCAGTAATCACGCCGAGGAAGACGTCGAGAAAGAGATTGTGTACGGGGCCCGTAAAACCGGCATATACACCATCCACCGTAAACGCTGCCAGGCCGACCGTGTCGAACCAGAATAATATTCCTGTGTAGACTTCTATAGCCTTAAGGGGGATGACGAGATTGCGCTTCTTCCGGACCTTAAAGAAAATGAAGGCTCCGATGGCCGCCACCAGAGCCACGATCACATAGGTCGGGTCCGTAAACATGACGGGCGGCAGGTGGCCCATGAGGATGTCCCGGATCACACCCCCGCCGGTCGCCGTTACAACGGCAAGGATGCAGACGCCGAATACGTCCATATTTTTCCGGATGGCCAGCACGGCCCCGGAAATCGCAAATGCAATCGCGCCGATGCAGTCCATAAGGAATATAAAGGAATCAATCGTCATTTCTGTTGTCTTTCGTTTGCCTGTTAAATCGATACAATCCTATACAATTTCAGCCACTGTTTATGCGCCTTTGCGCTATCCGGTATTTTATCGTTTGCCTGTTAAATAAATACAATCAAGTACAATTTTAAGGGCTGTGGGCCCCTGTTTATGCGCCTTCCAGGAAACTGAAAAATCGGGTTTAACAGGCAAATAAATACAATCCTGTACAATTTTGAGAGCTGCGAGGCCCTGTTTATGCACCTTCCGGGAAACCAAAAAATACGGCTTGCCTGTCAAACGGAATGCTGGTATAGTAGGGGACGGGAAACTGGAAATATTGTATCAGTTTCCGGAAAAAGCAATCAATGTAAAAAGGGGGTTCTTATGGACACAAAACGAAGCCTTTCGGGGGCGGAAAAAGCCGGCTACGGACTCGGTGCCGTCGGCAAGGACATGGTATATATGCTGTCCGCCAGCTATGTTTTATATTATTTTCAGGACATAATGGGCGTCTCGGCATATGCGATGGGGGTAATCCTCCTGGCGGCCCGGGTCTTCGACGCCTTTAACGACCCGATCATGGGCGTCATCGTCGCAAAGACGAAAACGAAAATGGGCAAATTCCGGCCCTGGCTATTGATCGGGACCCTGACGAACGCGGTCGTCCTCTATGCCATGTTCACGTGCCCGCCAAGCCTTGACGGCGGCGGCCTCATCGCTTACGCGGCTATCACGTATGTCCTCTGGGGCGTCACGTACACGATGATGGATATTCCATTCTGGTCCATGATTCCAGCCTTCACGAAGGGCGGCAAAGAGCGCGAGAATCTCACGACGCTCGCCCGCTCCTGCTCCGGCGTCGGATCGGCCATCGTCTCGATTTTTACCGTAATGGCTGTCCATGCCCTCGGCGTCCGCTTCGGCGGGACGACGGCGAAGGACGTGGAAAGGGTAGGCTTTTCCGTATTTGCCCTCATTATAGCAGTCCTGTTCGTGGTTTTCATTATTATAACGGTTGCGGCCGTCAAGGAAAAATCGACGGTCGACATGGAGACAGCGACGGTGCGGCAGATGTTTTCCTCCCTCGTCCATAACGACCAGGCCATGGCTATCGTCGTGACCATCGTCCTCGTCGATGTCGCCATGTACATCACGTCGAACCTCGTCATCTACTTCTTCAAGTACGACCTCGGCGGGACGGGCTGGTACAAGGATTACACCCTCTTCAACACCGTGGCCGGCGCCGCGCAGATTCTGGCCATGATGGCCCTCTACCCCATCCTGCGCCAGGCCCTGAAGATTGCGAATACGAAGATTTTCTACGCGGGCCTCGTCATGTCCATGATCGGCTACGTCTGCCTGCTGGCTCTCGCAACGGCCGGAAACAAGACGCTCGCCTTCTTCCTCATTCCCGGCGTCCTCATTATGGCGGCTAGCGGCATGAATAATGTATTAATAACCATTTTCCTGGCGAATACAGTTGACTACGGAGAAATCAAGAACGGGCGGCGCGACGAGTCCGTTATCTTCTCCATGCAGACCTTCGTCGTGAAGCTTTCGTCCGGCCTTGCTGCCTTCATCGCCTCGCTGACGCTCGGAATTTTAAACCTCTCGAACGCCGCAGTTACTGCGGAAGACCAGACCTTCGACTTCTCCGTCGGCGTCACCGCCGCCCAGAAGATGGGCCTTCGGATGGTCATGACAATAATTCCCATCATCGTCCTCATCATCGCCTTCGTTTGGTTCCGGGCGAAATACAAGCTGAACGACAGGAAAGTCGAAAAGCTCGCAGAGCAGGTAGCGAAATTGCACGAAACGCACGAACAATAGCAGCCAAAAAGGCTTGCCTGTTAAATCGATACAATCCTGTACAATTTTTGAAGTGAAAAGCCCGGTATTCAGTGCCTCTTGGGAAACTGAATATCGGGCTTTACCTGTCAAGAAAAATTCAAGGAGTTGTCTGACAGATTACCGGCCGGTGAATCGGGCCTCTATGGCTTCGACAGTCTTTTTGATCTGCTCTTCTTTGGAAATCGCGGCGGTTCCGTCGCCCTTCTGCGGGCCGTAGTAGGCGAAGCCCGCGTGGTTGCCGCCTTCGATCACATATTCAGAAGATGTGTCCGGTGGAAGATTCTTTTTGTTCTTCTCGTACTTCGGCCGTTTCAGGACCTTGTCCTCACTCCCGTAGACGGAAACGACGGTAAGACCGGTGTCGTCACTAAGGTCAGCCGTTGAAAAGGAGGCCAGGAGGATCAGGCCGTCCACCGTGTCTTCGTGGCTTCCCGTGTAGAGGGCCGCCATGCTCCCGCCCAGGGAATGGCCGCCCATGAGCCAGGTGTCATAGCTGTACATGGCCATGATGTCCTCGGCCCGATCTTCCCCGAAGAAGGCCATGTGGAGCGGCATCTTCACGAGGAAGCAGTCGGTGCCGTCCTCTGCCAGGCCCACCATCAGGGCCTCGTAGGCCTTGGCTTCCACCTTGGCTCCGGGATAGAATATGAGGGCGGTGTCTTTGCCGGGCCCGTCATAGAAATAATAATTTCCCCCATCCGTGATGGTCACGATTTCATTTGCGGAGAAATCCGGCGCCCCTTCGGCGTGGTAGTAGGGAATGCAGTAGGCAAGAAATATCCCGGCCAGGGCGAGTAGAGCAATGACCGGGATCAGGATTTTCAGCTTTTTCTTCATGGCAATTTGCCTGTCAAACGGCAAAAATGAGTTTCCTGAGAGGCCCTGTTTCCAAGGCTTTCGAGGGCAAAAATTGTATTGGATTGTATCGATTTAACAGGCAAACTTCAGACGGAGCGGACGAAAATGTCCATATATTCGGCCATTTCGGCCTGCATCTTCTCCATGGCGCCGCTGAGCATGCGAAGGACTTCCGTGTCGTCGAGACCGAGGATTTCGCAGATTTCCTTCCGGGACAGGTTCTCGTAGTAGAACATGAGGACGACCTTCTTCTCGGTGTTTGACAGCTGCTGCATGGAAGCGCCGAGGCGGGCGGCGAGCTCCTTCCTGTCGATCGGGAAGGACGGCGAGCCGCCCTCTTCCAGGTACGAGAAAGAGGACACCGAGGATAATGTAAACGCCGTCTCAGCTTCCACCATCTGGGGGAGGGTCATGCCCAGGGCCTTCGCCACATCCTTATCTGTGGAGGGCTGACCGGCCTCGGTGAGAGACTTTCGGGTCTTGTCGATTTGTTTCTTCGTATCGATGATAAGCTTCCGCGCGTCCTCCGTCTTCATGACGGCGTCGATCATGCTTTTCCGGATGCGGGCGCCGGCGAAGTCCTCGAATCGGCCGGTATTCTCAAACTTATAAATGGCGTCAATGAGGCCGGGGATGCCCTCTTCCACGAGGTCATGACCTGCCGCGGCCCCGCCTAAGTAGGCGGACAGACGGGATGCGATATTGATGACGAGGTAGATATATTCCTTCGTCAAAGCGTCCCGGTTTTCGGCTGTCGGGGAATTCCTATACGCCTCCCACAGCTTCGCTTTTCTATTGGCAGTGGCACTCGCCTGAATGTTTGTCGTGTACAAAATGATTTCCTTCAAGAAAACAGGGATTGCCCGGCTCCGCCGGGCAATCCCTATTATAACTTAGATAGGCCTTCTGATTCAATATGAGAATTTCTCCCCGCCCTGAACCTCGATACCGTCTTCCTCGGAGACGTAGAGATTGTCACCTATGTAGAGGCCGCGGAGGGACGAGATGCCGGCGAAGGTATTGTCCGTCTGGTAGAGAAGGTCGAAACTCTTCGTCTCCTCGTTCCACTTATAAAAGACGTAGGACGTGGTCCATTCGGAGTAATCGTCGTCCGTGGCCGAAAAGCCGAAGCCGATGAGGTTTTTGTCCGCGGAAGCCAGAACGGCCCTGTGGTCGTAGGTGTAGAGGTCGGCATACTTCTTCGGAATGACCGTGGTGCCGACAACGATGGGGTTCGCTGGATCACTCACATCAAACATCGTGAGCTTCACGCCTTTCTGCTCGCCGGATTCGGGGTCCGTTTCATAGCCGAGCCCCACTAGGCGGCCGTCTCCCCAGGGATGCATGTAGTCCGAGAAGCCCGTGATCTTGAGATAGCCTAAAAGCTGCGGGCTGTCGGGGTTTGAAACGTCGACCGCAAACAGGGGGTCCGTCTGCCGGTAGGTGACGAAATAGGCCATGTTGCCTATATAGCGGGCGGAATAGATGGTCTCGCCGGGCGCGAGCCCTGTGAGAGCGCCCCGCCGCTTCAGAGCTGCATCATAGACGTAGAGTCCGTTCGAGGAATCTCCATTATTATAATTGTATGTCGTCGTCAGGACGAAGAGATTGTCGTTGATGAGGCGGAAGGCGAAGTCGTTCGTGACCGTCCCGGAGACCGTCGCCGCCCCGGCCGCGTCGATTTTCCCGTCCTTCATGTCGAAGCGGGCGATATTCGTCGCGTCCACGCTGCCCGATGTGTCGCCGCCGTAGATGAAAATGGCGTCGTCCGTGACGTACTGGGTCATGTAATTATTCATGATCATGCAGGAATCGATAGGTTCGAGGGTCGCGCCGCTGGGGTCGAACGTCGCGATAATGGACTGATTCAGGCCCGACGCCGGCAGGTAGATGGACTCTGCCCCGATCTTCTCCCCGTCAATCTGCGGCCAGACTGCGTTTTCGTCCTCGACCCAGTTATTGGCGAAGACGACGAGCTTGCCGTCGGACGTGATTCTCGATGATGAATAATATCCGTCTATACAGTGTACGTCCGTCAGCCTTGCACTCTCAGGGTTTGTGAGGTCGTAGGTGAAGATGGCCAGGAGTTTCGTCTGCAGATCCGGCACGCCTCTGTAGGAACCGGTCGAGATGTCGTCCGTGTAGGCGGCGTTCGGGTCCAGGCCGTACTTGTAGAGGTTGCCGAAGACGATGAGCTTGCCGTCCCGCACATACATCTCATTGATGCTGACGGAGCAGCTTTCAATGACGTCCGCCACCTTCTTCGGAACAGAGACACCGGCCGTCCCTTCCTGTGAGCCGTTAGTTTCGGTGTCGCTGTCCTTCGTATCCCCTGCCTCTTCAGCAGCGGCGGATGTGACGTCTGCACTGACTTCCGCAGTCTTCCGTACCGCGGCAATCGTGTCGTTTGTCACATTGATATCGTTGCAGCGGGTGAGAGCCGTCCCGTCGGCCTTCGTGACCTTTATCGATTCGCCGATTACTCTATAGATGTATTTGCCGTCGGTTTTCGTGATGTCGGCTTCGTCGACGCCTTCAACGACCGTGTTCGTAGAAGAATAATCCGCTGCCGAGTCCCCCGTGGCCGAGGACTGGTCCCCGCTCATGCTCGCTTTCGAGCCGCTCGAGGACTCCTGAATTGCATTATTGTCCATGGAATCGGTTGTGGCAGCGTCATTTGCGCTCTCCGTCGCCATAGCATCATCCGTTTTCATCGTGTCCGTAATATAGGACTGCTGCTCCTTGAGCTGCTTTGCCACATAGCTTGTGTAGGCCCCGTCCGTTTTTGCAACGACATACATAGATCCGGCGTTGTGGCGCTCGACGGCCGGCGTCGTGGACTCGGCTTCGGCTCCTGCCGCTTTCTCTGCTGCCGCATTCGTCGCGGCCACTTCCTCGAGGCTGGTTCCCGCCTTTTTCAGGGTCTTCTCGAAGTGGTCGTAGGTCAGCCAGGAGGAAAGGCCCACGAGAAGGACCGCTGCAGCCGCTGTAGCCAGGCCCCGCATCCGGCGCTTCTTCCGCGCCTTTCCCGCCTCGGCCCTGTCCGTGAAAGCCTTTGCCGCTTTGACGGAATCCGTCCGGTCGTAGCCGGAGACCCGGAAGGTCTTCCCGCCTTCGGAGACGTCCGTGGCGCAGCCCTTTTCCTCATTCGTGACCCGGGAAGGCCCTGCGGAAGCCTTTGTCTCTTCGCTCCGCTCGCTCTCGCGCTCGCTCCTCCGCCCCCGGGCGTCCAGCCGAAGCTGCATCACATCCGGCTCCAGCATGTCGGGGACGTCGACTTTTTCAGACGCCTTTTTCAGCATTTCTTCGATGTCGTTCATAACTATTCTCCCAGCTCCCGCCGCAGCTTCCTCAGCGCCCTGTTCTCCCTCGAGCGCACCGTCGTAGGGCGCATGTCCAGCATATCCGCAATTTCCCTCGTTTTGAAACCCGCGATCACATGGAGAAGAATGATGTTCCTGTCCGTCTCGTCGAGGCCCGAAAGCAGAGCCAGGGCCTCTTCCGGCGATTCGATGCCCCGGGTCTTCAGGGCTTCATCGACCCGGCCGGCCCCTTCTCCCGGTCCGCTGTAATCCAGGGATCCCGGCTCTTCGGCATAGGCCGCCCGCCGCCGTTTGCACTTGGCGGAGAGAATCCGGTAGATCCAGACGGAGAAAGCCTCCGGCACCTTAAGGGCCCCTATGCCCTCCCAGGCGTCCACGACGGTATCCGCGACGGCGTCCTCCGCGTCGGCCGAGCGGCCAAGCAGGAAATACGCATATCTATACATAGCTTTGTACATATCTCCGTAGAGACTCACGAAGGCGTCCGCGTCGCCGTCTATCGCTTTCCGAACTGTCTGCACGTCTATTTCCATGGCATCCTCCCCGGGGATTGCTTGGGTTTCATATATATATAGTGTCAGATTACCATTCTTTTGTTGCACAGAGAAGGGAAAAAATAATATAATACGTTTCATAAAGGAGGTTTGCCCATGGCCCGAACGAAGAAAATTCCCCTGTCGCAGCAGCTCTTTCCGGCGAGCGCGAAAATCCTGCCGGCCGGCCTGCGCGACGGAATTGACCGGATCGGGAACAAGGCGGACCGCTTCAGCAAATGGGTGACCGTCGCCGCCCTGCTGGCCGTCTTCACGGCAAGTGTGATCAAGGGGCTCAGAAGCGACGTGGAATACCACTAGTGTAAGTGCTTACATCCAAGGAGGAAAACACCATGAAGAAGTATGAATGCACCATGTGCGGCTACATCTATGACCCCGAGAAGGGCGACCCGGACAACGGCATCGCGCCCGGCACGGCCTTCGAGGACCTTCCCGACGACTGGACCTGCCCCCTCTGCGGCGTTGGCAAGGAAGATTTCAAGCCGGTTGATTAATTATTTTTAGCAGACTAGGCTGCGGAGCGTTTATAGTGCCGGCGGACTGAGGGAGTTGCCCGCCGGACGAAACGGATGAGACCGATCCCAATGAAATTGAAAGGTCCTTCCTGCGGTTCCGCACGTCGCATCCCGCTGCTGCAGATGCCGACGGTTTATTTTGTTTATGACTAATATAAACCTCCATACGCACCCTGCAGTATCACGAGATCTGCAAAGGTACGAATGGAGGTTTTTTCATGCACGAAATCAAAAACGTACGGGTCATCACCCTGGCGGCCATGCTGACGGCCGTCGCTGTCATCCTGGGCTTTTTCAAGATTCCGATCACCAGCATCATAGAAATCCGCTTCCAGTCCATCCCGGTCAAGCTGGCCGGCATGCTCATGGGGCCTTTCGTCGGCGGGACGGTCGGGATTCTCACCGATGTCCTCTCCTACCTGGTCCGGCCCACGGGGGCTTTCTTCCCGGGTTTCACGATCACGTCCCTGGCGAGCGGCGTCATCTTCGCCCTCTTCCTTTATAAGAAGCCCTACAGCATGCTTCGTGTGGCTATGGCGGAACTCACTACGGGCCTATTGTGCAGCATGCTGCTCAATACCCTCTGGCTCTCGATTCTCTATAAGACGCCCTATCTCACGACCTTCGTGGCAAGACTTCCCAAGGAGCTCATCATGCTCCCCATAAACATCATCATCATCTGCCTTGTCAGCAAGGCCGTCCACGGGGTCGCGGAGCGCTTTATTTCAAATTCTTCTTCACCAACGCATTGACACCCCAGCCCGCACCGAGGATGGTCCAAAAGACGGGGCCCGTGCAGATGGTGGAGTCGTTGGCAAGAACGACAATCAGGTAGG
>CAZOYS010000016.1:0-23512 GCA_964584155.1 uncultured Lachnospiraceae bacterium
TCACGATGTCCTTCATGACAAATTCGCAGGCAGGCGAACGGCAGATGTTGCCGTGACAGACGAACAGGATCTTCACTTTATCTTGCATAACTTTTCATACTGCCTCAAATGCATCCTCTATGTAATTATAATATCTCTGCCAAATGAACGTACTGAGATTTCCTGCCTGATCATCACGCGGATTCGGGAAACCAAAGGGGCGGACCTGAGCGTTCTCTGATCATAAGAATAATATTTTTCCCACGCAAAAGACCGGCCGCAGATGGCCAGTCCCACGCAGGCGCAGGCCCACAAGCCTGCCGCCCGCGCCGGCACTGGCTCTGAGGGGGTCAGGCCCCCACAAGAGCCCCTAGACGATGGGCGGGAGGCTGCTGCAGTGGTGGTTCCTGACCCCCTATCTGCCGGCCATGAACTTAAGCGGCGTATGGCGGATGATGAGATCTGCAGCGAAGCAGATGAGAAGGACCAGGCCGTAGACCAGGAAGAAATGTATTATTCTCTCTCCTGTTGAGCCTCCCAGGCCCAGCCGCGAGACGGCTGCCGAAGCTATCGGGATTGCAATGCCTTTGGCCATGTCAAGGGATTCATCGCGTTTCATGGCATTCTTGATCCTGAAATATCAAATCACATTCCCAATAGATATGCCGGGTAAAACCAGACATTTTCATTCAGCGGGCGCATGCGGTCACAGCAGTCAATGATCAGGCCGGTATTGATGGGAATCTTATACTTGCGCAGAACGGAGAAATTTTTGCCTGGCTTTGATGGAGCCAGGCTCTTTTTAATTTCTATCGGGTAGATGCCGTCTACGTCCACATAAAGAAGATCCACTTCTTTCTGATCGATATCCCGATAAAACAAAAGGTACTGATCCGCGGACATCAATGCCGACATCCGCTGCCATCCGGTCGAATTTCAGTTCCTGCCCGGTGCGAAGGGCAATGATTGACATGAAGTTCCGGAACTGTAATTCACTGCCCGCGCCGGTACTGAACGGGAGGGGGTCAGGCACCGTCATTTTTGCGCGCCATTATCACACGTACAATGAGATCACATGGTAAAATCTGGGAAGTGCAAGCTCAACTTTCCCATATTCCGGCACATTCAACAAGCCGATATTAATAAGCCTCTCCCTGTATTTCGCGACAGAGCTTTTCTTGATGCCGGACTTTGCACAAACCAGAGCTGTCGTCGTGCTTTCTTCATCATTCATGGAAAGAAGAAATTTTTTCTCCAGTCCCGAAAGCCCACTCCAGATTTTTCTGTAAACATATTCATCCAGAAGCCCGTCCAGCTTTTCGATAATCCGATCAAGAGACAACGTATCCCTGTTTTCCCAGTAAAGAGCGCCAAGCGCCTGAAAAGCAAAGGCGTAGCCCTTTGTAGCATGTGCCAGGGTCTTGGCCGTCTCTTCATCTATCTCAAGGACCGTTTCGTATTCCCTAACGATAGCTGGTATGCTGAGCGGTTCTATCTGAAGCTTCGGAGAACGAAGGAGAAATGTAAGCTGCGGATCGTTCTGAATGGAATTCAAATTTTCATAAAGACCCGTCATAATGAGAAATACCGGATAATCTTCTCTCAAAAAGATTTGAAACTCACTGGCGAATACCCGCATATTGTCATCATGCAGTACCTCATCAATCGTAATCAGGAGTTTTTTGTTCTTCTTTTTCAGAAGCCTCAGAATATTTTCAATTATAGTGATACTGTCGGTTTTCTCTTCCGTTCCGTTAATGCCAAATCCGAATCCGAGAGCCGAAACATTTACGCCCTGCTTCAAAAGATTAGGCAGTCTTTTCACCGTATTTGCAAGTGCCCTTGCAAGATCATCGAGAAGATTCATAGCCGAATTCAGATTCACGACAATCCAATCCTCTTCGTTCTGCAGTTCCTTTGCAATAGTTGTCATCAGTACGGTTTTTCCACTGCCGCGGATTCCTTCAATGAGATACGTCTGAGACAGGGGATTCTCGCTGGTATAGATTGACAGGATTTTGTCGGTGTCGGCCCCTCTGTTTATAATTAAGTTCGGCTGCTTTCCAAACGTAAGCGTGAAGGGGTTACCTTTCATTTTCCAATCCTTTCCAATGGTAAGAAAACAATTCCAATCTCTTCCAATTCGTGAAAAGCTTTCCAATCTTTTCCAAAGTGCTGAGTATTATAGCACCGAATTCCAGAATTCTCAATCTCCGGAATTGGTCTCTGCCGTAATATACCCCCCTACTGCCTTGCCCGGTGGTGCTTCTGCTTTTCGGCGTACATGCGGTCGTCCGCGAGCCGGATGGCGGCGTCGACGTCTCCGTCTGCGGCAGTCGTATGCTCCGCGATTCCGACGGATACCGTATAGGGCTTCCCGCCCGAATCCTTTGTTTCTGCGAGGCGGCCGTTCATGATTTCAACGGCGTGGTCAACCCGCTCCCTGTAGGGGCTTGTGATCACGAACTCGTCGCCGCCGATGCGGTAGCCCCGGGTACCCGTGATTACACAGGCGTGGTCTATGGCCATGCCTACGGACTGCAGCAGGTCGTCTCCGGCGTCATGCCCGTAGGTATCATTCTGCCGTTTCAGCCCGTCCGCATCAACGAAGGCGATTGCATATGTCTCGTCCGTTCCGAGAAGGGGCTTCTCACCCTCTTCAAAGGCCCTCCGGTTGCGGAGACCCGTGAGGGGATCCCGGAGGGCGACATCCCGCAGGTGATAGAGCTCGGCCTGGTGGCGATAGGCCCTGAAGCTCTGCCGGATATTGTCGGCCGTAAGGGTAATCTCAAGGGCCAGCACAATATAAGGCGTCATGCGGATATTCATGATTTCCCTTGCCAGGGCGCCTGTTGCCACCCCTGTCCGCTCAATATTCACCCGAAGGACTTCAAGCAGGCCGCCGGCCACCGTAATAGCCAGTCCGATCTTCATGAACCTGTGGTCCCGGTTTCGGTCAGTGAAATTCACAATGAAGAAAAAGACCCCGAAGGGCGGGACAAGGAGCGTCCAGACATTGAGAAGCGTCGTATAGGGATGGGTAAAAGGGGCAAAAAACTGCAGTCCGAAAACGACTGCGCAGAGGCCGATGCAGGCAATTTCAAAGACAAGGCAGACTGTCCTTGCCCGCCCGGTCATGCCCCTCCGCATGTAGACCGTGAAAGCTACGGAAAAAATGTAGATGGATATATATTCGAGATTCGGGAAAAAATAGCGGTCAGATGCCAGGAAGTAAATGTTTCCCTCATAGGCCATGGCCCAGACGATGAGAGCGACGGAAAAGACGGAAAAGGCAATGTCCCGGATCCTCCGGTTCGTATCCGCTGCATTGCTCAGGACCATGTTCATACCGAAGACAAAAACGGCCGCGAATATGGCACAGACGAAAAGGGCGAAATCCACGAGCGTCTGTCCGTCCGACAGGGGATAGAGCCAGGCATACTGGGCCGGAAGCAGCTTCACCTTGCGGAAATAGGAAGTCGTATAGTTCTCCCCCTGCACCATTTCAATGGTCACGGGCCCGGCGGTATCCGGCGGAAGAACGGCGCGGGCGATGGTATGGCCCGTCAGATGGCCCTTTTCGGCAAGGTCCTCCCCGTGGGAGTAGATGAGCTTTCCATCGCAGTATATATGAATAATGGAATTATAATTCGCAAAGCAGAGGGCCGGATTGTCCACGGCTGCCTCGCCTTCTTCCGGCAGGCGGATGGTAAAGACCAGCTTCGCCCCCGCTTCAGGCGGCGTGAAGACATTGTTCGAAAAGTGCTCCACCGTCCCGTCTGTGTGGTATAGGACCGTGGAGATGCGGTCGTCAAGAAGGACCTGAGGACCCCTGGGACAGGCCATGACGAAGAAAATACAGAAAAATACAATAAGCAAAAGACTGATGACGGCAAAAAGGTGGGCAAAATGCTTCTGCCCCGCCCTGTCGCTTACCGGCTTCTGCCGCCGGAAAAACCGGCGTTTTTTCTTCAGTTCGTCTTCTGCAGCTTCTGATTCAGACATACTGGAATTATCGCACAAGAAACACGGAAATACAATTACAGGCGGAAGCGAACAGCAAAAACAGCCGCTCTGCCTCAGACGTCATTTCCGTATTTATGACTAATGTAAAGCCCCGGGCTCTCCTGCCCCCTCCCACGAAAGGACCCGCTCCCTCATACCGGCGATGTCGAGAACACCGTAGGCAAAGCCCTTGCGGACTAATTCTTCCGGCACGAACTCGTCGTACTTTTCAAAGACGGGCACTTCCTTCGGGTAAATGAGGCGCATGGGGTCTATATCCTTCGCAGCTTCCTCCTTCACGATCCGGTAGAAGTCTTCCTCCGTGACCTGCATGGTAAACTGCAGATAATAGGGCCGGCAGGGAGAAAGCCCTTTGAGGCCGAGTTTATCCGCA
The DNA here is from genome assembly GCA_964584155.1 of uncultured Lachnospiraceae bacterium. GTDB lineage: Bacteria > Bacillota > Clostridia > Lachnospirales > Lachnospiraceae > RUG306. Next base: position 4,379 of record CAZOYS010000016.1, read on the forward strand.
CAGCAGACCTTCAAAAAGCGCTCAAGAGCCAGAAAAGCATAGGAACCCAGCCAGGGAAAGAGGGCCCACATCTTCCCGCCCAGATGGATCAGGGGCCTCTCCGCCATGCCGGAAGCCCGGAACTGATGGCGGGCATCCCTCAGGCGGGCGACGGCGTGGTGCATGAGATAAGGGTACTCCGTGTCCTCGGCAAGGACCTGATGCATGCGCTCCAATATGCGGGTGTGGATGTCCCCGGCCACGTCCCCGAAGTAGGCGGGGATATTGCCCTTGACCGGGGTGCAGTAGACGACGTGCTTTTTGTGGTCCACCTCATCCACGGCCCAGACGCGGCCGGCGATGGCGATCTTGTCCCCGACCGGAGGCGGCTTGACGATGGTGCCGAGCTCTTCCGAACTGCTCCGGACCGCGTATTCGACATTCTCCTGAAAGACGGCGTAGAACTTGTAATTGTTCACGATCCGCTCGCCGGCAAGGCCCGTGATCAGGCCCCCGTTTTCCGTCCGGCTGATATGGTCGATTTCAATGAGGTGGCGGAGGAGGATCCGATAATCGTCCTGCGTGATCCGGTGGAAGCACTTGAGCGGCAGGACACGGGAGGCCAGTTCCGCCGGTGTCATTTCCCCGCAGGAAGCCAGCGTGCTCATGGTCTGGTGGTAAAGGAGGCTGTAGGGCAGGCGGTCCGTCCGCGGCGGCTCCACGAAGCGCTCTTCTATATAGAGCTGGATAAGGGCTATGCCCTGCACGAGGTACCAGGGAATATAGTCCGGCAGCATGGCCCGGGCCTCCGGGTGGTCCTCCCGCATGACAAACCACATCTCTGAAGGGTCTCCCCGGCGGCCCGTCCGCCCCATACGCTGCAGAAAGCCGGACACCGTAAATGGCGCATCGATCTGGAAGGCCCGCTCCAGTTTTCCGATGTCGATTCCCAGCTCCAGTGTGGCCGTGGCACAGACGGACATCTTCGAATCGTCGTCCTTCATCTCTTCCTCGGCGCTCTCCCGGTAGGAGGCCGAAAGATTGCCGTGGTGGATGAGGAAGCGGTCCGGCTCGTGATTGACTTCACAGTACTGGCGGAGGTTCTGGCAGACCGCCTCGCACTCTTCCCGGGAATTCGTAAAAATCAGGCATTTCTTCCCCTTCGTGTGCTCGAAGATATAGGCCATGCCGGGATCAGCCGCTTCAGGCGCCACGTCCGTCGGCTCTTCCGTGACCGGCTCGGACGTCTCCACGGGAATGGCTTCATCTGCCTGGGGCGGCGCATTGAAAAAATGCTCCATGGAAAGGCGCCAGACTTCCTTTCCCCCGTCGAATTTCGGAATGATGGTCTTCCGCCCGCTCCCGGCCGCGAGGAAACTTCCTGCCTCCTCCGGGTTTCCTATGGTAGCGGAAAGGCCTATCCGGCGGGGCTGGCAGTCCGCCAGACGGCAGAGACGCTCTATGAGGCAGAATGTCTGCATGCCCCGGTCGCCCCGGAGCAGGGAGTGGATCTCGTCGATTACGATGAAGCGAAGGTCATGGAAAAGGGAGGGAATCTCCATGTGCTTCGTAATGAGGAGGGATTCTAAGGATTCCGGCGTGATCTGCAGGATGCCGGCCGGGTGCTTTAGGAGTTTCCGTTTCTGGCTTGCCGGAACGTCCCCGTGCCAGCGGTAAACGGGGATGGCGGCCTCTTCGCAGAGGTCAGAGAGGCGGCCGAACTGGTCATTGATCAGGGCTTTCAGCGGGGCAATATAGAGAACGCCGACCGAGTCCGAAGGGTTCTCGTCAAGAAGGGTGAGAATGGGGAAAAAGGCGGCTTCCGTCTTGCCGGAGGCCGTGGACGCAGTCAGGAGGACATTTTCATCCGTGCCGAAAATAGCCTCTCCGGCCGCATTCTGCACGCTGCGGAGGGACTGCCACCCCGACCGGTAGATGTAGTCCTGGATGAAAGGAGCATAGCGGTCAAAAACATTATTCATAATAATATATACCCCTGAAAAGCGTACGCCATACGGCTTTGCAGCCCCGGTCAGATTCGAAACTCGGCGTAGGACTCCGTCGTCTCATTCGAGACGGCCTCGGATTCGGCGTAGGAAAACTCATCGGAGCCGATAATCGACGCCATATCGGAATCCGGGTTCTGATACAGAAGGTCCAGAAGCTCGATGAAATCCCGTATGACCTCCCGGGGAGTGATGTTCGAATCCGCCCCGACACGGCTGTACTCCATCTTCACGAAGTCTCCGAGGTCCTCCGTGGAAAGCCTCTCTTCATAGCCGTAGAGACCCGCATGCATGGAAGAAAGCTTCTCACAGAGCACCAGCATTTCCTCCGGATTCAGGGGGTCCAGGCGGATGACCGGGGCGAGAAGGTCCCGTGCCCCGGGCTTTGAGAACTTGCCCTCGGAAAGGCGCGAGCGCAGGGCCTCATAGCTGTAGATGCCCCGATGGCGGTCCTCAAGGGCCTGGGGCGTACAGCCCATGATGATTCCGAGATAGCGGGCCTTGCCCTGCAGGGCGTCATTGTACATGGTGAGGAGCTTCTCGTAATTGTTCTGCCGCGAGACCGTGTTTGTGATCTTGTACAGGTTCACGAGCTCGTCAAACATGAGCATCATGCCCGCGTACCCGGCCCGGCGGAAAAAGACGGCAAACAGCTTCAGGTAGTCGTACCAGTCGTCATCCGTGATGATAATATTAATGCCGAGCTCCCCCTTCGCCTCCGTCTTGGTCGGATACTCCGCCCGGAACCAGCGGATGACGCCCTGCTTCGTCTCCTCGTCGTCCGAAAGATAGGCATGGTAATATTTCGACAGCAGCTGGGCGAAGGCAAAGCCGTGGACGAGCTCGCTGATTTCCGCCGTGACGGCGAATATCTTCTGATCCACGGTCTTCCCCAGTGCCGGGTCGTCCGGTGAAAGTCCCGTCTCCTGCAGGGCTTCCGTCTGCAGGCTGCTGATCCAGCGGTCAAGGACCAGGGTCAGGGCTCCCCCTTCGGGCTTCGTCTTCGTGGAGAGATTCCCTATAAGCTCGCGGTAGGTGGAAAGCCCCTGCCCGCCCGTCCCCTGCAGGCGCCGCTCCGGGGAAAGGTCCGCGTCCATGACGATGAAACCTCTGTCCATGACGTAGTTGCGGATCGTCTGCAGCAGGAAGCTCTTCCCGGCCCCGTAGCGGCCGACGATGAAACGGAAGGAAGCACCCCCGTCCGCAATGATGTCGACGTCGTGCAGAAGGGCCTCAATTTCATTCTTCCGCCCGACCGTGATATAGGGCAGGCCGATGCGGGGAACAACGCCGCCCTTCAGAGAATTCAGGACCGCCTGGGCAATGCGCTTCGGCACCTTTTCATTCGTCATACTTCTGCTCCGATCAATTCCTCTATATCCTCCCGGTAATCTTCCACGAGAATAATATCTTTCCCGTCGCATTCCACGGCCGTATCGCCAAGGGCGTCATACAGGGCTTCATTGATGCTGTCGGCAAGGACTGTGGCAAACAGGCGCTTTTCCCGGATATAGTCTGCCGGGCTCTTCCCGTCAAGAAGCAGGCGGAGGATTGCCATTTCGTGAGCCCCAAGAGCAGGCTCGTCATCAGGAGATTCTTTGTCAAAAAGGCCGTCATCGGAAAGCTCTGCTTCGGCCGGTCCCATCAAATCCAGCCCCCTGGCGGAAGCCTGTACCTCAGTCCTGTTTTTCATCGAAGGCGTTCCGCCATTGCCCCGGCGGCCTGCCTCCAGTTCCGCCCTCTCTTCAACTTCTGCTTCCGCCTCCCGCTCCTCTTCCGTCAGCAGGCTGTCGCGCGTGACGGCGGCATCGGCCCGGATGGCCGCGAGGTCGCCGGCTTCGAAGTGAATGGCAGAAAGCCGCGCCTGCCGGATCTCTTCCTGTTCCCGGACCAGGGCCTCATCTATGTAGCGGTCGACCCATGACTCCAGCACGTCCGCCTTCAGCGGCCGCCCGACTCCCAGTATTTCCCGCAGGCGCCGCTCGCTCTCGTGCAGGATCGTCCGGAAAACCGTCTGATTCACGGAATAGAAATTGTAGCGCTCCACGGTCCAGTGCCCGTCCCGGCACTGGTAGCGGCGGCCGGGATGAAGCTCATAAGAACGGTCAGCCTGCTCCGCGGGCGGAATATACAGGGCCTCCGGGAATGGAGTCCAGGAAAAGCGCTGCCGGCGGGCATTGAAGCAGGTCGTAAAAATGGTCCGGCCCTTGACCGTATAGGAAGAGGAAAGGGTCTTCCAGATCAGGGCGAAGAGGTGCCGGCCCCTCTCCACGGAAAAAACAGGGGACTGCGGAAACCGGGCCGGAGCAAAGGCTGAAAGGGCGGCTATGATTTCCTCATCCGTATGCTCTTCAGGCTTTTCGAGACAGATCCGCGCCGTATCCATATCCCGGTAGAAGGAATCCTCGACATCCCGGGGCCATTCATGGGGAAGGTCATACACTATACAAAGGTCCGTCATCCACCGCCGCAGACGTGCCAGTACCTCCCCGCCTGTCTGACCGGCGCCCTGCAGGCCCTCATAAAAGGCCTTCATTTTCCGGAAGGAGTCTTCAGCATCCCTGCAGCCGATTCCGACCAGAAGCTCGTTGGCATACAGGGTGTAAAGCGTCTGCGGAACCGGGGTGAACTTCCCTTCCCGCACCCCTGCCCGCCAGGAAAAATAAGCCCGAAGCTGGGGGACATTCAGGTCGTGATAGGCGGGAAAGTAGCGGTAGAGATTCCCCTGCCAGGGCATGTCGTCCGAATAGTCCGCCATGAACTTCCCCTGGCGGATGAAATTCTCAGCCTTGTCCCTGACTGAGCCGTCCCCGTAGCGGTACATGGCCCGCATGGCGGCAATCCGTTCCGGGATGTCCTCATTCAGCCCCTGACCGGCAGCGGACTTCTCCTCTTCCGGAAACGTCCCGCGCAGGGGGATGGACGCAGTAAGCCCATTGTCCAGAACAATGGTATACCCTGTCTGCTTTTCCTTCCTGCCGCCCGCCATGCCGTCTTCCTTTCCGCTTCGTCTGCCTCCTATTGTAGCGCATACGAAAGAAAAAATCAAACATATTTTCGATTTTCTTTTTCAACCGGAAGCCATCGCCGGGTTTCCGCTCGCGGGATATGCCGGAAAGTCACAGTTCACGGGAAACGCCGGAAAACTCAAAGCTCTATCTTCTGCAGAAATTTAAGCCCGATCCGCGTTTTGTCAGCAAATTCGATATAGCCGTTGACGGGGTCGATATTCCGGACATTTCCCTCCTTGACCGCATAGGAGCCGCCGCTCTTCTTTTTATCTTCTATGAAATACTCGGCCCGGACGAAGGGCAGCTCCGCCTTATGGGCGAGGAGGTAACGGAGCCTGTCATTGAGCTCCGCCATCCCTTCTTCCGAAAGCTCGTGCAGGTCCTCCGTCAGCCGCCCCTCTTCCGCCACGGCGTCGTCGTAGCCGGTAAGGGCCGCAAAGGGGGAAAACTGGGCCGCCCGGTTCGCCATGGGCATCCGGGGGTGCGTCTTCGACGTCGGCGCCGGGAGATCTATGATGTCGCTGTAATCCGCCTTCATGCCTTATGCCCCCCGATCTGATTGTTGCGGTCGCGGCCTGTGGCCCCGTCCTCGAAGTTGATGCCGCGGAGGATGGCGTTGCTGCCGAATTTCTTTCGGATTTCAAGCATGCCTTCCTGCAGGCGGCGCTCCTTGTTCCGCTTCTCTTTTTCAGCGGACTCCTGCTCCTCCCGCTCCTCGTAGTCCGTGAAGAGGTTCAGCTGCTCGTTTTCGGCAGCTGCCTTCTCCCGCGCCGCGGCTTCGGCCTCGGGGATGACGTGGGCGGCCGTAATATTGACCCGGCGGATGGTGAGGGCGGAGTTTACATTAGTATCATAAAGAGTGACAGCAGCGTTCCCGAGCGCCTCCATCGAGCTCGTGAATGTTTCGAGGTTCATACTGCCGTGGACAGGCTTCGGGACGGGACGCCCGTAATGGTCCGTCGTCACAGGCCCCCTGTAGGCGCGGCGGACATCATCGCTTTCGAGGTTCGTACGGTCGTAGCCGATGTCGAGGACGACCTGGTCCGTCATGAGCCCTTTGTCGACGAGCTGGAGAGACAGGGCCTCCGCCATTTCCCGCACGATGACCCGGCCCTTTTCGAAGGGGTAGGGGCCCATCAGGACCTGACCGGAGCCTAAGCTGTTGACCTCGGGCTTGTAGGTCTTGATGTCCGCGATGGTGCAGGGCTCAACGCCCCAGGCGTGGTCAATCAGGAGCTCCGCGTTGACTCCGAAGAGGCGGTAGAGAAGGTCTTCATTATAATAATCGCTAGGCTTTCCCAGGGAGCAGCGGGCGATGTCCCCCATGGTCTCAAGGCCGTATTCCGCAAGTTTCCTCGCGTAGCCCCTGCCGACCCGCCAGAAGTCCGTGATGGGCCTGTGGTCCCAGAGCTTCTGCCGGTAAGTCTTCTCGTCAAGCTCCGCAATCCGCACCCCGTCTGCGTCCGCGGGAATGTGCTTTGCTTCGATATCCATGGCAATCTTTGCGAGATACAGATTCGTCCCGATGCCGGCCGTCGCCGTGATTCCGGTCTCGGAGAGGACCTCGCGGATCATCTTCATCGCAAGCTCCCGGGAAGAAAGGCCGTAGGTCCCGAGGTAGCCCGTCACGTCCATGAAGACCTCGTCCACGGAATAGACATGGATGTCCTCCGGAGCGATGTAGCGGAGATATATGCCGTAGATCTGCGTGCTGACGGCCATATATTTCGCCATCTGCGGCGTCGCGGCTATGTAGTCGAGAGCAAGGGCCGGGTTCTCCTCAAGTTCGATGGAGCTGACGGATTTGCCGCCGAGCGGCCCGCCGTTCTTCCGCCGGCGATCATCGTTTACCTCCCGGACTTTCTCATTGACCTCGAACAGGCGGCAGCGGCCCGGCAGGCCGAAGCTCTTTAAGGCAGGCGAAACAGCCAGGCAGATGGTCTTCTCTGTCCGGCTCGTATCCGCTACCACAAGGTTCGTCGTCAGGGGGTCCAGCTGCCGCTGCATGCACTCAACGGAAGCGTAGAAGCTCTTAAGGTCGATGGCGATATATGTTTTTTCTGCATTTCGCTCCGTCACAGGCTTCTCAGAAAGTTTTCGATGAAGGTGCTCTCGTACTCGTGGGCTTTGGGGTTAGGATGACCGTTTGTATCGGAGACGGCAAAGGCCTTCCGCCGGGCCTCTTTGATATAATCACACAGGTCCTCCCGCTCGCCTCCGGCTCGCAAGGTCAGCGGAACTTTAATATCACGCTCGAGGTCGAGACAGGGGATCCCATACTTTCGGGCGATGACCCGCTCGGCCTCCGTATATTCCGGCGATGAGCCGTTCGTAATGATAATGCCCATGTGGGCGAATGGGCATTTGTCGATGACCTTCGGAAGGATGGTGTTCCAGGCCCCGTAAAAGGTGTAAGGGTCCTTGATTCCCGGCGTTCCGACGGGGACGTCCTGGTGCCAGTCGTTGATGCCGAAATAGAAGGTAATGTAGTCGCTGTCGGCAGGAATCTTCTCGTAGTCCCCGTCCGCGAAGGCCGCCCGCTCTGCCCGGCGCTTATATTCCGTCCGCGTCCGATCGAGGCGGGCCAGGGTTTCCCCGTTTATGGCCAGATTCACGATGTCCATATTATTCCTGTTTCCTATGAAATAGGGGTAGACGCGCATCTGGCCCTTGTAGCGGCCCTCCGTCAGATACCACTCTCCCTCCGGGAGGCCCGTAAAATCCCCGTGGCTGAAGGAATCCCCGCAGACCGTCCACTTCTTTCCATATAAAATGTTTCCACTTTCCATATCGTTTACCTGTTAAATCAACGCAAGATTTGGCTGAAATTCCGTCCCCCTTTGGCCGAACAACCCGACGGGAGACGCTATTATTATACTGTAAACAAAAGGAACAGGGTAAGAAAACTCAGGAGGTCATTATGAAAGTCTACAATATCGTTGATGTAAAGAAATTCCTTAACCGTCTCGATGCCTGTGAAGACACCGTAAAGCTTTCGACAGAGTCCGGCAAGAGCTATGAAGTCGGCCGCGGCAGCAAGGCCATCGACCTCGCAAACGTCCTCGGCAAAAAGATTCCCTCCGCAACCCTCGATTTCAAGAGCGCTGACGACTGCCGGAACATGATCGGCTTCCTCTGCGGCATGCAGGCCAGCTGAGCCGGTCCGGACATTCCCTTTTCAGGAATAATATAAACCGCGAACCATCCCGCCAGACCCCAGGTTTGGCGGGATTTTTGCGTCTCTTCCCCGTTTGCCTGTTAAATCGATACAATCAAATACAATTTTCGGCGCTGAAAGCGCCTGTTTACAAGGCTCTCAGGAAACCGGATTTTTGCGGTTGACAGGCAAATCGATACAATCCTGTACAATTTTGGCCCCTGGCAGGCCCTGTTTACAAGGCTTCCAAAAGTGTGCACAATAGGTGTTTACCTGTCAAGTAATGCGGTTGTCAAGCAATGCGGTTCTGTACTATTTCCTGCTCCAGCTTAACATTGTGGGAAAGCATGTAGGAAAGGACCTCCGTGTGACGGCCGGCGGAAAGCAGGTGATTCGCTTTGACGATGTCGTTTTTTTCCAGTGGCTTTGTGAAGGATGCGTACCGCTCCAGTTCGGCAATATCCATGCGATAGAGGCCGATGTCAAGGCCGGCTGCGGCAGCCAGATTGTCCGCAATCAGAAAACCGTCCGGGTCGATGTCCCCGAAATGAAGCCAGCTGGCCCCGGGATTATCCGCGGCAATGCGGCGGATCAGGTTCTTTTTCACCGTATTGTGGTAGCCGGCCAGATAGAGGAAGAAAGTATCCGGGAGGGCGATGCGGTTGTAGCTCGTAAGGTTTTCGACAGTCATGATCGTCCCATCCCTGACATCGAAGAAAACAATGTCCGGCACGACCGTCGACGAAAGGGCCAGCGGCTTGCCCGCAGGTATTTCCAGAGATGTGCCGTCCGCGAACGTCACCTGCCCCCTGCCCTTCATATAGATATAAGAAGGGTTGGCGAAAATATTATACTCTTCGAAAAGAACCTTCTCCCGCTCCCTCTTGTCGTCGATACCCTTAAGCAGATCCTCATAGTCCCCGTACTTTTCAAAGATATTGAAAACCCGCGTGCGATAGCTCTTTTCAAATGTCTTTGAGTCGGAAAACAGGCGGATGGAAAGCTCCCGCTCGAGGAGGGGCGTCTCATTGTGCCAGATTGCGGACACTAGGGATAATAGGACCCGGGCGTCCTCCATCTCATACAGGGGCTTCTTCCCGGCGGCAAGCCGATTCAGCTGCTCCCGGCACAAGGCGTCCCCGACGGGATTGTCCCCGAGCGCACTGCGGAAAAATTCTGCCTGCCCGTCCCGGATGGCCTTCTTTTCCTGCCTTCCCAGCCGGGCATAGGCCTGAGCCGTTTTTTCAGGCACGAGAATAATTTTTGAAATGCCACTTTGACTGAACCGGAGGGAAACCAGCCCTTCCCGCTCCAGCTGCTTCATCCGGTCCTCAAAGGCATGCACATTGTCAATGGGCTCGTAGTTGCTCAAATAGGCAGGATAGACCTTTTCAGGCGAAAGGGAAAACGACTGGTTTACGCGGTTTTCGCCGGAATAGGTAAGGCTGTTTTCATATTTGTCCAGCAGGGCATTCAGGACGTCCCGCTGAATCGGCAAAAGTTTCTCCATTTGTATACCGCAAAATTTTCACTGCAAGGCAGACGACCTGTTACCGACAGGTAAAAGCACTGCCTTTTCAGAAGTCCATTCCCGGATTTCAACGAAATACTTCCTGCCCGGTCCGTATTGCTGCCGCAGCTATTCCATGGGGCTGCCGAAGCCGGGTCACAGTTTCAGGCCGTCGATGGCGAACGAGTAACGTCCCTTTGTCACAAGGCTCACCGTCGTATCGATGTGGGACCCGATGCTTTCAATCTTGTCCGGAGGCGCTGCGTATATGACCTGGAAGTGATTGGCCTCAAGGTACTTCACCATCTGCTCCACCCGCTCCCGGGACAGGACGGCAAAGGCCTCGTCTATAAAGGCCAGGCGCTCGCAGCAGGACTCGCGCGGGTAGCACTGCAGCAGGCTGGCAGCGAGGATAATGAAATACGGGGTCTGCTTCTCTCCGCCGCTGGCCGAACCCTGCTTTCTGGAGAGCTCCGCCTCCGTATACGTATCGCCCTTATTGCTGATGATGCGCATGTCGTAATTGAAGTAGCGGCGGTAGTCCGTGTATTCCTCTTCGTTCTCGTCGGAAAGAATGACGCTGACAAAGTCCTGAATATCCCGGTCCAGGTCTGTGTTGCCGTTTTCCATGGCCAGCATCATGCCCATCTGATTCTTGTAATCATCGAGACGCCGGGCAATATTGAAGAAGGCCGTGCGGTCGCTTCTCGGCTTCATTTCAAAGCGGTAGGTATCCTGTCCGAAGGGGGTCTCTTTGAGTTCCCGGTTGATGCCTTCAATCTCCCCGGCCGCCCGGTCCATTTTTTCCTTGAGCTCGGCCACAAAGTCGTTCATGAAGGCGCTCTCGAGCTGCTGCATCTTCTGCTCCAGCAGTTCCCTGGTCTCGTCAATCCGTACATTTTTCAGGGACCGGTACTGGTCGCGGTACCAGGGAATGCAGCCGGCCCCGACCCGGATCTCATACTCATCCATACGGCCCGTGATCCGGAGGTACTTCTGCTGGTCCTCTCTGAGAAGGCGCTCGTAATTGCCGGACAGTTCCGTCCGGTTTCTGTCCACGGTGGCCGGCTGGATGGCAATGAGGTTCCCCGACCGTTTCGTCAGGCGCTCATATTCCGAGAGCATGTCCGCCTTGAGTTCCGGCAGTTCACTCACATGCTCTTCGAAGGCAGCCCCGGCCCTCTTTTCCACTTCCTGCTTTTCGGCAAGCTCCCGGGTCCCGTCCTCGATTTTCGTCCGGCAGGCCTGAATGCTGTTCTGCTGTTTCGTAAAAGCCCCGAGCACCTGATTATATTCATCCCTGGCCCGGGTCTGTTCCTCAAGGGCAGCCGCCAGGTCCGGATTGTCCTGAATACGGCGGATATCCGCCTCAATCCCCGCAATGTCCTTCGTCAGAGTCCCGACGCGCTCCGGCGCGTCGAAACGGAAGGCCTCCGGATCGAGACGGAGACTCTGCAGGTACTTCACGGCATTTCCGACAGGGGCTTCCTGCTTTGAAAGATCACCGATTCCCTCTTCCACGGCTTCAATCTGCTTGTTGACATCGGCAAGCTGGAGTTCAAGGGCATCGCGGCCCAGGCAGACCCGGACCTTTTTCAGGTCCATCTTTGTCACGGCATAGCTCTTGGCCAGCATGCCGTTTTTCATAAGGCCGCCCAGGGGGTGGTCGTGCAGGTCGTCTAAGGTATCACACAGGGCGATGCCGCCGAGGAGGTAGTTGGCATACCGGCGGGCAGCGGCATTGGAAATGACAAGCTGGCCGGCCGCCGAGCCTTCCGCCGCAGCATCAAGGGAAACCGGAAGGCGGTCCGTCATGACGACGCGGGCCTTGTAAAGATTCTTCTCATCAAGAATGCGAAGCGCTTCGCCCACGTATTTAGGTTCAACAATAATATTAAAGCGCTTGTTCCCGAGAAACGTCTCTATGGCCCGGCGCCAGGAGGAATCCTTCAAATCCTTCACAAGCTCCGCGAAGAGGTAAACGTCCGTTTCGATGCCGGCCTTCTTCAGTTCTCCCGCGATGCAGTCCCGGGCCGCTTCGGCCGAGGGGTCATAGATCATGCGGTTGGATTCCAGCCGCTTCCGGTCGACGTAAAGGAGCCTGCGCTTCTCTTCCGCTTCTTTCAGGGCATCCTTCAGATGGTAGTCTTCATCCGAAAAGGCATCCCTGGCGGCCTCGGCCGCCTGCTTGTAGGCCTGAAACGCCGCCAGCTTCTTTGCTGCGGGAGTCTCAGGATCGGAAAGGCGGGTCAGGACATTCTTTTCCTCTGCAGGCACACTGACGCTTCTCCCTTCCCAGGAGAAGGTCTCGGAAATTCCCTTTTCCAGCTGCTGCAGGGCTTCTGCCGCCTTCTCAGCTTCAGAGAGGTCCCGTTTCAGGCCCTCCTTCTGAAAATTCAGGGCCGAAAGAGAAGCGTTCACATCACTCAGGATTTCATTATTCTCAGCCCGGGTCCGGCGCGCAAGAGCCGCATCCAGGCGGTGCTGCAGGTCGGGGAGACCGCCCTCCAGAGCACTCTGCTGCTGCGTGAGGAGTTCCACATTATTCTCGAGAGACGTCCGGGCGGCCTGGGCAGACTTCCAGCCCTGGTAGGAAAGCATGAGCTCCTGCACCTGCAGATTTCTAAGGCGCCGCTCGTACTCATCCGCGTCGCTTTCGATGATCTCCAGCTGCTTCCGCTGTTCCAGCATGTCGTCGTACTGATTTTTCAGTTCACTGTACTGGCTGCGGTAGGCCTTGATCTCCGCCAGGGAGCCCACCGGGTCCTCTTCGAGCACGCTCTGCTGGATGAAGCCCTCGACGTCCGTCTCGGCCTGGAAGGAAATCATGTGAATGAGCTTGCTCTTGTACAGGTCCGCATCCGTCCGCAAGCCCAGGGCCCGAAGCACCTGAGGGACGCCGGTCTTCCTGTTCATGAAGGCGGCGCCCTTGGGCCGGACGCCTTTAACGGTCAGGCTGTTTCGCGGCACAACCTTCATCTTCCCGGCGCTCGCACCGGGCTCGCGCCAGCCCACATCGGAAAGGGCCGTATCCGGAAAGACAAACCACTTCGAGTCTGTCGGATCCGCATTGCTGATGGATTCGATGCTGACCCCGCAGACGAGGGGACGGTTCTCGAGCGGATTATAGAACTCCATGGCGATGTAGCTGGAAATCTGCCCGCTGCGGAGGTAGCGGTCGGGCCCGACGCTGCTCGTATCGCCGCGTACATAGGTCCGGATGGACCGGTCCTTGTCCTGGGCCGCGATATTGAACTTATTATTCCCGCAGAGGAGGTAGGTCATGGCATCGAGAATCGTGGATTTCCCGGTCCCATTGACGCCCGTGATCAGCGTCGAGCCCGACATCTCAAATGTCACGTACTGAAACATGGACCAGTTGATCAGGAGAAATTTTCGGGCTGTGATGCGGTTTGCTGTATCACTCATCGTCGTCCTCCTCCGAAAGCAGGGCGTCCCCGGCCGGTGCGTTTTGCAGCATACGGCGGGCAGCATTTTCAGCGAATTCCCGGAAGCCCTCTCCCTGCAGGGCAAACTGCATGGAGGGATAGAGAATAATGACGCAGTCCGGATCCCCGATATTTCCCGACAGGCCGAGGAGATTATATCGTGAGAATAATGTAAGGCTGTCCCTGAGCGTTGTCTTGTCAAGACTTGCAGAAAGGCCGAATTTTTCCAGGGCAAAGGAAAGATCCGTGACCGTCACCTCATAGACCCGGGAGAGCTTCCCCTCCCGCAGGCGGTCCGAATACAAGGTCCACAGGGCGCAGAGAATGATGCTGTCAATCTTCCGCATCTTCAGGTGGTTCGTCTGGACGCTGTCACTGTCCTCGGCCTTTCCGAGGTTACGCAGCATGGCGACCCCGTCTTCGCGGACAAGGGCCGCTTCGAAGCCCAGATAGGAGAAATACAGGTTGAAGAAGTCCGCATTCCTGCTGATGAAGGAATACATGCGTCTGTGGTTTTCATCCCGGTCCCGGACAATGAATGTCTGCTTCAGGAGATAGCGGCAGACCCGCTGAAACGTGGCCTTATCCGCATTTGTCGTATGGTCCCAGTATTCTTCTATTGTCATTATTCTGATTCCCCGTCTGTCGTCTCTGCCGTCTGCCGGCGGATCTCGAAGCGGCGCAGCCTGAGGCTGTGGCTCTCGTAATAGCCTTCCATGAGCTCAATGTCAAAGCCGTTTTCCCTGGAAAAAGCCGCAGCGGAAAGGTTGCAGAGGAGCTCGTCCGCCGTATCCATGGGCAGGTCATCGCTCGTGATGGTAAGGGCCCCGTCCATTTCTTTCTCAAGGTAATTCTTCATCTTCTCCTTCGAGTAGGGGTTGTAGGCGGCCGCCTTCTGCTTCTCGAGCGCCTCGGCAATCTCCTCTTCCGTCATCGTCACGAGGTCCGTCTCTTCCGTCTGGCGGATAGTCCGCTGCTTCCCCGGGTACCGCAGGGAATCCGTGTCGATGAACTCATAATTTTCAAATGAGAACAGCTGCGGCACATCGTCATCGAGCTCGTCCCGGATACCGCCCTCCGGCATTTCCTCAATCAGGTACTTGAGGACCCGCTCCACATTTCCCCGGGCGTCCGGATTTCTGTTCTGCAAAAATCTTGCCCGACCGACGGCAATCTGCAGGTAGACCGTAATCTTGTGACGGATATCACTCATGATGCGCTCGTAGTCGGTCTTTAAAAATTTCTCCGTCATTGTGAAGCGGTCACGGATGAGATCTGCCGCCTCAGCCTCGGAAATACCGGTCTCTGCCATGCAGGCCGCGGTCATCCGGGCGGAGATATCCGGGTCTGCCTGCATGTCCTGCAGGCGCAGGAGGATCTCATCCCTGTAGACATGGATATTCTGCTGCTTGTTCAGGCGGGAATATTCCCGGATAAAGTCCCCGTTGCAATAATCGAGAATGTTCTGGGTCAGACTCTCGAGGGTTTCCTCGTGCACCATGCGCTCTATAATGTCGCGAATAAATGTGGACAGCTGTTTCAGGGCGCGCGACAGGTCCCGGGCATTCTTGTATACAGCCGACAAGGCGTTGACATAAGGATTTTCCTGCCACTGGCTCTCATTGGCAAGACGATTGTAGATGTCGAAAATATAGCCCGAAAACTCCGCCTTCTCCGGATGCATGAGGTCCGTCAGAAACTCGGCCAGGCGGATACCCTGCTCCGTCATGACGATATTGTGCCCGTAGGTCGTGTCATCGATTTCGTCCGTGAGCCAGCCGACCTCAGGAGCGCAGAATTTTCGCAAAATAGCCGATGCCACGTCTGTAGGGTTTGCATTTTCACTGATATCGGGGTCTTCTATGCGGATATGATTGTCAAGAAGGTATACGCCTACGGCATCCCTAATAATCTCCCGCGGAATCCGGTAGGAAATCTCGTGTTCATACTGCCTGTAGATTTCCATCAGACAGCCCGAATAAATCGGTCCGTTGCTCTGGGAGCTCAATAGATTAAAAAAATTGGACGGAATCAGATCAAAAAGATTCATGGGTAAATCATACCACAATAAGGTTTACCTGTTAAATCAATACAATCAAATACAATTTCCGGTCCTGTGAGCCCCTGTTTACAAAGCTCCCAGGAAACCGGATTTTTGCGGTTGACAGGCAAGCCTTGGTTGACACCCGTCAACTGAAGTTTGCCTGTTAAATCCGTACAATCAAATACAATTTTCGGCGCTGAAAGTGCCTGTTTACAAGGCTCTCAGGAAACTGATTTTTGGCGGTTGACAGGCAAATCGATACAATCCTGTACAATTTTGGCCCCTGGCAGGCCCTGTTTACAAGGCTTCCAAAAGTGTGCACAATAGGTGTTTACCTGTCAAATCCATGAACGTAGGTGTTTACCTGTCAAACCCAGGGAGAAAAAGGTATAATGGATAGAACGTAAAGAAGGAGGCAAATGCCATGTACAATTTCACGCTATATATTCCGACGCGGATCCACTTCGGGAAGGGGCAGATTTCGCATCTTTCGGAGCTCAGGAAGAGCGGGACGAAGGTCCTCTTAGTCTACGGCGGCGGCAGCATCAAGAGAAACGGCATATACGATACAGCCGTGGAAATACTGAAAAAAAACGGGCTCACAGTCTACGACCTGCCCGGAGTCGAGCCCAATCCCCGGATCGAGTCCGTAAGGAAAGGCGTGGAGATGTGCAAATCAGAGGGCATCGACATGACCCTTGCCATCGGCGGCGGCAGCACGATTGACTGTGCAAAGGTGATTGCGGCCGGGGCCAGGTACGGCGGGGACCCCTGGGATCTGGTCCTGGACAGGAGTCTCATCAAGACCGCCCTCCCCGTCTATTCCGTTGTAACCCTTGCGGCGACGGGCTCGGAGATGAATCCCTCCGCCGTGATTTCCGATATGACAAAGCATGAAAAATGGGGAACGAGCGCCCCTGCCCTGGTTCCCACCATGTCTATTCTCGACCCCACATACACATTTTCTGTTCCACGGAAACAGACGGCCGCCGGCAGCGCGGACATTATGAGCCACACATTTGAAAATTATTTCAGCTTTGAAACTGCCGATGTGCAGAAGGCTTTCGGAGAGGGATTGCTGCGGGTCATTATTAGTAATGCGCCAAAAGCCCTCGCGGAACCGGACAGCTACGACGCGCGCGCCAACCTCATGTGGGCCGCTACCCAGGCCATAAACGGCCTCACGAAACAGGGCAACGCGCCCGCCTGGTGCGTCCACCCCATGGAGCACGAACTGTCGGCCTTCTACGACATCACCCACGGCGTGGGCCTCGCGATCCTAACCCCCGTCTGGATGGAACACATCCTGTCGGAAAAGACGGCTCCGATTTTCGCCGCCTACGGGCGGAATGTCTGGGGCGTAAGCAATTCGAACAATATGGCTGCCGCGAAAGAAGCCATAGAAAAAACAAAGGAGTTCCTGTTTGAAACGCTGGAACTCCCGAATACCCTGCGCGCCGCAGGGATCAGTGACAAGAATAATATTAAAACCATGGCGGAGAAAGCCTCGAGGAAAACAGCTCAGAGCTTCGTTCCCCTGTCGCAGACTGACATCGAGGAAATCTACGAAGCGGCGTTCTAACCGTTTGCCTGTTAAATCGATACAATCAAATACAATTTTAGGGCCCGGGAGGCCCTATTTTTGTGCCTCCCAGGAAACTGATTTTTGGCATTTAACAGGCAAATCGATACAAGCCTGTACAATTTTGAGCGTGAAAAGGTCCTGTTTTCAATGGTTTCAGGAAACTGGAAAACAGGGCTTACCTGTTAAGCTTTTTTACGGTCGCGGTCGGGGATGTAGGTCGGCACGACTTCCCGGATCAGGGCCCGGATTTTGTCGCCGGAGACCTCGGACTTCGAGGCGTTCTCGAGTTTCTTAAGCTCGTCCGTGAACCAGGCGTCGTCCATGGGATAGGGGTCCTCGACGAAGATCGTCGAGTTAGCGGTCTCGGAGAGGTGTTTGTGCTCTTTATCGATGAGGGTCTCTTCGTAGAGCTTCTCGCCGGGGCGAAGGCCCGTGTAGACGATTTCGATATCCACGTCAGGCGTGAAGCCCGAGAGCTCGATCATGCGGCGGGCCATGTCGTCGATTTTAACGGGCTCTCCCATGTCGAGGACGAAGATTTCCCCGCCTTTGGCGTAGTGGCCGGCCTGAAGTACCAGCGACACGGCTTCCGGAATCGTCATGAAGTAGCGGATGATATTCTTGTCCGTAACAGTCACAGGGCCCCCTGCCGCAATCTGCTTCTTGAAAAGGGGAATGACGGAGCCGTTTGACCCCAGGACATTTCCGAAGCGGACGGCGCAGAAGGTCGTATCCGGGTACTTGCGGTCCAGCATCTGGATCACAAGCTCGCAGATCCGCTTCGAAGCCCCCATGACATTCGTGGGATTAACAGCCTTGTCGGTAGAGATAAGAAGGAAGCGCTTGACCCCGTTCTCGGCCGCCGCCGTGCCCATTTTGAGGGTGCCGAGGACATTATTCTTGATGGCCTCGTCCGGTGAATCCTCCATGAGGGGGACGTGCTTGTGGGCCGCCGCGTGGTAGACGACGTCGGGCTTATAGGTCCGAAGGAGCCAGTTCACCCGGTTCGTGTTCCGCACGGAGCCGATCAGGGTCACAAGGTTGAGCTTAGGATAATCGTGACGGAGCTCCTGCTGGATGTCATAGGCATTATTCTCATAAATGTCGAAAATAATGAGCTGCTTCGGGCCCGCCGCCGCGATCTGCCGGCAGAGCTCGGAGCCGATGGAGCCGCCGCCCCCGGTGACGAGGATGGTCTTCCCGTGGATGGCTTCGAAAATTTCTTCATTATTTACATGAATCTCGCCCCGGCCCAGGAGGTCCGTGATGTCGACGTCCCGAAGCTGAGTCACGTGCACTTCGCCGGAAGCCAGCTGGGACAGGCCGGGGATGACCTGCAGCTTGCAGCCCGTGCTTTTCGCGATGTTCAGTATCGCTTTCCGCGTGGCGGCGTCGGCTGACGGAATCGCAAATATTATTCTTGTGACATCGTATTTCTGCACCATGTCGGGGATGTCGTCGCGGCCGCCTACGATCGGAATATTCCCGATGTACTTGCCCCGGTTGTTTACATTATCATCAATAATGCAAACCACCTGGTACCGTACGTGCTCGGAAACAGAGATATCCGCCAGGAGTTCCCGGGCCGCGCTGCCGGCCCCGATGACCATGACCCGCTCGGCGTCGTCCGTCCGCGCCGTCCGCCGCCGGTTGACCCAATAGCGGAAAATACGATAGGAAAAGCGGATGGCCACGCAGCAGAGGAAGTCGAGGACATAGGCGATCAGGTAGGTGCTGCGCGGCATGTGGAGGCCGCTCAGGACGTGCTCGACCGCGAAGACCGGGATGATGATGACGTAGGCCAGGACGATGCGGGAAAGCTCCGACACCGAGGCGAAGCGCCAGACCGAGTGGTAGAGCTTGCAAAGATAATATATGACCAGGAACGTGACCACGACCATGGGGGTCATACGGATCTGGGTCTCGAGGAAGTTCGCCGGAATCTGGTTGATGCTGAAATCAAAGCGGACCCAAAGGGCGACGAAGCCGGAAAGGGCCAGGGTCACGATATCAAAGAAGACGATGATCAGGGTCCGGAGGTAAAGTTTTGTGCGTGTCTGACTGACAGGTTTTTTCTCTTTCATAACTGTCTAACTATACACTTTTTGCTCCCCGTCTTCAACCCGGAAGGGGGTCAGGTACCACTGTCGATAACTCCTGCAGACCGCGCCAGCAAAGGCCGGGAGGGGGTCAGACCCCATCACAGCCAGCATCCGTGCGCCTCACAGCTATTTTCGGAGGTGGTTCCTGACCCCAAAACCATCAGTCCCTGGAAGCGGCGAAGTACGGCAGGGCGACGAATACGATGCCGCCGATCATGTTGCCTATGGTGACAAAGAGGAGGTTATAGAACCAGCCGCCAATAGAGACAGCAGTCCCGGCCGGAGTCAGAA
>CAZOYS010000017.1:0-21904 GCA_964584155.1 uncultured Lachnospiraceae bacterium
ACGCAGCCGTCGGCGATCAGGCTCTTGGCTGTCTCATTCTCTGCGGAAATATCAGCCCAGGAGTTCGTATAGCGGACTTCCATGGTAACGGAAGGGCATACGCTCTTCGCGCCGAGGTAGAAACTCGTGAAGCCGGAGATAACCTCTGCGTAAGGGTAAGCGCCTACATAGCCCATCTTTGCGGTGTCTTCGGTAATCTTTCCATCCGCGATCATCTGGTTCAGCTTCAGGCCGGCTACGATGCCGGATACATAGCGGGACTCATAGACACTTGTGAAGTAGTTATGGAAGTTTGCGATGCCGGCTGTCCGGGCGGAAGGACCTGTCGCGTGGCAGAACTGAACGTCCGGATATTCCTGGGCGGCCTGCATCATGTAGGACTCATGACCGAAGGAGTTTGCGAAGACGATGTTGCAGCCCTGGTCGGCAAGGTCGACAGCCGCATCATAGCAGGACTCATCCTCGGGGATATTCGTCTTCTCGATGACCTGGTCGGAGGAGAGGCCGAGGGTCTCCGCCATCTCCTTGATGCCGTTCATGTGGGCTTCCGTGTAGCCTTCGTTCTCATCGCCGACATAGATGACGCCGACCTTGATCTGGTCTGCGGCGATGCCGGAGCCGGATGAAGAGGTGTCCGAAGACGCCGTGTCGTCGGTCGATGCCGCCGTATCGGACGAAGAAGTGTCCGAAGACGATGCTTTGTCTGATGAAGCGGTGGAGCCGCAGCCTGCAACGAGGCTGGCCGTCATGGCCGCTGCCATCAGAAGGGTAAGAATTTTCTTTTTCATAAGCCTTCTCCTCACATGCTTTCCCGAGAGACAAAGAAAAAGGACACCCGGTCAAAAAAACCGGAGTGTCCTCTTTGCCACTCAAGAATAGTATAAACCAATTCAGTCGCCTGAATCTGAAAAGAATTATAGGCAAAAAGCAAAACTTGTCAAGAAAAATTTGGACATTTGTACAAAAGATTCAGGCAAGGTCCAGCTTTCGCCCGCGGACGTATTTTGCGGAAACCCGGCAGGCGGACGGGGTATAGACGGACCGCTCCAGCCGTTCCAATAGGGACAGGGCCTGGCCGTTTCTCGTATCCGTATCGTCAATGACGACGGCGTCGGCCTCGTAGCCTTTCAGGAAGCTTCCCACTTTCCCGAAATAGGAGCCTCCGCCGAGGGTAGCCATATAGAAGGTCTCGGCAAAAGAAAGGGGCTTTACATTACTATCGACCAGCCGCCAGTATAGGCAGGATGACTGCATGGCCTCCTTCATGGTCACAGGCAGGGCCAGGGTGGAGCCGCCTCCTATGTCCGTCCCGAGGCCGATACGGGCCCCGTCCCGGAGGAAGCGGGCCGCAGGAGCTATGCCGGAGGCGATATTCATATTCGAGCCCGGGCAGTGGGCAATATAGGTCCCGTGCTTCATGAGCAGGGCCTCTTCCGCTTCATCCGAGTAGACGCAGTGGGCCATGACGGCCGGACTCTCCGGACTTAACAGGCTGCCGAAGGCCTCATAGGCGGCCCCGTAGGAAGCGGCTGCCGGAACGAGTTTCTTCACGAGTTCTATCTCGCCCGGATTTTCAGAAAGGTGGGACTGCAGTCGCAAGCCGTATTTTTCAGCTATTTCAGAAAGCCCCTTCATCAGGTCATCCGTGCAGGAGGGGATGAAGCGGGGAGTAATGATAGGGGTTGTATTTGTATAGCGTCCTTTGCAGCGGTCCAGCCACTCTTCCGTATCGCGAAGGGCCGTTTCCGCATCGCTCTCGCAGAGGTTCTCTCCCCCGTCCCGGTTCATATTGACCCGGCCCACACAGGTCACGAGACCTGATTTTTCCAACAGATCCATGAGAAGGAGGGTACTTTCCGTGTGCAGGGTGGCAAATATGACGGCCCTCGTCGTCCACCCGTGCAGAAGGTCCTCCGTGAAGGCCGTATACATGCGCTTCGCGTAGGAAAGGTCGGAAAAACGGGCCTCCTCCGGGAACGTATACTTCTTCAGCCAGACAAGAAGCTCCTCGTCTAGCCCTAAGCCCCGGATGCCATACTGGGAGGCATGGGTGTGGAGATCCGTCATGCCGGGCAGGACCAGGCAGTGGGCATGGTCCTCGAGGGGGACGCCGGAGAAGGTCTCAGGCAGATCCGGAAATACGCCGGCACACTTCCCGTCTTCTACCAGAAGATAGCCGTCCTCCAGCATCTCGAGATTCCGGTCCTCGTCGGACCAGAGAAGGTCCCCGTGTATTAAAAATGATTCTTCCATGCTTTTCGCCTTTCCATCCGTTCAGAAAATTTCTGTCCGGTCCGGAGCTATCGAATGCAGCATCTCCGGAAAAAGAAAGGAGTCCGGCAGCGCCTGCTGCCGAACTCCTTTGTTCGCCTTGCATGATAGTACAAGCCGGATGAAAAGGCAAGGACGTTTTTGGTCATCTGTCCAAAATTCCCCGATTCCGGCCCGCAACTCTGCCGGAACCCGCGAACTCTGCCGACCACGCAAATACCTATCGGCGGCTCATCTTCCTGCGGATGCTCTTTCCCGTCTCCGTCGCCGCCAGGCCGCCGAGTCCTGTCTCCCTCAGGTCCTCATTCATAGCCCTTCCGACAGACCGCATGGCGTCCATGACCTGGTCCGCCGGAATCTTCGACTTGATGCCGGAAAGAGCCATATCCGCAGCCGTCAGGGCGTTGACCGCCCCGATGACATTCCGTTTCACGCAGGGGACCTCGACGAGACCGGCCACCGGGTCGCAGACAAGACCCAGGAGGCTCTTCATGGCAAGGGCGGCCGCCTGGACTGCTTTGTCAGGACTGCCTCCGGCCAGAGTAACTGCCGCCCCGGCAGCCATGGAAGAGGCCGAGCCGATTTCGGCCTGACAGCCGCATTCGGCACCCGCCAGCGAGGCCCGGGAGGCGATGATACCCCCGATACCGCCGGCTACATAGAGGGCTTCGACCATACGGTCCGAAAGTTCTGCCGCATCGGTCCCTTCCGCCAGGTATTTCTCTTCCAGGGAAATGAGAACGGCCGGCAGGACTCCGCAGGAACCCGCTGTCGGCGCTGCCACGATCCGCTTCATGCAGGCATTGTTCTCGGCCACCCGGAGAGCCCGCTCCATAACGCGTCCGAAGAAGTCCCCGCAGAGCAGGGCCCCTCTCTCTCGCTGCTTTCGAATCTTCGCCGCTTCCCCGCCCACGAGTCCGCTCTCGGAACGAAGGGAGCTGTCATAGGCCCGGTCCGACTCCTTCATGGCCTCGTACATGTCTGCCATTTTCCGCCGGGAGGCCTCTTCCGAAAGGGCTTCCTCCCGGCAATCCTCCTGCTGAATCAGCTTCCACAGGGGAAGATTCTTTTCCCTCTGATCTGAAAGAAGCTCTGCAAATGAAGTATACATGCTCTCTCACTCCTTCTCTTCTGCCGGCGAATAGTAGGTGACCTTCTCTACCCCCTCGAGGTGGGAAAGCCAGGACAGGGATTCCTCCGGCACTTCCTGGTCGCACTCTATGACCATGACGGCGTGGCCGCCCCTGCCATTTCTATAGAGCTGCATCGTGGCGATATTGATGGCCTTGTGCTGCAGCATGGACGTGACCTCGGCCACATGGCCGGGCTGGTCGAGGTTGTGGACAATGAGGGTCGGACAGTCACCGGAGAAATTCGCGGAAAGGCCGTCGATGGCATTGATCATAATCCGCCCGCCCCCGATGGAGGAGGCGATGATTTCCATAGGCCCCGCTTCTCCGGACAGCCTGAGGCAGACCGAATTGGGATGGGCGTCTTCGCCGAGATCTATGGTTCCGAAAGAGACCGAAAGTCCCTGCTCTTTGGCAATGGTCATGGCGTCCGGAATCCGGGCGTCGTCCACGGATAGGCCCAGGAGGCCGGCCACCAGGGCCTTGTCTGTTCCGTGCCCCCGACCGGAGGAAGCAAAGGAGCCGTGCAGCAGAATCTCCGCCTTTTCAATCGTGGCGTGGTAAAGCCTGCGGCTCACCCTTCCGATCCGGACAGCCCCTGCCGTATGGGAACTGGAAGGGCCGACCATGACCGGTCCCACGATGTCAAAAATATTCATGGACATATCTCCTCTGCTGAAAAAATGCAGTGAAAAAGCGCCTATGGGAATCACGGCGCTTTACATTATTCCTATCTCTTGAGATAGCGGGCGGAAAGCTCCGCGTATTCCTTCGCATTGTCCCGGATCCATACTTTCTGCTCTTCCGTCACGGGCTTTATGACCTTGGCAGGAACGCCGACAGCCAGCATGCCGTCCGGAATTGTCTGCCCTTCCGTGACAAGGGCCCCGGCACCGACAATGCAGTTGCTTCCGATGACAGCTCCGTTCAGTATGGTGGCCCCCATGCCGATGAGGGAATTGTCCCCGACCGTGCAGCCGTGGACGATGGCCCGGTGACCTACGGTAACGCCGCTTCCCACCGTACAGTTGAAGCCGTGGGCGCAATGCAGAATGGCCCCGTCCTGAATATTCGTGTCCTCCCCGACGGAAATCGTTCCCTCGTCCCCCCGCAGGACAGCAGTGGGATATACGCCCGTACGGGCGGAAAGCTTCACATCCCCGCTCACCACGGCCGTCGGGTCAATAAAGGCCGTTTCGTCTATGACCGGTTCCTTTTCCATGAATTCAAACATGAGATGCCTCCAAAAAGAAATCCCGTATCAGTGAAAAAACATCCCTCACTTGAAAGGGTTGTAAAAGCGGCCGCCGTTACGGACATTCATGAAAATCACAAAAAAGAGAAAGGCCACGGAAAAGACAATGACGGCAATATCCTCCCCTGTCAGCGGCCTCCGCATGTACCAGGTCCTTTTCTTCTTCTTGCCAAAGCCGCGGAGCTCCATAGCATTTGACACGACGTCGATCCGGTCCATGGTCGAAAAGAGCAGGGGAAAGATAATGGAGGACGTCCGTTTAATGCGCTCATTCAGCGGCACCTTATTCGTCATTTCGATTCCCCTGGCCTGCTGGGCGTTTTTGATCCGGTGAAAGTCTCCCTGTACATCAGGGATATAGCGAAGGGCTATGGACACGGAATAGGCAACCGTATACGGAACGCCGACTCCGTTCATGGAAGCGGCCAGCTCCGAGGGATTCGTCGTCACGAGAAAAATAAAGACAGACGGGATGACCGTGAAATACTTGATCATGACGTTGAACTCATAGAAGAGCTGCTCGGCCGTCAGAGCGTACTTCCCGCTCATGCCGAAAAGCAGAGTCCTCGTCCCGTAGATCTTCGTCCCCTGGTCCGGAGCGAAGAGGTAGATGCAGAGGAGGTTTATGATCATGAAAAAAATCACGGCCTTGAACACGACGCTGACCTGATGCCACTTCGTCTTTGAGATAACGAAGATGACGGCCCCGAAGGCCACCATGAAGATGAGGACCCGGGTGTCATAGGTAATGGCGCTCGTCGTGCACCATAGGATGAAAAACAAAAGCTTCGTGAAGCCGGACAGGCGATGAATCCAGGTGTCCTTCTCCTCATAGGATATCATTTTAGACATAACGGTTTCTTCTTTCCCGATGCTTTACATTATTCATGACTAATATTTTTTCAGACGGCGGATACGGACCGCTCTTCTTTCCTCTCCGCCCGCTCGAAATCTATGAAGCGGCGGGTGAACTCGGCTGCGTCTTCTATTCCGCACTTCTTTGCGAGGTCGTAGAGGGAGGTTTTCTTGAGGAAGGCCCTCTCCGACAGGTCCTCATCCGTCAGGACTTTTTCCGGCGTCGAGTCACAGAGCAGCTTCCCGTCACAGAGGACCAGGGCCCGGTCTGTGTACTCCAGCATCAGATGCATGTCGTGGGTGATCATCAGGATAGTGAGACCCAGGTCGGCATTCAGCTGTTTTAAGAATTCCATAATTTCCGTGTAGTGCCTGTAGTCCTGCCCGGCCGTCGGCTCATCCAGGATCAGGATCTCCGGCTCCATGACAAGAATGGAGGCGATGCTGACCCGCTTCTTCTGTCCGAAGGACAGGGCACCCACCGGCCAGTTGCGGTAGGGGTAGAGGCCGCAGATCTTTAATGTTTCATTGACCCGCTCCTTCACCTCTTCCTCCGGCACGCCCCGGACGGTAAGGCCCAGACCGACTTCCTCCATGATCATGGGCTTACTGATCATCTGATTCGGGCTCTGCATGACAAAGCCGATTTTTTCTCCCCGCTCCCGAATGGACAGAGGCGATATATCTTTCCCGTTCAAAAATATCGAACCCTCCGTCGGAGAATAGAAGCCGCAGATCAGGCTCGCCAGGGTGGATTTGCCGGCACCGTTCTTTCCGACCAGGCTGACCATCTCACGCTTGTGCAGGGAAAAAGATACGTCTGAAAGCACCTGTTTCTTTTTGTCGTAGGCAAAAGTGAGATGCTCCACCTCAAGCACCGGCTCTGTTTCCGGAACTTTCTGTCTCTCCGGGACGGAGGAAAACCACCTGCAGACCGCCTCCCGATAGGGGACCAGATTCATGCTGTCTATATGCTGAGGCCGGTCCTCCGGCTGAATCGTACAGCCGGCATGATGAATGGCAGAGACATAGAGGGGCTCCCGGATTCCCTGGGCAGAAAGGACGTCTTGACAGAGGAGCTCATCCGGCTTCTCGTCCGCAACGATTCGCCCGTCACCGACCACAACAATCCGGTCCACATCCCGCCAGAGAACATCCTCGAGACGGTGCTCTATAATAATGACCGTCACCGGCCTTTCCTTCTGTATCTCGTCTATGAGTTCTATGGTACGCTTTCCCGTCGCCGGATCCAGATTCGCAAGAGGTTCGTCGAAAAGGAGGATATCGACGTCGTCCACCATGACGCCGCCCAGAGAAACCCGCTGCTTCTGCCCTCCGGAGAGCTCCATGGGAGAAGACTTCATCAGGTCTTCCACATGAACGAGCCTGGCTGCCTTCTCTACCTTCTCAAAGATTTCCTTCTGGGACATGGCCTCGTTTTCAAGAGCAAAGGCCAGATCCTCTGCCACGGTAAGACCGATAAACTGGCCGTCCGTATCCTGCAGGACCGTGCCGACCTTCTTTGCCATGCCGAAGACCCCTGCATCCGCCGGATTCAGTCCGGCAACAGAAAGCCTTCCTTCAATATCTCCCGTAAAAGAACCCGGAATCAGGCCGTTGATGCAGTGCGCCAGGGTGGATTTCCCGGACCCGGATGCACCGGCAATCAATACCTTCTCCCCGGGATATATGGAGAGATTGATGTCATATAGTGTCGGCTCTTCCTGGGCCCTGTATTTGAAGCTGAAATTTTTGAATTCTATGATCGGATCTGCCATGAATTAATCCTCGAATGAAAAAGTCCCGGGTGCCATTATAGCATCCGGGACCTGATTTCGGTACAGCAAATAGTAACAGCCGATTCCCAAACAAAATCCGGCCGGTTCAATCAGTCTTCCTTCTTGAGACCGGAAGACTTGCCGGCAATCTTCGAATAAGCGGCCAGCAGAATGCTGCCGAGAATGCCGATGATCAGGATATTGCCAAGGAAAGCGAAAGCGCCCTGGGCGAAAACCTTGTTGGCCGGCTCCGCATAAACGAGGATATCCAAAACCGGAGCGACAATGATCCAGGCAACAGCATTGGCAACAATCTGAACGATATTGAAGAAAACAACGTTCTTGCCGTCAAAACCGCCTTCCCGGACGGCAAACTTCTTTGCGAATACTCCGATGGCAATGCCGACAACCGCCTCAGGGAATACCCAGCTCCACCATACACTGCCGTAAAAGAGGGCGTCACCGAGAGCATGGCCGAGAAGACCGATGACCGCGCCGACAACGGGTCCGAAGATCGCAGCAAGGAAAGCCAGAACTGCCATCCGGGGCTGCAGAGATGTATTGGGTACAATTACAAGGGGAATCTGCACCTCCGTCAGAACGACAAACAGGGCCGTTCCAATACCTATGGCAACGACTTCCCGGATTCCGAATTTCTTTTTCATGAATCTCTTCTCCTTTCATTCGCGGCAATGCTGCCTGAAAGCTTCCTTCCGGGGTTCTTCCCGGAGAATTTATAAAGCATTTATAAACCGAAGTATAGCAAAATACGAAAATCTGTCAAATGATTTTCCTATCTTACGGCTGGGTTATTGTTTCTTTTACAGTACGCATGTATAATTTTTACATTGATGTCTTTCGACGAAGGAAATTTGCAGGTATAATATAAAAAAACTGCGGAAAAGAACAGTCAGCCAGACGTCAGTATTCCATCGTCCGCACATCTTTACAGGTCCCTGAGAAAGGAAGTCCTGCATTTGTTTGACCTCGAAAGCTGGGTCGTGACAAACGGCTATACCTTTGCCATACTTCTTCTATTGCTCTTCGTGAACCGAACTCCCGGCCGCCATATGAATACCCACGCAGTGACCTATACGGAACTTCTTCTCATGGTCATGGGCCTTCTCATCGCAGACACTTTGGGCCGTCTGCCCCATGCCGGCCACACAGAATTCTTTGCCTTCTTCGGCACCTACTTCATTTTCGCCTTTGATTCCGTCGGCTACTACTTCGCTGTCCGCTACATCGAGTCCTGGATCGACGGGGACCGGCGGCTGCGGGATTCTGTCCTCCGGAATCTCCTCGTGCTCTATTCCATTGTCAATATCATCGTTGTCACAATTGCCCAGATTGCGGGTACCGGCTGGTTCTATTCCTTCCCGGATGATGTCTATACGAGAGGCCCCCTTTTCCTGCCCCGAGGAATTGGAAACCTCCTGTTCTGCGTAGGCGTGGAAGTCTATATCGCCATGCGCCATAAGCAGATCAATCCGGCTTACCGCCCTGCTTTCTACTGCTTTCCCCTTTTCGTCCTGATCGGCGGTTTCATGCAGATTGCCTTCAAGGGCATCCAGTTCGAGTACGCGGGAACCACCATGGCCCTGCTGCTTCTCTATATGCAGGTCCAGCTCAAGGACGCCGACCAGGACTTCCTGACCGGGACCTTATCCCGTCGAATGTTTGAAAGCGTCCTGCAGCAGAAGATATCCATCCGCAAACCCTTCGGCGCCATCATGGCCGATGTCGACTACTTCAAGACCATAAATGACCGCTACGGCCATGCAGCCGGTGACAGTGCCCTGAAAGAAGTCGCCCGGGCCCTGAAAACAGCCGTTCCGAAGAAAGGCATTGTCAGCCGCTACGGGGGAGATGAATTCATGCTCCTCTTTCCGGCGGAAAGTCCGGAGGATATGGAGGAGGAGCTTTCCCATGTACGCAAGGCCATGTCCGCGGAAAACGCAAAACACAGGGGCAGGCCGTATTCCCTGGAGCTTTCCCTCGGCGGCGTCCTGTGGACTCCGGATTCAGGAGAGAATATGGACGCCTACCTGAAAGACCTGGACAAAGCCATGTACGAGGACAAGGAAAAGCATCATGCGGCGCGCTGAGCGCAGGAGGACGGTTCTCTTGCACTCAATTTTGCGCAAGGGGGGACGGTTCTTCTGCACTCACCCCGTGTGCACCTGCTAACGCAAAAACCTAAACAATGCCTGACAATACTTGGATTCCCCGGGCCAGCGCCTCCTCCGAAGCTGCCGAATAGTTTAGAACGAAAATATTATTCTTCCCGTCCCCCTTTTCGTGATAGTATGCACTGAGGGGGACGATTTTTACCCCCTTTTTCAGAGCTTCTTCAGCGATTTTTTCCTCCCCTTTCTTCGAGCGAACTTTCAGCAGAATATGCAGGCCCGCCTCCGTTTCCAGAATTTCACTTTTTCTTTGCAGCCGTCCCTCCGCAAGCATGGAAAGCAGAGCCTGCCGCTTTTTCCGGTAGTAGGTCCGGCAGCGGTTCAAGTGTTTCTCGAAATAGTCTTCATCTATGAAGCGGGCCAGGGTATACTGCTCGAAATTCGACACCGTGCAGGCGTAGAAGGACAGGCGGTCATAGAAGGTCTCCACCAGGGACTCCGGCAGAATCATGTAGGAAATCCGGATTGTCGATGCCAGGGTTTTTGTAAAGGTATTCATGTAAATGACCCTGTCCCCTGCATCGATTGAGAATAATGTGGACAGGGGTCTTCCTGCCGCCCTGAGCTCACTGTCATAATCGTCCTCTATGAGAAAGCGTCCTTCTCCCTCCGCCGCCCAGGCCAGAAGCTCATAGCGGCGCGACAGGGGAAGGCGCGTCCCCAGAGGATAGTGATGGGCCGGAGAGACGTGAAGGACGTCAATCCGCTTTTTCAGAAGTTCATCTGCGGAAATCCCGTCTGCCTCTGCCGGCAGGTAGCGGCAGTCCGCCCCGCAGCTCTCATAAATTTTCCCGATCTTTTCAAAGCCGGGATCCGCCACGGCGTAGGTCTTATCAATGCCCAGAAGCTGCACGAGAAGACCGATCAGGTACTCGGTCCCGCCGCCGATGATCACCTGTCGGGGCTTCACGTCCATGGCCCGGAACTCCTTGAGATAGGAGGCAATGGCTTCCCGAAGATAATATACGCCGCCGGAAGGCGGCGCTTCCATCAGCCGGTCCCGGTCTTTGGAAAGCTCCTCCCGAAGAAGCCTCGACCAGACGGAGAAGGGAAAGAGGCCGGCCTCCGTGGCATTCGAAGAGAAATCACAAAGGTAACGCTCCTTTCCTCCTGTCATGACCAGATTTTCTTCGCCCACAGGCGTCTTCTTTTTCCGGATATTTTCCTTCACATCGGAAGCGAAGTAGCCGGATTTTTCCACGGAATAGATGTAGCCCTCATCCAGGAGCTGCCCGTAGGCATTCTCAATTGTAATAACGGATAAGCCCAGATTTTTTGCAAATGCCCGCTTTGAAGGCAGCTTTTCCCCGGGCCGGATGGCCCCTGAAAGAATGTCATTTTTGATACAGCGGGAAAGATATGCGTACAGGGGTTCTGACCCTTTTTCCTCGAACGAATAGGTAAGCAATATGGTCACTCCTTTCAATCTGGTCTTATTGATTATATCTGTATTGGTGCTTTTTATAATATCAGATTGTGCTAGACTCTGCCATAAAATATACCCATTGCTGATACAGGTAATTTCTCCTCAAGGCGAAAAAACAGCTTCCTGAAAATGCAGGAACAGAAGCCGCCTCACCGGCAGGTACCTGAAAAAGACGAAAGCTGAAAGAAAAGAAGGGCAAGAAAATGGCAGAAACAAAAGACGAATCACAACAGACCAGATACGAGCTCAATAAGGATCTGGCGAAGATGCTGAAGGGCGGCGTCATCATGGATGTCACCACCCCGGAACAGGCAAAGATTGCCGAGGATGCCGGAGCCTGCGCAGTCATGGCCCTCGAGCGGATTCCGGCGGATATCCGGGCAGCCGGCGGCGTTTCCCGAATGAGCGACCCGGCCATGATCAAGGGCATTCAGGAGGCAGTCTCCATTCCCGTCATGGCCAAGTGCCGGATCGGTCACTTCGTGGAGGCCCAGATTCTCGAAGCGATTGAAATCGACTACATCGACGAATCCGAGGTTCTCTCCCCTGCCGACGACGTCTATCATATCGATAAGCACAAGTTCAAGGTTCCCTTCGTCTGCGGGGCAAAAGACCTGGGCGAGGCCTTGCGCCGTATTGCCGAAGGCGCTTCCATGATCCGGACCAAGGGCGAGCCCGGCACCGGGGATGTCGTCCAGGCAGTTTCCCACATGCGGAAGATGAACAGCGAAATCCGCCGCGTAGTTTCCATGCGGGAGGACGAGCTTTTCGAAGAGGCAAAGCAGCTGCAGGTTCCCTACGATCTCGTGAAATATGTCCATGACAAGGGCCGTCTCCCGGTCGTGAACTTCGCCGCCGGCGGTGTGGCAACTCCCGCGGACGCTGCCCTCATGATGCAGCTTGGTGCAGAAGGGGTCTTCGTCGGCTCCGGCATCTTCAAGTCGGGGAATCCAGCCAAACGGGCAGCCGCCATTGTGAAGGCTGTCACAAACTATACAGACGCTGCCCTCATTGCCAGACTCTCCGAAAATCTCGGTGAGGCCATGGTCGGCATCAACAAAGACGAGATTGAACTCCTGATGGCGGAGCGCGGGAAGTAATCTCACAGGGCTTCGCTGTCAGGCAGCGAAGCCCTGCGGGTGAAATCATTGGAAAGGAGTACATTATGACAGCAGCTATATTGGCCCTGCAGGGGGCCTTCGCCGAACACGAGGCATTACTGAAGGCACTGGGCATTGACACGATTGAGCTCCGGGAAAAGAAAGATCTGAACCGGCCCTTCGATTTTCTCGTCCTGCCGGGCGGTGAGTCCACCGTACAGGGGAAACTCCTGCGTGAGCTTGATATGTTTGATGACCTGAAGAAACGGATTGATGGCGGCCTGCCGGTCTTTGCCACCTGCGCCGGGCTGATTCTTCTAGCTGAAACAATAGAAAACGATGACAAGCGCTATTTCCAGACCCTGCCCGTGACCGTCCGCCGCAACGCCTATGGCCGCCAGCTGGGCAGCCACCGGCTGGTCCTGGATGTCAAAGGCATAGGTCAAGTGCCGGCTACCTTCATCCGGGCCCCCTATATTACTTCTGCTTCTCCTGAAGCGGAGGTTCTCGCCCGGGAAGACAATGAAATCGTCGCCGTGCAGTACCGGCATATTCTGGCCCTGTCCTTTCATCCCGAACTGGATATGGATGCGACGCTCTACCGCTACTTTCTGAAACACGTGGTAAATTGCAGTTTCAAAAAGGAAGAAAAAAAGATTCTTCCCTTTACCGCCTGAAAATACCCATGACATCTCCCTGCCTACAGGCTTATAATAGGGGCGGTGAAAATGCATTTTCGCATTTTCACCGCCCCTGTTTTTACACTTTGGAGGAAACTATGGAGAAAGGACTGAACTGGGCCGTCCTCGGCGTCGGCGTCATTGCAAACCAGATGGCAGAGGCCCTGAAAAAGCACGGCAAAAAGATCTACGCTGTCGGCAACCGGACCCATGAAAAGGCCGTGGTCTTCGCCGAAAAGTACGGAATCGGAAAGGTCTATGACGAGCCGGACGAAATGTTCACAGACCCGGAAGTGGACATCATCTATATCACAACGCCGCATAACACTCATGCAGGCTTCATGAAAAAAGCCATCGCCGGCGGCAAGCATCTCCTTGTCGAAAAGTCCATTACATTGAATTCCGACGAACTCAACGAATGCCTGTCCCTGGCCAAAGAAAAAGGGACCCTGATTGCCGAGGCCCAAACCATCTACCACATGCCCCTTTATACGGAGCTTGCAAAGCGCCTCTCAACAGGGGAATTCGGCCGGGTCAACCTCATCACGATGAACTTCGGCTCCTTCAAGGACTACAATATGAAGAACCGCTTCTTCAACCGCTCTCTTGCCGGCGGAGCCATGCTGGATATCGGAGTCTACGCCCTCTCCTTCATCCGCTGGTTCTTTGACTCTGCCCCGACAGCCATGCAGTCCATGCTGGTCAAAGCCCCCACGGGAGTCGACGAGGAGGCTTCCATGCTCCTTGAAAATAATGCAGGGCAGCTGGCCACCATCATGCTTTCCATGCACTCGAAACAGCCCAAGCGGGGCATGATTTCCTGTGAGAAGGGCTATATCGAAATCATGGAGTACCCGAGAGCTCAGGAAGCCGTCTTCACGGACGCGGAGACCGGGGAAAAGACAGTCATCGCAGCCGGCTCCACGGACGACGCCCTCTGGTATGAGCTCTCCGACATGGAGGCGGCCGTCCGCGGCGAGGCCTCCCGCCTGCACATCGACTACACTGTCGATGTCATGAAGCTCATGACTGACTTCCGGAAACAGTGGGGTCTGACCTACCCGGAAGAGGAAGGCTGAAAATCCACGTCTGGCAACCCTTCACCCGGTTCCCATGATATGAATGCAATTGCAGCACAAGAAAAAGCTCCTTAATCCCATATTGGAATTAAAGAGCTTTTTTCTTTACATGCTATACGTCAGTTCATGTAGTCAGTCACATTCGACGCATCCACCGGCTCGAAGGGAACCCAGCCGTAAAGGAGGTCATCCGAGACACCCTCTATGCCCTTGGCGGATTTGCCGGAGGCCAGGGCCGTGGCAATCTCAATGGCTTTGGCGGCCTGCCCGTTCGCGTTCTGGAAGACCGTGAAGGCCATCTCGCCGTTTTGAATGGATTTGCAGCCGTCAGCTGTGGCATCGACGCCGGTGACGGGAATCTCCCCCGGGTCAAGGCCGTTGTCCTTCAGGGCTTCTACCGCACCAAGGGCCATGGTGTCGTTGTTGCAGAAGATGGCGTCCACGCTCTGACCGGTGCGGAAGAAGAGGTTCAGTTTCTGCCGGGCCTCTGTATCCGACCAGTTGGCGTAATCCATAAAGACGACATTGTATTTGATACCTTCGTCCGTTAGAGTATTTTTGACAGCTGCCGTACGAGCCGTCGTAGCCGAATGGCCTTTCTCCCCTTCCATGATGACGATATTCATGTCTTTCTTGCCCAACTTCTGAATGACATACTCGGCCTGGTCTTTGCCGGATTCTGTCTCGTTCGAAGCCACATACATGTACTTGTCCGCGGAAAGGGCGCTTTCGTCCGGCTGGTTGTTTACATAGATGACAGGAAGGTTCCCGGCAGCCAGCTCTATCTGGGGTGCCGTGGAAGAATCCGCCAGACGGCAGATGACTGCCCCGTAGCCGCCTTCTGCCGCTTTTCGCGTCGCTTCCACCTGGGCCTCAACATCGTTGCCGCATTCCACCTTGTCCATGGTGACACCGGCATCCGAAGCCGCCTGGGCCATACCGTCTGTCAACAGCTTCCGATAGGCATCCTCCGTATCCGTTGTGACAAACATGATTTTCGATGCACTGCCGCCGGAGGAGGAGCCGGAAGACGCCCCGCAGCCTGCCAGCAAAACGACTGTCATGACCCCGGTCAGGAGGCAGACGCCAAATTTTTTCATTAGTCTCATTTTCATCTCGGCCTCCCTCAAATCTTGAAACGGTTGACATACTCGGTCAGGGTATCGGATGTCCCGGCCAGCTGCTCGGAATTGTCCGCCACGTCCTGGCTGGACTTCGTGATGTCCTGGGCCTTTTGAACCATATCCTGGGAGGTCTGCAGGATTTCGTCGGCCGATGCTGCCTGCTCTTCGGAGATGGCGGCCACATTGCTTGCAACGTCGTTTACCTTGTCCACATCCTGGACCATGTCCCGGATCAGGGCATCGGATTCCTGAATGTTCTCGAAAATCTTGTCGAAGGTACCGACAGCTGTATTGATGAGCTCCGTATTCTGATTGATGCTCTCGGCGCTTGTATTGGCCTGATCCACAACCTTTGCGATAAGGTCCCGGACCTGATCGATGAGCTTGGCAATATTGGAGGCGCTGGCTGAGGAGTTCGTGGCCAACTTGCCGATTTCGGAAGCTACGACGGCAAAGCCCTTACCGGCCTCGCCTGCCCGGGCCGCCTCAATCGAAGCATTCAGTGACAAGAGGTTCGTCTGGTCGGCTATCTCACTGATGAGACCGACGATATTCGTGATTTCTTCGGAAGCCTGACCTACCTGGTTTACAGACTCCACTAGATTTTCATTGGACTTCTGGATTTCCTGCATGGCAAGTGAAAGCTGCTCCATGTCAGAGCGGCCCTCCTGGGAAAGCTCTACCGTGGCCTTCATGGATTCACCGGCCTTGTCGGACTTGTCCCGGGTATCGGCCACAACTCCGGCCAGGACGGTTGCGTTCTGGGCGATGTCGTTGACGGCAGCCGCCAGCTGGTCAACGGTCTCGTTCAGGCTCTGCATGGCATCGGACTGGGTCCGGGAGTCATCAAACATAGACTTACTAACCCGGTCGCTGGACTCGGACTGTTCCCGGAGTTTCTGGGACTCTTCATTGATATTTGAAAGCATGGAGCGCATCTTCTCGACAAAGTCACGGACCGATGAACCCATGGCACCGATTTCGTCATTGGAATTTGCCCTGACGTCAATCGTGAAGTCACCTTCACTCATGGCCGTGATGTCCTTCGTGATATCAGCAAGGGGAGCAATGACCCGGCTTACCATGAAACCAATCAGAAGGGCAAGAACTGCTGCCGCTGCAATTCCGACGAGAATCAGAATCTGAATCATCTGGTTCACACCCCGGAAAACGACTTTGATGGGAATGTAGGAGACCAGAATCCAGTCGGTCCCGCTGATCTCATCGAAGGCAACGAGGTTGTTTGCAATCGTGGAATCCGCATAGTCCCGGGCGGAAAGCTGCACGGCAACTCCGGAGAGGAGCTTGCTGCCGGTCAGGGAAGCAATAGTCTGGCCGACCTGGGCGGAATCGGGCGAGGCCAGTACGAGCCCGTCCGTCGTATCGATGAGAAGGGAGGAGGCCTTCTTCATCTTGACACCGGAATTGACAATCGTGGAAATCTTGTCAATCGTAAGGTCCGCGTCCAGAACCCGGATTTCATCGGCCCCGTCATCGAGCATACCCGTGGCGGAAATAACCATGACGCCGTCGCCCCGGTCATAGGCCTCTCCGTAATGCATATTGACAGAGGTCGTGCCCTGCTGATACCAGGTCTCGCCTGTGGGATTCGAAGTCGGCGCTTCGGAATCCGCGGCCTTATAGACCCTGCCGGAGGAAGTCCCGATCCGCATACCGTCCGCCACATTTTTGTTGTAGCCATAGTAGGCATCGAGCACATCCTGCAGCCCTTCTTCGTCCGGATGCAGGGACTCAATGGCATGCTTGACGGTCTGGAAATTTTCAAGGTTCTCGTTCAGCCAGGACTCAATATTGTCCCCCTGATTCGAAATGGAGGAATCCAGTTCCTCCACGGCCATCTCCCGCATACGCTGGCTGGAAATATAGCCTGCGGTAGCGACAAGAATGGCAATCACCACCAACACTGTCGGTACAATCAGTGCCAGAAGGCGGTTTCGAATCCGTCCGGTCTTCTTCTCTTTTGTTTTCATGCTCTCTCCTTTTGTATCAAATTACCCGACTTTCAATTCATCGGATATCCGTAACGAATATTATATCATTTTCGGAAACTGTGAAAAGGCGGAAACGCACCCCTTTTTACGGAAAAACAGGGAATCTTGCTTTCTCCCCGCGGCCTACTCAACCGCCTTCAGAGACTCCGCCATAGGAATCCTGCGAATCTGCCGCCGCATGGCGACGTCAACCAGAAAAGCAAAAAGAACCGTGAAGAAGACAGAAAAGCCGTAGCTCAGCGGAGCGATGTGAATGTCAAAGACCATGGTATCCACGACAATCATATGCATGACAGCAAAATGAAAGGCATAGCCTATGGGAAGCCCGATCAGGGCAGCCAGAATCGCCGACAGGACATTCTCCCGGAGAACATAGGCATAGAGCTCCTTCGGATAGAAGCCCAGGACTTCCACCGTGGCAATCTCCCGGGACCGCTCTTCAATATTGATATTCGTGAGGTTGAAGATGACAATAAATGCCAGGGCCCCGGAAAAGAGAACCATGAGGGCAACAATATAGTTCACACAGGAAAGAGTTTTATTCACCTTGTCCTTTGCGTCAACCAGATTCGTAACACTGCGGATGCCGTCCTCAGTCATCAGTTCAGCGGGAAGGATATTCGCAGCAAGCGGGTCCGCCTGAATGAGAAAAGTATTCGCTTTCCAATCTCCTGCTGCCTCATCCAGCGTGTCAGCGGATACGAAGACGAAATTATCCACCCGGTTTTCAAAGATGCCCGCCACCCGGACGGAGAAGGTATTCATATCCGCGTCCTGTATGTCAAAGGAGTCCCCGACGGAAAGGCCCAGTTTCTCTGCAATCTTTTCATTGATGACGGCCTCTCCTTTCCCCGGGAAGGGAATCTTTTTCTTCGTCTGCCGGTCAGCAAGTGTCCAGAAGTCATCAAAAGCTACTGTGTCGGAAACGCCGTAGACCGCTACGGTATTCAGGGCTGCCTCAGGACCCGTGAGATCACAGCGCCCGATTGAGCAGGAAAGAGTCCCGGTCACACCGTTCAGGTGCTTTATATTATTCTCGATGTCCTCTTCATCCCCGGAGAAGCCGGCCTCGTACTGGTACTTCTGTATCTCCCCGTACTGCTCGTCTCCCATGTGAATCAGGGAATCCCGCACGCCAAAGGAAGTCACAAGCAGGGCCGTACAGCAGGAAATGCCCACCAGCATCATGAGGAGACGGGCCTTGTAGCGGAACATGTTCCGGGTCACGATTTTCTGCAGGAAGGAAAGCTTCTTCCAGAAGCCGCGCAGCCGCTCCAGGAGAATCCGTTTTCCCGCCTTCCCCGCCTTCGGCCGGATCAGGGCGGCCGGCGTACTGATGAGCTCTCCCCGGCAGGTGATATAGGTGCTGATGAGAATCCCCGCCATGGATACGGCAAAGGTCAATAGAGCCAGAGACGGTGAAAAGATGAAACGAAGCGGGGCAAAGCCGTAGACGCTTCCGTAGGCCAGCCAGAAGACTTTCGGAATGGCATACGTCCCGCCGAAAAAGCCCAGGGCCCAGCCCAGGAGCGTAGCGCTTCCTGAATAGAGAAGGTATTTAAGAATAATGTGGGAATTCCGGTATCCCATTGCCTTCAGGGTACCGATCTGCCCCCGCTCCTCTCCCACCATGCGGAACATAGTCGTGATACAGACCAGCATGGCAATCAGGACGAAAAACAGAGGAAAAACATTCGCAATGCCGCTCACGATGGCTGTGTCGCTCTTGAAGGACACATAGCCCGCATTTTCAGTGCGGCCAAGGACATAGACAGTCGGCTTCTCCAGACCGGCCTTCTCCGCCAGTTCCTCCCTTGAAGGGAGTTCTTCATCCGCTCTGGAAAGAGCCTCGCTCAAGGCAGTTTCCTTCTGCACGGTAAGCATTTCTTTCGGAATCTGTCCGGATGCGGACAGCTGCTGAAACTGCGCCTCCACCGCATCCTTTGCCTTTTTCTCTGCTTCCTCTTTTGCCTTCGTCTCTATCTCGTCAAGAAGTTCGCTGTATCGGGCTTCCGCCCTCTCCTGCAGCAGGGACTTCATTTTTTCTTTCTCTGCATCCGCGAGCTCATCGTAGGCAGCCGAGTACAGGGGCTCCTTCTCAGAAAGAGTCACATCGATTTCCGTAAAGGCATCGGTGTCAATGGCCCCGGGCAGGACATAGAGAAAGCCCTTGGGCGTCCCGCTTCCGATGGAAGACGTCCCCCGGTCCGTCCCGAGATAAAGAGGTGAATTGCAGAGGCCTGTAATCGTAAACTCCCGCACTGTCAGACTGTCCGTCACACTATCCTCATTTGCTTCGGACACCATGAGTGTTTTCCCGATATCCTCCGCTGAAAAAGCCCTGGCATCGGCAAGGCATTCGTCATCACTCACCGGGACCCGGCCCGCAGTGCTCACAGGAAGGTTCTCAATTTGCGGCAGGGTATGCAGACGGTAGGCCCGGGTATCCCCCTCAAATTCCATCAGGGCATCAAGGGACACTGTCCCTTCCGCCTCTTGTACCCCGTCCGCCTCCATGAAGGCTGTCACATCCCCGTCCGTCAAGCCCAGAGTAGACAAGAGGCGGAAATCACAGAAATTCTCCTCATCGAAATAGGCCTGGCAGGTGGCCTGAAAGGCCTCCTTCGTGACCTTGAGCCCCGAAAAGAAACCGACACCTAAAAGCACGATCAGAAGAAGGGCCAGATAGCGGGCAAAGAAGGTCCGGATGCTGCGGCCGGTAAGTTTAAATATAGCCTTCACCACTCAATCTCCTCAATCGGCGTCACATTCTGATTTTTCTCATTCGATAGAATCTGTCCGCTCTTAATGCGCATGATCCGGTCCGCCATGGGAGCAATGGCCTGGTTGTGGGTGATGATAATGGCGGTCGTCCCCCTCTCCTTTGTGAGGTCATAGATGAGCTTGAGGACAGCCTTCCCGGTCACATAGTCCAGGGCCCCGGTCGGCTCGTCACAGAGAAGGAGGCTGGGATTCTTGGCCAGGGCCCGGGCGATGGCCACCCGCTGCTGTTCGCCGCCGGACAGCTGGGCAGGAAAATTATTCATTCTTTCCGAAAGGCCGACCATGGAGAGGGCTTCCTCCGCCGGAATGGGGTCCTTTACGAGCTGAGCCGCAATCTCCACATTTTCAAGGGCAGTGAGATTGGGGATGAGATTGTAGAACTGAAAGACGAAACCCACGTCCTTCCGCCGGTAATCGGCCAGCTGGCGCGCATTCATGCCGGATACAGCATGGCCTGCAAAGGTAATTGTGCCGGATGTCACGGAATCCATCCCGCCCAGCATGTTGAGAAGGGTTGTCTTTCCGGCCCCGGAGGAGCCCAGAAGAACCGTGAGCTCCCCTTCCTCTATGGAGAAACTCACCCCGTCGAGGGCCCGGACCTCCGACTCCCCGCTTCCGTACACCTTTGTCACATCTTTGAAAGTAATATAGGACATGGCGCCTCCGAAAATATCAAGTTTCCGAAAAAGAAAGAACAGATGACCTTTCCGTCACCTGCCCTTTATTTTAACACATTCCATATATGAATACGTCTTCTACATCTCATTCAGAATCCCCTGAATGCCTTCTTCCTTCAAGACCTTCTTATAGTAAGCCAGCTCATCTGAAATGAGGTCGTCAATCATCCGCATGCCGAGAAGCTCTACAGGAGCCTTGTCGTCCGTAAAGACGGTGCCGCCTGTCTCCGGCGTCTCCAGTCCTTCAGAGACGGTCTCCATCATGGCGGAAAGCTGCCTGTCTCCGATTCCGCCTGCATTTTCAGAAAGAGCTGCGGCCAGGTCCGTATTCACGGAAGCAAAAAGTTCCCGGTTCGTATTTCCCTTCACATCGACGGTTTCCACATTGGGAAAGACCGAGGCAATCGTATCCGTAAGGCCTGCGTTGATGGAACCGGCCTTGTCCGAGTGCATATTGAGATTCACGACCATGACCCCGCCCGGCTTCAGGTGGTCCCGCACCTCGGTGAAGAACTCCTTCGAACTCATCTGGAAGGGAATCGTGATGTCCTGGTAGGCGTCGACCATGATGCAGTCATATTTTTCATCCGTACCGGAAAGGAAAGCCCTGCCGTCATAAGTGACAACGGGAATATCCTCCGGCAGGTCGAAATAGGTATGGGCGAGGCCGGTAATCTTCTCATCGATTTCCACGCCGGTCACATCTGTCCCCGGAAAATACTTCTCTGTCTGTTTGGCAAAGGTCCCTGTTCCCATGCCGAGGACCAGAAGGGACGGATGTTCCTTGTCTTGAAAATCCGCCATGACCGGGGCTGCCAGAGCATAGTCATAGTACATGCCCGTCAGGTCGTCCGTCTTCATCTTCACGGACTGAACCCCGAACAGAACGTTCGTGGAAAGAATGGTCCGGTCGGAAAGGTCTTTTACCTGCAGGTAATTATATACAGACTCGCCTTCGTATGTCAGATTTTTCTCCCAGAAGGCAAATCGGCCGGTACTTCCGAGAATCGTGAAAATAATGAAGAGCACGAGGGCAAGCAGGGATTTCCGCAAACCTGCCTTCTTCGAGAAAAAGTAGAAAATGGCCAGAGCCAGCAGAATCCCGGAAAAAAGGATGAA
Organism: uncultured Lachnospiraceae bacterium; assembly: GCA_964584155.1. GTDB lineage: Bacteria > Bacillota > Clostridia > Lachnospirales > Lachnospiraceae > RUG306. The sequence goes on from CAZOYS010000017.1 coordinate 21,480, forward strand.
GGTCACCGCCGTACCGACTGCAGGTATTGTCACAAATGTCGGCAGAAAAGTACCGATGATGGAGCCTATGGTATTCATGGCCCCGAGCCTTCCTACGACCTGAGCATTATTCTCGAGGGAATCCGTCGTGTACTTGACAAGGGACGGCGTCACGGTACCCAGCAGAAACAGGGGATAGACGAAGATGATCATGCAGGACAGGAAGGCCGCCCAGATGAGGAAGCCCGTGCTGACCGTCACTGCCAGAAGACCGGCAATCAATATTATTATATATCTGCCTGCGAAAGGTATCGCTGCAATCCAGACGGCAGCCACGAGAATGCGGGAATAGAGCCTGTCCGGATCCGGATTTTCATCGGCCTTTTTCCCGCCGTAGATATTGCCGAGGGCCATGGCAATCATGATGGTGCCGATGATGATGGTCC